>JAYZBD010000065.1:0-11733 GCA_036339395.1 Planctomycetota bacterium | reverse complement strand
ATAATCCCGACGATCAACAGGGGTCTCTTACCAGGGCGGATATCCTCGCCAACTATCCGGTGAACAACGTGAACCCAGCCACCGGGAACATCAGGGTCAAGCAACGACGCCTGAACCGGAACATGCTTCGCAAGAGCCTTGTGAAATACCAGGATCTCCTTGCCTTGCAGCCCGGCGATGTCGAGGCCAACCTTGAGAACAACAACACGAGTCATATCGCGGATTCAATCAAGTCGTCATGGGCTGAGTATGCAGAGTCCCGGGATGGCGACCCAACCAGTGCGGGGTTTGGCGACTGGGTGAACTCAGATGGCAGCCAGGCGGAAGCCCGGCAGTACATCCTTGATCTGCGGGAGGTCTTCAGCGATCTCAACAAGAGCGGCCTCAGCAGCGGAGAGTTCGCTTACGCTCGTTTCAGAACGATCGAGCGGATCATGGAAAGCAGCAGTGAGCAGGGTGGGATGACACCATCACAACTCAGTACCACCCTCGGATCCTGAGTCGACCTTCAATCCGAAAGATGATCACCTGCAGGTACCGGTTCGCCGGACTCTTCTGATGAAGTTCCGAAGATCGCCGAGCCGATTCGAACGACGTTTGCCCCGCATTCAAGTGCAAGCTCGTAATCACCGCTCATGCCCATCGACAGGATGTTGAACTGGTTCCCTGCTGCTCCCGAATCGGCGATTTCCTTGAACAACTCCCGGGTACGTACGAAGATTGGTCGCAATGCCTCCGGATCATCCAGGTTCGGAGCCATGCACATGAGTCCACGCACCCTGATATCCGGAAGGTCGGCAATCTGATCAATGAGGTGGGATGTTGCAGGCGGCGCGATCCCATGCTTTCCCCGCTCGCCGGCGGTGTTGACCTGGATGAGTACCTGGGTCTTCTTCCCTTCCTCTCGACCGGGACAATTCTGTATTTCCTCTGCAAGGCGAAGAGAATCGACGGAGTGGATGAGCGTGGTCAATGAGTGGATCTTGCGAACCTTGTTCCTCTGCAGATGCCCGATGAAATGCCAGCGAACCTCCTCTGGCATTGTGCCACCTCGACCGCCAAGTTCACGATGGCGCTCGAGGAAATCCGCGACCTGTGCTTCGAACTGGATGAAATGCTGCATCCGGCTCTCGCCGAAGTCCACGTGGCCATGCTCGATCAACTCGCGGACCTGTGATATCGATGCGTTCTTCGTGACAGCAACAAGGATGACCCGCTCGGGATCCGTGCCACCCTTTGCAGCAGCCTCGACAACTCGTTCACGGACCTCTTCATACCTGCGGATTGTGTCGCTGTTGGTGGGCATTGATGGTCGAGGATACGCGAGCAAATGCAGTCGAGCAAGACTTGGGCTGAAATCGTGCCGATGTGTCAGGCCTCAGCGGCGGCAATCTGGTAGGTCAACTGCTCCAGGGAACGCGAGACATCGACACTCGTCACCTCCACGCCGTCCCCGATGTCCAATCGCACGGGGGCAAAGTTCAATATCCCTCGGATCCCGGCATCGATGAGCGTAGTCGCCACGTCCTGTGCAGCATGTTCCGGCACCGACAGGATCGCGATCTGCACCTGGTGTTCCCGGATGTACCCATGGAGTTCCTCCATTGGAAGGACCCTGCATCCTCCGGCCTCCATTCCCACCTGGCCGGGAGCGGCATCGAAGGCTGCAATTATCCTGAATCCCTTGTCGCCGAATCTCGGGTAACTCATGATGGCTCGACCGATGTTTCCAGCACCAACGACGATCGCATTCCATTCGCGATCCACCTTCAGGATGCGACGGATTTCAGCAGCCAGGCCTGCGACCCGGTAGCCGATTCCAGGTTGTCCGAACTGTCCGAAGCAACTGAGATCCTTCCGGACCTGTGCATCGGTAATGCCGACCGAAGCACCCAATTGGCGAGAGTTGACGGTTGGCCTCCCATCGGATTCATGCCTCTCCAGCTCACGCAGGTAGAGACTCAGTCGCTTGATCGTAGGGCGGGGTATGTTCGTCGGATCCGGCACGCGAACGCAGTGTATCACCCGGTGCTTGCGATCGGTCACCCCCCTTCAGCGTCGCAGTCTCCTAACGGTGTAGGATGTTCCCATATGCATTTTGAGGACATCCGACAACGAGACGGTCGAACCATCAGTTTCGAATTCTTCCCTCCGGCTTCGAGCAAGGCTCTTGAAACACTGCGCGGAAGACTGGGTGATTTCATCTCCCTCTCCCCTTCCTTCGTTTCAATCACCTACGGTGCAGGAGGATCAACAAGAGAAAGAACCCATGACCTGGTCGTTGAGCTCCAGGATTCAGGCCAGGTTGATCCGATTCCACACTTGACCTGTGTAAAACAGACACGGGATGAAATGCAAGTCATTCTCGAACGATATGCATCTTCCGGGGTGAGCAACCTGCTGGCCCTGCGAGGCGATCCGCCTGCAGATGATGAGGGGTATGCACGTGGAGATGATGAGTACCCATTTGCCATAGATCTCGTCAAACACGTATGCAGGTTCAACGAATCAGGCCTGCACCCTGATCCACGTGGCTTTGGCATCGGCGTCGCCGGTTTCCCTGAAGGTCATCCTGAGACACCCAATCGGCTCAAGCAAATGGGGTTTCTCAAGGAGAAGGTGGAAGCCGGAGCACATTGGGTTACCACTCAGTTGTTCTTTGACAATGCTGCATTCTACGACTGGTGCGAACGGTGTGACCTGGTTGGAATCACTGTTCCACTCGTTGCGGGCATCATGCCCATCACCAGTATCAAGGGACTCCACAGGATGGCGGACCTCGCTGCTGGAACCAACTTCCCGGCCAGGCTCCAGCGTCGGATTTACAAGCACCAGGATGATCCGAAAGCGGTTCAGCAAGTTGGAATCGAGTGGGCAACTGAACAGTGCCGGGATCTACTCGAACAGGGAACGGCCGGAATCCACTTCTACACGCTGAACAATTCTGATGCGACCATGCAGATTTTCCGCTCCCTGGGCGCCAAGGATGCATCCGCCCTGCGTTGAATCGCAATTTGCCTTCCAAGGTCGTTGCATCTACCCTCACCTGTTCATGTTCCGACTGCGCACCATTCTTGGGATGTTCTCCGTACCAGGGCTCTGTGGCACGCTTGCCGCTGCTGCCGAGGCTTCAGGCGGAGTACTCCCTCCCCCTCCCCCGAACCAGAATCAGAATGCCCCTGCCGTATGGATGGGCATGCTCCTCATGTTCCTCGTCGTTGCGGTCATCGTGAGCGTCAGCATGATGCCCTCGAAACGTGGGCACCAGGACTGAATGCACATGAAACCGATGCCACGTACACGCGCTGCCGGAAAGAGGCCCGTGTCCCGGTTCCTGCTGGGCATGAATGCAGTGCTGTTGTTGCTTATTGCTCTCGTGATGTGGTCTCCAACCGTCCAGGCTCAACTTGGACTCCGCGGACACTACCTCCTTGTTGCCGGCGCCGGTGAATCGGAACGATCGGATCGGGTCTGGGTCTTTGATACGCGGGGAGCGGAACTCATCACGCTTCAGTGGATGGAGCCGGGGCAGGGGATCCGTTCCACTGCCCACCGGAACATCCATCGCGATATCGAGAACATACTCCGGACACGATGAACAATGATGCAACTGAAATCATCAGCCCGGTTCTCTTCTTCAACTGATCGAATCCTCGGTCTCGGAGCAGTCATCATGCTGGGTTGCCTGGCGTTTCTACTGCTCCAGCCGCCTGCACCCGCGGTCGAAGCAGGCATGGTCGTCTCCGGCGAAACATTCACCCTGATGACAGCAGCTGCTCGAACAAGCGGAACTGTTACGGATGAGGATGCTCTCTACATCATCGACAACCACAACGGAATCCTCCTGGTCTACAGGGCACAGATGCAGGGTGGAGCAGAGCGAATCGTTCTCGTGGATGGCGGTTTCGTCGATGACCTCTTCGCAACGGTACGCAAATAGGTTCGAAATCCCGATCGGTTCCCGTGGAGTACGATGGGGCCATGTCTGTCGAGCACAGAGTTGATACCGTCATGGTGGACCAGAGGGCCGGGGCATTCTCCCGGAGATCCATCAAGACGGATTCAAAGGCTGCGGGTCTTCGACTGGCCATCTCCATGCTGGACTTGACGACACTCGAGGGAAAGGACTCTCCTGACAAGGTTCGTTCTCTCTGCCGCAAGGCCATGAGACCCTATGCCGGAAACCTGGATCTGCCCGTACCCCCAGTAGCAGCCGTCTGTGTCTATCCATCACATGTACAGACAGCCGCCCGCATGCTTGCAGGATCAGGCGTGAATGTCGCCTCGGTTGCGACGGGCTTCCCAAGCGGCCAGTATCCCCTTGATGTACGCCTGAGAGATGTCAGTGCTGCCATCGATGCGGGGGCTGACGAGATCGACATGGTCATCAACCGCGGCGCATTCCTTTCAGGAAGAATGACCGAGGTTGCCGAAGAGATCCGCCAGGTCTGGCAGGCCTGTGATGGTGCCCACCTGAAGATCATCCTTGAAACCGGGGAACTCGAGACCTACCAGAACATCAGGAAGGCCAGTGACCTGGCAATCGAAGCCGTGGCATCAACAGGGGTTCTTCGTGATGGCGAGGTGTTCATCAAGACCTCAACCGGGAAGATCTCGCCAGCCGCCACGATGCCGGTCACCCTTGTCATGCTGGAAGCTATTCGAGACCACTTCCTTTCGACTGGAATCCGTATAGGCATGAAGCCGGCGGGAGGGATAAAGACCGCCAAGCAGGCTCTCCATTATCTTGTCATGGTCAAGGAGACGCTTGGAGAAGATTGGTTGACCCCCGGTCTCTTCCGGTTCGGGGCTTCAAGCCTGGCAAACGACCTCCTGAGGCAGTTGCTGAAGGGATTGACTGGACACTACATGGCCATGCATGATTTTTCCGAGGCTTGATTCACCCATGACAGGCGTTGACTCACATTCAGCAGGGACCACGGGCTGGGAATACAGTCCTGCACCTGAGCGCACACGTGTCGACATCAAGGATGAATACGGCCTCTTCATCAATGGTGCCTTTCGCGCCCCGAAATCACGTCGACGATTCGACTCGATCAACCCTGCAACTGAGGAAACCCTCTCGCGTGTGGCCGAGGCAGGACCTGCGGATGTCAATGCAGCCGTCGAGGCTGCAAAGGCCGCAGGCCCGGGCTGGGCACGACTGAAGCCCTCCGAACGTGCCAAGTTCCTCTTTCGAATTGCCCGTCGGATCCAGGAACGCGCACGGGAACTGGCGGTGCTTGAAACAATGGACGGTGGCAAGCCGATCAAGGAGTCCCGGGATATCGACCTGCCCCTCGTGGCACAGCATTTCTTCTACCACGCAGGCTGGGCAGACAAGCTCACCTACGCGTTCCCGGGTCGAACACCAAGACCCGTCGGCGTGTGCGGCCAGATCATTCCGTGGAACTTCCCCCTGCTCATGGCTGCATGGAAACTCGCACCGGCACTGGCCTGTGGCAATACGTGTGTTCTCAAGCCCGCTGAAACGACTTCGCTGACAGCACTTCACCTTGCGGAGATATTCCAGGAAATCGAACTTCCCCCCGGCGTTGTCAACATCGTCACGGGCGCCGGGGAGACGGGTGGTGCCCTCGTTGAACATCCGGATGTCAAGAAGGTCGCGTTCACCGGCTCGACGGAGGTCGGCAAGCATCTTGCCCGCTCCGTGGCCGGTACCGGCAAGAAACTGACGCTTGAACTGGGTGGGAAGAGCCCGAACATCATCTTCGCCGATGCGGCAATCGACCAGGCCATAGAGGGAATCGTCTCTTCCATCTGGTTCAACCAGGGACACGTCTGCTGCGCCGGTTCACGACTGTTCGTCCAGGAATCGATCGTCGATGAGGTCGTCGACAAGCTTGCCCACCGCATGCGTTCGCTTCGACTGGGGGACCCGCTCGACAAGAACACCGATGTAGGTGCGATCAACTCCAGTACGCAGTTGAAGACCATCGAGCGATACATCGATGCAGGTGGAGATGAGGGTGCGGTGCTGCACGAGGTCAATGAACAGCCTCTCCCGGGAAAGGGGTACTGGTGCCGCCCATGCTTCTTCACGGGGGTCCAGCCCTCCCATGTCATCGCCCGCGAAGAGATCTTCGGACCGGTCCTTGCTGTCATGACCTTCCGCACGCCCGAGGAGGCGGTAGCCCGGGCGAACAACACCCCGTATGGACTGGCCGCGGGCGTCTGGACGAATACGGGATCGAAGATCTTCGAAATCGCTCGGAAACTCGATGCCGGCGTGGTCTGGTGCAACACCTACAACAAGTTCGACGCGAGTTCTCCCTTCGGCGGATTCAAGGAATCGGGTTTCGGTCGTGAGGGTGGCCTCCAGGGCCTGAGGGCCTACGTGAAGTTCTGATCATGAGTGAAAATAGTCCACATGAACGAACCCTCCTGCTGCATGTCCTCGGACATGCCGCCATGCGGTGCATCGATGCCTTCATGCTGGCCTGGGTCGTGTGGTTTGCCGCAGACCTGGTGCTTACTTCAGGTTCTGGAAGCATGTGGGGCTACATGGTCCAGAACGGCATCTGGGAGTTCTGGGAGCACCTCTTCCTGGTCAAGGACTCGGCGGTCCGTGGAGGAGCCTGGTGGCTTGTATTCGGCTGCCTCTGCATCGTGTGCTTCATGCGGTATCGAGTGAAACTCAGGAGCCTGCTGGAAGGCTGATCAACTGTAGGCTGGAGCTGTACATGCCCGAACGTCTGGACATCATCAAGACCTGCAAGCTCTTCATCGGAGGATCCTTCCCTCGTACCGAGTCGGGTCGGTCCGCGCCGGTCCACGATGGACGGGGACGCGTGATGGCACACGTCTGTATTGCTTCCAGGAAGGATCTTCGGGAAGCAGTCGAAGCGGCACGTCGAGCATGTGCTGGTTGGGCCGATGCCTCCGCCTATCTCCGGGGACAGATCCTGTACCGGATGGCGGAGATGCTTGAGAGCCGGAGAGAGGAATTCGCATCGGCCATCAGCACAACAACAGCGATTACACCTGCAAAGGCTCGCCGTGAAGTTGATGCAAGTATCGACCGCCTCGTCCGGTTCGCAGGCTGGGCAGACAAGTTCCAGCAGTTGCTCGGATGCCAGAACCCGGTTGCCGGGCCTTACTACAACTTCTCGGTTCCACAACCAAGTGGCATCACCGGCATACTGTCACCCGATGCCCCGTCGCTCCTGGCACTGGTGACCATGATTTCCGCGCCGTTGTGTGCAGGCTGCCCTGTCGTTGCGGTGGCCTCGGAATCCTCTCCACTGCCCGCAGTTCTGCTTGGTGAAGTCTGTGCTACCTCCGATATCCCGGGCGGTGTTGTCAACATCCTCACCGGGAATCGGGCTGAACTCATTGAGCCGATGGCTGAACACCGGGAATTGCAGGTCATTGCCGCTGCCAACCTGAAGCCAGCGCAACGTGAGTTGATCCAGGCTGCAGCTGCTGATGGACTCAAGCGTGTGCACCTGCTCGATCATTCGGATGCAGCGTGGCTTGATGATGATCTTGCGGCTTCACCCTGGGAAATCGAGCCGTACCTCGATACCAAGACCATCTGGCATCCTTCGGCAACATGACCTTCCGTTCCTGGATCAGAGAAGAGGAACCTCGACCAGGCGTGGGGGCTGGGGACGACCGCCCTTGTCGGGATCCTGGGGATCGTAGAGATCAATGAGCGGTTCACCATTGACAAGCCGCCTGGGGAACTGCCTCACGAAGCGTTCGACTTCCGGGCTCTTGATCCCGGTTGATGCATCCATGGCACTGTGATCAAAGACACCGACGGTGACCATGCTCATCTGCCGTGCATCATCATGGTGGAAGAATGCGGGCATGCCCTGCTGTCTCAAGGCCCTCGCATATCCCTCCGCCGCACTTCGCCGTCGAGATGGAGGATACTCTCCGCTTTCAAAATCTCCCCAGACAGCGATCTCCAGGGTGTACAGGGTACGGACATCCGGATACTTGATGCGAAGCGAAACCAACTCGTTGTCGGGAACAGTTCCTGGATCACGAGGAACCTTCAACTCTGCGATCATCGCCTGGGGAAATATCTGGCGATTATTCACCGTCAGGTTTCGAAGCCTCTGGACATCCGCACGTGCGTCAGGGTCCGTCCAGTCCGTGTAACTGCCGAAGACAACGAGGGAACCCCTGGAATCAGGATGTGTTCGAAGTCCAGGATCAAGTGAAGGGAGCAAAATCCCCAACTTCTGGCGATATTCAACCGCCTGGTCGGCGTGAGCGGTTGATGTGAACGTGGCAAGAACGATACCGAAGCCTGATGACGGATCTCCTGTCTTCGAGCCCCCTGCAGGAAGATCGACAGGCGACGAACTGGCTTGCTGCCTTCGATGTGATGCCGAAGCAACTCCCAGCCGGTCTTCAATCGAATCCCAGTCCTGGCCAAGATCAAGTTCTGTGTTCATTTCCTCGCTGGGATGCATCCGTCCAGGCTGCGCAGGCGTATCAAATCGAGAACGAGCAACAGGTCTTGAAGGCTCGTTCGACTGGCAACCCATGGAAAGGGAAGCCGCAATGAGCAGGAGCACGGATGTGAAATGTCTTGATACCAAGTCGGTTTCTCCTCGAGAAGGAATCGTATCCTTCCTTTGGACGATGGGCACCGGGTGCCGCGGGCAGAGTACCTCCAAATACCTCCTGCCAAGCAAAAAACGGGGTTCCTGGAATCCTCTAGTCGCACATTCAAGCCCATGGCTGCGGTGGGACGATGTAGACCGTGGAGACGGGCTTTCCCAGGTGCCCCGCCTCTTTTCGGATTCAGGGAAGAATCTGCGAATCAGATGATGGATGAGACTGTCACGACCCCGTGATCCGGGGTCGGTGAGGAGTTCTATCAAGATGCCAGATATCGCATCAGTAAGCAATTCGGTGGGCCCACTGCACTCGACTCCGGGTGCGGGAAGGGAGGGGATCGAGCGACCCGCTTCCCTGGAGACCCCGACTGACCGCCTTGGGCGGCAGGATCGCGTGGAAGTATCAAGACACGCGGAGTGGTTCCAGGCACTGCGTGAACTGCCGGACATACGGCAGGATCGCGTGGAAGCCGTTCAGAAGGCAATCCAGGAAGATGCCTACGTGACGCCGGAGAAGATCGACGTCGCCATAGAAGGCCTCCTCCAGGATGTACTTGGCTGAGAAGCCCACTTTGAACTCATGAACGGACCGGGGCATGCCCAGACGGGTATCCTTCATCCATGCGATCAAGGTTGAACCTCTTATCTACATGCATTGCACTGGCAGCCCTGCCGGGTTGCCAGCCGGCCAGTACGGGCAGCAGTCGACCAGGAACGGTCGCCGAGGTTGTTCAATGGCCTTTCGCCCCAGAATCGATCCGCGTACACCCACTGTCTCGCATCAAGTTCGGACCTGGGGACAGTAAACCCCAGGTCCAAGGCAGGGTTGAGTTCCTGGATCAAGATGGATTCTCCACTCGAGGAGTTGGTACGCTCAAGATCATCCTGGCTGGCTCCTCCGGAAGCGGATCACATGCAGAATCCCGCTGGGAGTGTGACCTCAACAATCTTGAAACGAACAGCCAGTACTACGACGAGGTCACACGCACGTACCTGTACAGCCTGTCACTCCACGAAACTGATGATGTCCCTTTGGAACCGATTCTTCATGTCACTCTTGCCCTGCCGGATGGACGAGTTCTGTCAGATGAGGCGGTCATCCATGTAAGCAGGTTCCAGCCGCCGTCAGAGGATCTGGATGACTGAATACTGATCCAGGTTCAGGATCGCGATCTCGCCGTCATCGAGGCGAAGTTCAAGTCGATCCAACCAGTACTGGTCATCCTTTGCGTGGGCAAACCAGGATCCTGTCTTCGCCTGACGACAGCGAATGACAACACCCTCAA
This sequence comes from Planctomycetota bacterium, assembly GCA_036339395.1. Classification (GTDB taxonomy): domain Bacteria; phylum Planctomycetota; class Phycisphaerae; order Phycisphaerales; family SM1A02; genus SP202. The sequence continues at coordinate 1,847 of JAYZBD010000065.1, read as the reverse complement.
CGTCCTGTGTCCATGTTCGATCACGCAGGGGAGTCTGTTGGATGACCCGTACCCGGGTTCCTGCATTGAATCCTTCCGCTTGGTGAGCCATCATCCTCGCATCCTAGCAGGGGGGACGCCTCTCATGAAGTTGGCACATCCAACGAAGCTGGACCGAATGTCACGATTGTCGGAGGGGGAAGTGAACGCTTCTCCAGGTATTCATTCAACTGCTCCAGGGTTGTTTCCCCGACTTCGCCAAGCACTTCCTCCATGCTTCGCGAGCGACCCATTGTGAAATAATCGCCGGAGAGTGCTGCCGATCGAGCCTGGGTCGATTCTCCGCCAAGCACGATTGCACTCTCCAGTCCAGTCCGTGCACGCTCGAATTCCTCCGGTGTGACTCCCGCCGCCATTCGGTCAAACTCCTGCAGGCATACGTCCAGTGTTTCCTGCGCACGATCCGGTGTCGTGCCCGCGTAGAGACTGATGACTCCCTGGTCACGACCCGGGCGATAACGAGCTCCTACGCTGTAGCACAGTGACCTCTTCTGTCGGACCTCCGTGAAGAGACGACCGCTGGATGTTCCACTCAGAATACGCATCGCCATTCGTTCAATGGGAGCATCCGGGTGGGACCTGGGTGGAGCATTCCAGGCAACACCGATGTGTACCTGGTTCGAGTCACGCATCTCATGGAGAGTGCCCCCCGCAGCCGTGCCCGCGGGGGTGGGTGGATCGGCACTGCCAGACCATCCGGAAAGCGTCTCTTCGAAGACGTCCAGGGTCGCCAATGGATCGAAACTGCCTGCAAGCGAGATGATGCAACCTTGAGGAATGAAACCTGACCGCCATGCTTCCTGGACATCCTGCTGTTTCATCTTCTCAAGCATTGATCGCTCACCGTACCCGGACCTGTTCATGGGAGCGGGATGGTGCAGTTCCATCAATCGAATCATTGCTTCCTGCCTCGGGTCGTCCTTCAATGCTTCAAGGGCCTGGAGACACAGGCTTCGTGTCGAATCCAGGGCTTCTTCAGGCAAGGCGGGGTTTCGTACGATCGACGCAAGGAGAGTGATGCCTGCGGAGAGCTCATTCCCCGTGCATGTTGAGGCAATCTCAAGATGATGCACCCCCACGTCCGAGTGTCGTTGAAGGCCATGTCGATCGAGAGATTCACTCAATCCTCGACTGTCGAGAGTTCCCGCCCCGCGGAAGATCATCTCTTCCAGCATGGCGGACACGCCGACTCGAACATCTGGATCAGTTGAAGATCCAGCTGGCAGCAACCAGCGCATCGAACATGAAGCAACCGCGTCGTCCGGCTCCATCAAAAGCACCGCATCACAGGAAAGTTTGTGGGTGTGGATAACTTTTTTCACTGTTCATCCTTCAACCGAATAACCTGATGAAACGGCACGATAACGAATCACGCGTGAGTGATTGCCTGGAATGTCAACGTTCCACCTCTGCGCAACAAGCTGTTCAAACTGCTACGAATCACAATAAATACTCGTTTTTTACTGCTCCAGGGCATACTTTATCGACGTGATGCACCTTCGCGCGATTTCTCTTCTTGCACGAAGCACTGTTGTCTTGTGATTCATGTACATGAATCAATGCAGTCCGCATAACTTCCCTGTGAAATAGTCGATGTGTACTGTAATTTTTCGCATATTTTTTCTGGTCAAGAACATGTCTTCGTCTGACCGATCGTGTACAAACTCTAAGGAAGCGTTCTTTCAGGGGGTTTGTGCACCCCCGCTTCCCGGAAACGCTAGCGGAAACAGGAGGTCAAACTCATGGCCAAGAAACGAAGAAAAAAGGCGACTCGCAAGAAAGCGACTCGCAAGAAAGCTCGTAAGAAG
>JAYZBD010000064.1:0-50153 GCA_036339395.1 Planctomycetota bacterium | reverse complement strand
CCGTTGATCGTGTTGAAGTCCACCTCGCGGGGATTGCCCAGGTTGGCTCCGCCTCCAATACCGCCAAGGACCTGGTTGGACATGTAGTCATGCCCACCCGAGTTGATGAAGGAACACACCGAGGCGCTGTCGATGGCCGGATTCGTCGAATCCCAGTCGAAGAGGAAGAGCGGGATCGCCAGTTCAACTCCGGTCGTAACACCCTCGCCGCAGTCAATGCCGGTTCCCCATTCGACACCCCCGATATTCGAATTGTCCAGCGCGATCTGCATGCCGTTGCTGGCGATCAGCGTCTCGCCTGTTCCGCCCGAGCCGAGGTAGGATCCAAACCCGCCTCCCTCGGTACGAAGTTCAGCGTAACTGACGTGAAAGATGAACTCACTGGTTGCCTCATCGATGCCACAGGTCACTCCAACCCACATGTCGGACGTAACGCCTTCATCGAAGGTCAGCCCGTTCCCGCTGCCATCATCGCCCATGGTGCCAAGAGCGTTCCAGTCGACATCGGAGTTGTCTCCCCGCAAGCTGCCCTGGCCGCCATCACGTGCATCAATGAATACCTCCAGCTTGTTGTAATTCGATTCGAGGTTGCCACCAAGGAAGATGTACAGGTAGCCCCCGGCAATCAAGGCATCGCCTTGATCCAGTTCGGACCCGTTGGCTGTTCCAGGATCAGGGTCATCATTGTTGCCGAAATCCGTCTGCGTGTTCTGTACAACGGATGGTCCACCGTAACTGCTGTCGTACTGGCCATCGACGGTCACGGCACCTCGCTGGGGAGCTCCTCCACCAACGAGCAGCACCGTCATGGCACCAAGGGCGATGCCACGGGTCATTGCATGAAACATGGTCTCTTCTCCTCATCCACCTGGTCTATGGGGATGCACAGGCACCCCGCCAGGAACCATGCTACCGGGTCGTTTATCGAATCCCAGCATGAAAAACAGGCATTTCAATCCCACGACACCTGGAACGCCGCAAATGCCAGTCAGTGGGCAAGGGACCCCATCGGGTCCCAGGGTGGAAGCACGATCGGCTCGGTTTCAAGTGCATCCTGGAGTTCGGACGGGAGGGCCGATTTCCGCGCGGCGATCTCGAACATGTACTCGTCGAACCAGGAATCATTCATGACCTGGAATCCCTTGCGACCGACCTTCTCATCTCCCCAGGAGTTCTCGACCCGCCAGCGACGGGGTGATCCGTCGATGACATCGACACCGGTAAAGAGCATGGCATGAGTCATGAGTGTTTCGTGGTACTCGAGTCGATCACCCTTCGTGAGATTGAATGGAACGTCGTACAGGTTTTCATAGTCGAAGAGTTTCGCATCCCAGAATCCCAGGTCACGACGAAACATCTTCCCGACGTCACAGCCGAACCAGACCGGTTCCCCGCTCTCGAGCGCGTTGACGGCGAGTTCCTTCATCAACTCGATCTCGATGTTCAGGTACCGAACCGGCTCGCCCCCGACCACGTTCCCGAGATGCTCAACCGTGTAGGTCCGGCCGAATGGGCTGGTCTCCCGCGCATCATGCACGAGGCAGACATAGTCATCGATGGGAAGATCGACGTAGGCGTCCACGAACTCGAGGGGCGTCATGCGTCCAGTGCGGTGGTATTCACGGTCCGTGTCATTCCACTGCCAGTCGAAGTCCTCCGGAGGTGTTCCAAGGTGCACACAGAGGATTCTCCAGACCTGGTCAAGGATCTCGGACTTGGTGTCCCGGGCATCATCCATGGAACTGCCCCTGGCAAGACCGCGTCGAAGATCCCTTGCACCACGACGAAGCACGTTCAGGAGAATCGCGTTCATCCGGCGGGTACAGGAGGAACTTTCCGTCTCGGGCATGGCCGACTGGGGAACGAGGCCGTGCTTTCGTACCAGGTTCACGAACATGTTCCACTGCCCACCATCATCGAGAGGTCGATCAAGGAGGAAGGCAACCGTGCGATCGTCGATCTCGCGCTCCCCGGTCTCGATGATGGCCTCAAGGAAGTAGTTGGCTCGTTCGAACTTGTCCCAGAAGAGTGTCCAGTTCTGGCTGAACTCGAAGTCCTTGACGTTGAGGCTCTTCATCGCACCTGCACGGAAGAGATTCAGCGCAGCGAACATCCAGCATCGCCCCGACTGCTTCTGGTTGGTCACCTTCCAGTCATCAAGCCACGTCGAGAAGCTGTAGTCGGTCGTCGTGACGATCGATCGGTCCAGTGCGACGTCGTCGATGGTCACCTGGCTGACGGCGTTCTGGGCAAGTCGCCACTTGGGATTGGCATCGAACCCGTTGCGAAGCGAGTCGATGCGGGACGTGTCAATGGCGCCAGCCATGTCCGGTGTCGTTGAATCAAGTGTGGTCATCCCCACATGGTACCTGCTGTGATTCCATGAATGAATCAAAAAGGGGCCCACGGCGTGCCGTGGGCCCCTGCATGATGTGTATCCGCTGGTGAGGCGGTGTTCACCGCCTGTCAGGAGTCATCCTTGACTTCATACTCTGCATCGATGACGTCATCATCCTGGGGCTGGTCATCCGGCTCTTCGCCCTGTCCCGGTGAACCATCCGCCGCTGCCTGTGACTCCTGCGCCGCCGCCTCGTAGACGGCCTTGCCCAGTTCAGCAGCATTGTCATTGAGCTGCTTCAGCGCCGCCTCGATGGCCTCCTTGTCATCCTCCTTGAGTTTTGACTCGAGATTTGAAAGGGAGGACTCGATCGATGAACGAACTTCCGGCGTGACCTTGTCGCCATGTTCCTCCAACTGGGAGCGAACCTGGTAGGCGACTTGCTCGGCCTGGTTTTTCAGTTCAATCATCTCGCGGCGAGCCTTGTCATCGGATGCATGTGACTCTGCATCGGTCTTCATCCGTTCGATCTCATCCTTGTCGATTCCCGAGGAACCGGTGATCTGGATGTTCTGGCTCTTGCCCGTGGCCTTGTCGGTCGCGGAAACATTCAGGATGCCGTTGGCATCGATGGCGAACTCGACCTCGATCTGCGGCATTCCTCTTGGAGCAGATGGAATGTCGGTCAGATCGAACTTCCCAAGTGTCCGGTTGTCCTTGGCGAACTCGCGTTCACCCTGGAGAACGTGGATGGTCACGGACGTCTGGTTGTCCGAGGCTGTCGAGAAGGTTTCCTTCTTCGAGGTTGGAATGGTGGTGTTCTTCTCGATGAGTCGTGTCATGAGGCCACCGAGCGTTTCGACACCGAGACTCAGGGGAGTCACGTCGAGCAGCAGGACATCCTTGACGTCGCCCTGGAGTACACCGCCCTGGATCGCTGCACCAACGGCAACGACCTCGTCGGGGTTGATAGAGCGATCGAGTTCCGCGGTTCCGAAGACTTCCTTCGCAATCTCCTGGACCTTGGGAATACGCGTTGAACCACCAACCATGACCACGTCGGAGATGCTCGACGTGTCGAGTCCTGCATCCTTGATCGCCGTGCGACAGGGTTCGGCAAGACGATTGAAGAGCGCCTCCGCAAGAGATTCGAATGTTGCACGAGTGATCGTGATCTGGAGGTGCTTGGGCCCGTTGGAATCTGCCGTGATGAATGGAAGGTTCACCGAGGTCTCCAACTGCTGCGACAACTCGCACTTGGCTTTCTCGGACGCTTCCTTCAGCCGCTGGAGTGCCATTGGATCCTCGCGGATGTCAATGCCCTCCGTCTTTCGGAATTCGTCGGCGATATGATCGATCAGGACCTGGTCGAAGTCATCACCGCCAAGGTGGGTATCACCACTGGTGGAAAGCACTTCGAAGACTCCATCACCGATGTCGAGAATGGATACGTCAAACGTACCGCCGCCGAGGTCGAAGACGACGATCTTGGCGTTGGACTTCTTCTCAAGACCGTAGGCAAGCGCCGCGGCCGTTGGCTCGTTGATGATCCGCTCGACGGTCAATCCCGCAATTTCACCGGCATCCTTCGTCGCCTGTCGCTGGGCATCGTTGAAATAGGCAGGCACCGTGATCACGGCGCGATCAACCGACTCGCCGAGGTATTCCTCGGCCATTCGCTTGAACTCGCGAAGAATGATCGCGGAGAGTTCCGGCGGGGTGTATTCAACGCCCTCCACATCGACCTTGACCAGGTCGTTGTCTCCACCGGTGATCTTGTAGGGAATCAGCTTCTCCTCCGACTGGACTTCGTCGTGTCGACGACCCATGAAGCGCTTGATGGAGAAGATGGTGTTCGTTGGATTCGTAACCTGCTGGTGACGAGCCGGCTCGCCTACAAGGCGATCGGTCTTGTCTGTAAAGGCAATGACGGACGGCGTGGTTCGATTGCCGGCAGCGTTGATCAGCACCTTGGGCTGATCACCCTCCATGACAGCAAGAACCGAGTTGGTCGTACCGAGGTCGATTCCGATGATCTTTGACATGCAAATCTCCTTCCTGCCCCATGCAACCAGGCACGGGCCATGACGGGGCTGTTGCCCCGGAAGTCTTTTGCAATCATCGTGCCAGCAACAGGGCACCTGGATCCGTGTTGCAGGGACTCCCAGGGGCTTTCTGAAGCAATCCAGGGGGCCTCAGTCAGTCGATACTGCCCCGGTGGAGTGGATTCCTGCCAGAATGGCCGTCTTCGTGGGGCTAGAATCGCCTCCATGCTGCGTATAGGTTCCGTTCAAATAGGGTCCCCCGCTTTCCTGGCCCCCATGGCGGGTCATTGTGATCTGCCCTTCAGGCTGCTCTGCCGTGAACAAGGCGGTGTCGGACTGGCAAGTACGGACCTGCTCAACAGCCACAGCCTTCTCAAGGAATCACCACGGGCAATGCGACTTGCTGCAACCTGTGAAGCAGACGCTCCCCTGTGCATGCAGGTGTATGGCAGCCAACACGATCCGCTCCCGGACGCTGCCCGCTGGGCAGTGGATCATGGTGCCGACATCATCGATATCAACATGGGCTGCCCCGTGGACAAGGTTGCAAAGAAGAACGGTGGTTCAATGCTGCTGTGTGACCCGGAATCGACGATTCATCTTGCAGCATCGATCATTGATGCGGTGGGAAAGGCCGGCAATGTACCCGTCACCGCAAAGATCAGGCTTGGCTGGGACGACCAGCGTATTGTCGGGCCTGTTCTTGCCCGGGCACTGGAGGACGTCGGCATCGCCGCCATCACGGTGCATGGCCGAACGACTGAACAGCGTTTCAGGGGAGAGGTTCGCCTCGATGGAATTGCCCAAGTCAAGGCTGCAGTCACATCCATACCCGTCATCGGCAATGGTGATATTCGTACGGCCGATGACGCCGTTCGCATGATTGAAGCCACGGGGTGTGACGCCGTCATGGTCGGGCGGGGCGCCCTTCGACGACCATGGATCTTCGAGCAGATCCGGTCCCGGCTGGTCGATGACATCGACCTTCCCGACCCGACATTCAACGAGAAGCTCCGGATCATCGAGCGGCACCTCGACCTGATGCTCGAGTTCCAGGATGAGCGGATGGTGCTTCACCGACTTCGAAGTGCAATCGCCTGGTATGGGAAGACGATGGGACATGTGAAGCCGCTCAAGGAAGCTGTCCGCACTGCGACGACGAGTGTCGACATACGGAGCGCGCTACGCGCATGGGTCGACCTGCCTGCCGCTGCAATTGTCAATGAATGATGCTGCTCATCCTGAAGATCGGCAGCAGGAGCGCGATCGCCACGGCACCCACCAGGAGTCCCATGAACACGATCATGATCGGCTCGAGAAGAGAGGTGCATCGCTTGATGGCAACATCCAACTCCTCTTCACTTGCATCGGCAACCTTCTCCATCACCTCGGGCAGTCGTCCAGACCGCTCGCCTGCTGCAACCATCGAGGCAACGCTGGAGGGCACGTTCGGCGAGGACTCCAATGCAAGTCCGACGCGATGACCGTCACGCACATGCTCTTCCATGTCTGTCCAGATACGTTCGAATATCCGGTTTGGAGTAACTCCGCGGCAGATGCGGATGACATCCATGAGGTTGACGCCAGCTGAAAGCAGCGTCGACATCGTTCGTGTCGACCTCGTGACATAGAGATGTACGTGGATTCCACGCATCACTGGAAGCTTGAGTTTCAGCCAATCGAGGAATGTCCGTCCTGCAATTGTTCTACGCCCGATGAAGAAGGTCAGGAGGAGTGCAATCAGCACTGGAGCCCAGATCATGTACCCGCTTGCGGCGAAATCGCCGATCGACATCAGGACCCTGGTTGGTGCCGGGAGACTTGCCGATCGCATTTCGTAGATCCGTGCAAACCGTGGAAGAATGAAGGTAACGAGAAAGATGACGACCATGAAACCCGTCCCGAGCATGAATGCGGGATAGATCAATGCACCACGAACCTGCCTGATGGTCCGCTGTTCCTTGCCGAGGTAGTCGGCAATCCGACCAAGCATGAGCGCCATGGTGCCGGAGAGTTCGGCGGCACGGACAAGATTGACCATGACTGGTGGGAAGACCCCGGGCCACTTGGCCAGGGCCTCTGAAAAGTTGATGCCGCCACAGACGTGTTCATGGATCGTTTCAATGATCTCGCGGAACTCACGCCTTCTCGCCTGCCCTGCAAGAGCTTCGAGTCCTTCCGGCAGCGTGACGCCCGTGTCAAGCATGACTGACAACTGCTGGCAGAAGCCCGAGACATCGGCACGTGAAACTCGCCGTGCACGCATGCCACGCACAACGACGGCAGCATCGAACGTGTCACAGGCCATTCCCGATTCCTCGCCGATGGAGGTGATGAACAATCCATCGCCTCGAAGGCGATCTGCTACCGCCTCGACCGTATCCGCAACCACGGAACCGCTGACGGATTCACCGTCCGGTGTTCGGGCTGAGTAGGTCCAGGTTGATTCCGTCGTCATCGTCACGCGGCTGTTCCCTCGATTTACAGGCGGGTTGCCCCAAGAACTTCCTCCGGAGTCGTCAGCCCTGCTCGAACCTTCGCCATTCCGTCATCACGGAGCGTTCGGAAGCTTGACTGCTCGAGCCTTGCCCGGAGGGACTGCAGTGACTCGGCATTGGCAATGGCATCAAGGAACGTCGCGTCCGGAACGAGCAATTCGAACATGCCGATCCGACCGGCGAACCCCGTTCCCCTGCATCGACTGCAACCCTCGCCTCGTTGAAAGTCTTCGATGGTTCCGCAGGCCTGGGCAAGAGCTTCAGCTGCATGATCCTCCGGCGTCCATGGTGCCTTGCAATGTGGACAGATCTTCCGGATAAGTCGCTGGGCCAGGACTCCACGAAGCGTGGCAGCGACCAGGTATGGTTCGATGCCCAGGTTGCAGAGCCTGGTGACTGCACTCGGCGAATCGTTCGTATGCAGAGATGAGAAGACCAGGTGACCTGTGAGTGCGGCCTGCATGCAGATCGATGCCGTCTCCGAATCACGGATTTCACCCACCATCATGATGTCCGGGTCCTGGCGAAGCATCGATCGCAACGCCGAGGAAAAGGTGAAGCCCGCCTTCTCATTGACCTGGGACTGGTTGATTCCGGGGATCTTGGCTTCGACCGGATCCTCGACCGTCGTGATGTTCTGGTCGTCGGCGTTGAGTTGACCCAGGACCGAGTAGAGCGTCGTCGACTTGCCCGACCCGGTCGGCCCTGTCACGAGAACCACGCCATTGGGATGTCCGATGACTTCCTGCCACATTGAAAGCATGTCGGCATCGAAGCCCAGTTGTTCAAGGCCCAGTCGACTCTGTTCACTGTCGATGATCCTGATGACCGTCTTCTCACCCCATGTACCCGGCATTGTTGAAACACGGAGATCGATGGGCCGCCCCTCGAGCATCACGTTGAAGTCTCCATCCTGTGGGATTCGACGCTCCGCGATATCGAGGTTGCTCATGATCTTGATACGGCTGGTGATGGCTGCATGCATCCTGTACGGGGGAGCGATCTTCTCCCAGAGACGACCATCGACCCTGTACCGGACACGCAGTTCCTGGTCACCTGGTTCGATGTGGATGTCCGAAGCACCTTCCTGGACCGCGGAGTAGATGATGAAATTCACGAGTTTCACGACCGGCCCGTGTCCAGCGACCTGTTCAAGATCTGCCAGTTCGGTTACCTGGCGTTCTATGACGCTGAAATCCTCTTCAGCGATGTCCTCGTAGATGTCGTCGATGACGAATATGTTCGCAGCGGGCAGCCATGACTTGATGGCCGACTCGATGGCCGATCGGGAGGCAGCGACGATCTGTACGTCGTAGCCGGTTCGCCTGGATATTTCCTCGACGAGATAGATGTTCGATGGCTCTGCGACAGCGACCGTCAATGTCGAGCGGACGAGGTACATCGGGAGAACCTGGTGTTCCTCTATGAAGGAGCGAGGCAGGACCTCGATTGTTCTCGGGTCGGCCACTCGGGCGAGTTGATCAATGCATGGAACACCATATTCGTCGGCAAGGACCTCGACGATGTCCATTTCCGAAGCCATGTCCAGGTCAACAAGTACTTCGCCAAGCAGCTGGTGTTCCGGCTGCGCAGACTGGTGTTCAAGGGCTTGAGCCAGTTGGGTGTCATCGATGACACCTTTTTGAACCAGCATCGTCCCGATGGGCATGCGTCCGATCCCTGTTGCCATGGTTCGTTCCTGGGGCTTCATGCTGCCTCTCCCAGTGAAACGGCGCGTGCAGCCTCTTCGATCGTTTCTCGAAGTTCGAAACGTCGTTCCAGGCGTGTCAAGACAAGCGCCAAGCGGGCATCCCCGCTGAATCCAGCAAGACAGAGGCGGCCACCCATGGCCCTGATGTCATCCGACAGTTGCAGGAGCGATTCAAGACCCTTTGAATCGATTCGTTCAAGCCCGCACCCATCCACGACCAGCGAAAGTCCGGATCGATCAAGGAATGGCTGGACCGATCGACGCATCGAATCGACGTCCTCGAAGGTGCAATCACCCTTGAGAGTCAGTACGACTGCGGATCGATGTTCTTCACAGGAAATGTTCATGCAGCACGCTCCTGGATCGACCTCACACGTCCATCAGCGGCGGTGTGATCCTCGACCATCCGGTCGTATTCAGTGAAATCAAGCGAGACGAAGATCGGAACGAGTTCTGGGTCGAACTGGGTTCCGGCGCATTTCCTCATCTCAGCGAGTACACGCTCCCTCGACATGCCTTCCCGGTAGGTCCGGCTTGAGGTCATTGCATCAAAGGCATCCGCTATGGAAATCATGCGTGCAACGAGTGGAATCTGTTCACCTGAAAGACCCGCGGGATATCCACCACCGTCCCACCTCTCGTGGTGATGCATGACGCCTGCAAGGACATCGTCGAATTTCGGAATGTCACGAAGGATGCGGTGACCGATCTCCGGATGGCGGTGGATCCATTCGACTTCTTCATCGTCAAGATTGCCCGGCTTGACGAGCACACGCTCCGGAACGCCGATCTTGCCGACATCGTGTACAAGCCCCGCGATGTGCATGCGGTGAAGCGTGTTCGAATCGCAACCACTGGCGGCGGCAAGCTGACGTGTCAGCATTGCAACACGGCGGGAATGTCCACACGTGTACTTGTCCTTCGCATCGATTGAAGCCGTGAGAGATTCAAGCGTTCCAAGGAACATCGCGTTGAGGTCCTCGTAGAGACCTGCATTTTCAAGGAAGATTTCCATGTGCGTGGCGGCGGCACAGACGAGCTTGATGTCCATGGAAGATGCGTCAGGGTCATTGCCACCCTTCTCTGCAGCGACCAGGAGACCGATGACGCGGCCGTCATTGACGATGGGTTGAGCGATTACGGTCCCATCAAGACCCGGCAGACCACCATCGAGTCCCGGGGCCGTGATGATCGACTTGCCCGGCTCGGCTCGAAGCAGCAGTGCCTGGCCAAGTTCTCGAACAGCCTGGGTCGTGCGACCCGGGGTTCCGGCCACGGCAACGCGTGCACGACGGAAGGAGGGATCTCGCTGTTCGTCCTGGACGATCGCGGCAACCCACGCGTAGGGAAGCTGCAGCAGCAGTTCCTCGCAGGTTACGTGGAGGAATCGCTCGGGACACTCGACCTCGGTCATGTTCCGGGTGATGGAATAGAGCAGGTTGATTTCTTCATAGGATTCGCCGAGCTCACGACCGACGTCGTGCAGAACGACCTGGTCTTCACGTCGATGTTGATCATCGGACAAGGTGCCACGCGCAAGGACGGCCAGGCGACGGATGTCTCCCGACGATGCTGGTGGCAGTGCCGCCAATGCGGCCCTTGCATGCATCTCGTCCAGGGACGCAGCCTGGCAGAGTGTCGAGAACTGCTCGGCCTCGAGAAGTTCGGAGCATGGAACGCAGATCACGTCGTAGCCGGTTCGTTCACGGCGATGTTCTGTTGGTATTGGAATGAACCAGAGTCCGGGTACACCGGGACATTGAACCGGTTCTGCCTGGTCTGCCCATGTTCGGGTGCAACGTGCCAGCCCACGGTGCACCATCTGCGGCTGCTCGATGAGCGATGCAAGCCAGTCACCGCTGTTCCTCGTACTCGCAAGGACTCGGCCTTCGGAATCACAGGACAGCATGAACAGCCCGGCGGCGCGAAGCCGGCTTCGGACGCTGTCATCTGCAGCGTGTTCATGTTGGAACTGTTTCGTCGTCATGCTGCCTCAAGCGGTGAAGTCCGATCGGCACCCCCCTCGAGCGTCGAATGGACGAGATCGATTACGGAACGAGGGCTGAACGGCTTGCTCACCACCTCCACGATGTTTGAACTGTCGACGTCGTTCCGGTCCAGGAGATACCCTCGGGCGGTCAGGATGATGATCGGGAGCGATGCAGTCGCCTTGTCACGTGCCAATACGGAACTGAGTTCCAGCCCGGTCATGTAGGGCATCTGGACATCGGTGATGACGAGGTCCGGCATGATCGTCCGTGCCAACTGGTGCCCCTCTTCGCCATCCCTGGCAGTGTGCACCTCGAACCCCGCATTGCGCAACTTGAGTGACAGCACATGCAGAATGTGCAACTCATCGTCAACAACCAGGATTCTGTACGGCATGAATACCTCGTTCAAGCGGCGCGCAAGGCCGCTTCCTCTCCCATCGGGATAGAAAACCAGAACCTTGACCCCATTCCCAGTTTCGAGTCCAGACCGATCTGGCCCCTGTGGACCGTTTCAACGATATGACGGCACAGGTTGAGCCCCAGGCCCGTGCCCTCGGCGAATCGCTTGTAGTTCTCGATGCGGTAGAACGTCTCGAAGATGCGTTCATGGTCCTGTGGTGGAACGCCAAGCCCCGTATCGGAAACCGAAACATGTACGGCACGTGTGAGGTTATCGGAATCAACCGAAAGCGTGACTCGACCCCCCTGCGGCGTGTACTTCACTGCATTCGAGAGCAGGTTCAGCACGACCTGGTAGAGCATGTCACGGTCACCCTGGACACCGAGATCGACAGGAGCAAGTGACCTGTGCACCGTGATGTTCTTCTCTCGAGCCTGCGGTTCGAGTGTCTCGGCAGCCTGTTCCACGAGGGAGCCCAGGTCGACAAGCTCGCGATCGACATGAACGATTCCCGCTTCAATACGGCTGATGTTCAGCATGTTGTCGACGAGTCGCGTAAGCCGTTCGGTTTCACCCTGGATGATCCTGTAGAAGTCCTGCTGTGATTCCTCATCCCGGGCTTCGCCATCCACGAGCATCTCGACATAGGCCCGCACCGAGGACAATGGAGTCCGCAGCTCATGGGATGCCTTCGAAACGAACTCGCTCTTCATCCTCGAAAGCTCTTCTTCCCGTGTGCGATCCCGGATGATGGTCACCATCGCGGCAACCTCTTCACGATGATCCGCAACACAGGCAAGCGTGAACTCGCAACTGGGGCCCTCGCCCTCGCCGGAATGCTCGACACCGCCGAGAACCTGGTTGAAGGTCCGGCACTCGACGAGGTTCCCCTCGGACCTCGTCGAATGAATTGCTTCGAGGATCGCCTGGTCTGCAAGAATCTCCTGGAGCGGCTGGTCAACGACGCTGGTGGGATCGCATCCAAGAAGTCGGCCTGCAGCCGAGTTGACGAGGACGACCTCGTCGAATGTATTCGTCACGATGACCGCATCGTTCATCACTTCAAGAACAGCTTCGATCTGCATGCGAGCCGTCGTACCGACGTGATTCCTGATCTCCAGGTCGCGATAGTTCATCTGCAACTCGCGTTCCCTGGCACGAAATCCCTCGACGGTTTCCACGAAGGTCTTCAGCACCGGACGCAGCCAGAATGGACCTCGAGGAGCCGAAGGAGCAAGGCGATCGTCGGCGGCATCCACGTACACCTGGAGCCTTCCAAGTGTTGAACGCGCTGCAAGGTAGACAGGCAGCAGGATGGCGAAGAGACAACCCGCCGAGATGATCCAGAGAAAGAACCACGGAACCATGGCCGTGTTTCCACCTGATTCACGTACCCAGAGCAGCCCTGCTCCTATTGCGGGACTGACAGCCAGGATGGCGAACATCAGGCAACCGAGAATCATGGTGAATGTCTTCTTCACAGTACGTACTCCTGGCAGATCCCGAACGGATCAGCTGTCTCCATCAATCACGCCAACGATCCGTGGATCGTTTTGAAGGCTGTCATCAAGACGGATTGCCGTTGCCCGGGCCGTGTCAGCACCTGCGTCATCACCACGCATCTGGCGAATCCTGGAAAGCAGGACCCAGGCAAGTGACCCGACGTCTTCACATGCAACTGCAGTCTCGAGATGGGCTTCAGCGGCAGCGAGTGCATTGTCCGCCCGTTCGATCACGGCGAGCATGACCCACCCGGTGGAATGATCTGGTGCAAGTTTCGTCACCCGCTGGCCGGCCTCTTGAAGGCCGCGTCGATCCTCAAGCAACCATGCAAGCCAGCCCCATTCCTCCCAGATGTGCACATCGTTCGGCTCCGATGTTCGCAGTTCACCATAGATGATTCGAGCTTCCGTATATCGCTCCGATTGCATCAGGCAACGTGCCTTCAGCAGTGTCATCTGCTTGTTCAGAATGTGATCACCGGATTCAATGATTCGAATCGTGTCCATGCATGCCGGGATCTGTTCCGCAAGAAACTGTGCCGTGGCGAGTTCCTCGACCAGCTGCATGTCATCGGGCTGGAGCAGACTTGCTTCCTCGTAGAGCCTGGCAGCAGCCTCGCGGTCACCCTGCAACTGGGCGATCTGGCCAAGCAGATGCCTGAATGCCGGGTGGTGCTCGAACTTCCTGAGGCGTCCCTCCATGAGGTTCTTTGCTTCTTCGTTACGACCAAGTGCAACAAGCGCCTCGGCGGCTGCAAGCAGGTACTGGGGGCTGGTGTCATCCAAATCGGTCGCCTTCAGGTAGTGCTCGTACGCCTCCTCATCCTCTGACCAGCGCTGGTGAATGACGCCGATGAAGTAGTGGGCATCAGCAAGGGACTCGTCCTGTTCCAACGCAGACTCGATCGCAGCCAGTGCTTCATCGAGTCGATGCAATTCAAGAAGGACCCTGCCATGCAGCAGGTGGTATTCGGCGGCATCGGGATATCGCTCGACCGTCTTCTCGATGAGCTCGAGCGAGTCACGCAACTGGCCAGTCTCGAAAGCCTGCTGGGCCTGCGAATAGCCGATCTGCGTATTGATCAGATCAATGCGGCTGTAGGCGGCTTCCCTTGCCTCGAGTCCCGCCTTTGATGGCCCGCCACAGGCGGCCAGGCCAAGCAGGGCCAGGGACATGATGAGCGTATTCAAGTTCGTGTTTGCATTTCGCATGGCTCGTCTCCTGGCCCTTGTCATTCCGTTGTATCCACGACCGTGACCGGCGTGGAGCCGAAATCCGTACCCGTTGCTTCCTCGAGAGTCGGAAGCTCCACATTCTCCGAAACCTCGCTGGTCCCGGGATCGACATGGTCGACACCGCTCCAACCCGGCGCCAGTTCCTTGTCAAGCAACCGCTGGTTGATGCTTCGCTCCCAGGCCTTTCGACTGCTGCCGGTCAGCGAGTCGCGAAGGCGGATCATTTCCGGCTGGATCGAGGATGTCCGAAGCGAGTTGTTCGTGTAGTAGAGCGCCAGGTCAAGGTCACCGTCCCTGTACGCCTCGATGGCGTCACGGTTGTAGTCAGCCGTGATCTGATCTCGACTGAATGGAAGCAGGCCTGCCCTTGATCCGACACGGACGGTATCCACGATCTCAAGTCCGTCTTCACCCATCTCCCAGAGACGCTCATCGGCAATGATCGTCGGAGTCAGGAGGAAGATGATCTCCACTCGTTCGATCCTGTCGTCCTGGCCCTTGAAGGCCGATCCCACGACGGGAATATCACCCAGGATCGGAACCTGCTCGCGGTCCATCTGCGTCTGCTCCTTGAAGAGACCACCAAGAACGATGGTCTCGCCATTCTTGACCCGGACGTTGGTGAAGATCTCGTGGGCATCCTCCTTGGGAACCGTGAAGTTCTCGAGGTTCTGGTAGGAGCCACTGGACAATCGTGGGAAGAGTTCCATCCGGATCATGTCATTGGGAGTGATGAATGGTCGGAACATGAGATGAATGCCCGTGTCCAGGAACTCGACCGTCTGCGTCGTTGAAGTCTCGGTCTGGGTCGTACTCAGGTATCCAAGCCGCTCACCAACGAGTATTTCGGCACGCTGCCTGTTGAGGCACATGACCTTTGGACGCGCGACAACGGTCACATCCGTGACCTTGTCGAGCGCTCGCAGGAAGATGCCGAAATCGTCCTTGACGACTCCTACCTTGAAACCTCCATTACCGGTTACGGACTTGCCGACCGTCGACGTGCTTGCAACAGCATCGTGTGTACTGATGGCGCCATCAAAAAGCCCCGTTGCAGCAGCAAGCGGGCCACCAACGATCTGTTCGAAGTTCAAGTGGCTTACGATCGAAAAATCCACCCCGAATGCATTGTTCTCATCGACCTTCGTCTGCAGGATCGTGGCCTCGACCATGACCTGCTTCGGTGAAGTGTCGAGGCTGCCGATCAACTCTGCGACATCTTCGAGTCGATCCGGGTAGTCGGTCACGACGATCTTGGCCGTGAATGCGTAGGAATCGCTCCCGTTCTTGATTTCGTCCGGGTTGAACCCCTCCTCGACCGTACCGAGAGGAACTACGTTTCCAGCCTCGCTGAGCAGAGGAGTCACGACCTGGGTCGCGTCAACGGCGTTGAGGTAGAAGAGTTCGAAGATCCGTGTTTCCAGCGTGCGAAGCGATTCCTTGATCGCATCGATCTGGTCGGATGGGTAGACGTAGATGAAGTTGCCTTCCTCTACGTAGCCGTAGCCATTGACACGAAGAATAGCGTCAAGAGCCTCTTCAAAGGTCACGTCGTAGAGATTGGCGGTCACCGTTGCAGAAACATCGCGGCCGGCGATGATGTTGCGCTGCCCCTGGATTGACAGCATCTCGAGCACCTGGACAAGGTCGGCATCCTGTACCGCCATGTCGACCGTCCCGTAGCTCGTAACTTCAACGGGTGCTTCAGTTGCTTCCGGCTCCACGTCCTGTCCAACAGCTGGCGTCGCAAGAAGCAGCGACAGCGTGGCAAGTATGGCAAGACGTCCTGCCTGTTCTGGGGTGAAGCGTGTCATGGTCCGCATCCTTTGGCCTCCGGCTCCCCCCCCGTGGAACCTGGAATCAGGTTCCGGACCCACCCATCCTGAGCTCGTAGCGTCGGCCTGCGTGTTCGAGCACGACGGATCGCCGTTGAACCTCGACCAGGACGAAACGGATGGAGCCCGAATCCTGCGAGTCGATCAAATCACCCGGCCGGTACGTCCGACCACTGATCACGGCCATGGGACTTCCCTGCATGACCGCTTCCAGCCTCAAGTGACTGATGACCTGTTCAGGATCTTCGGACGTCCTGACGGCCGACTTAGGCTGATCATTGGAAAGGGATGCATCTTCTTGCAATCCACTGAACCACATGGAGTTAAGGGCGAACGGATCTCGACCCGGAACAACCTCGAGCACGACAGTTCGACTCAGTTGAGCCTGGTTATCGGACGAAAGGGCCTTTCCCGGTTCATCAGCAGTCGCAAGGAGCGCCTGTTCCCCATCGGCCATGACGGCCCTGGGAAGGTTCTTGATGACGATGATCCTGGCCCAGAAGAGCAGCCCCACGGCCGCCAGGGCACAGAGCAGGCCGAACTTTCTCCGATCAGCCATCAACTGGACCAGCAATCTTCGAAACAGCATTTCAATGCGTTCCATCAACGAGCTCCTTTCGAATCCGATCGCTCATAGACCACGTCGAGTCCGACAGAGGCCTGGATGGTGCCACTTCCACTCTCGAAGGACTTCCTTGAGCCTTCCATCTGTACGGAAGTAACACGAACGAGGCGATTGAGCTTCTCAACACGACGGATCATGTTGAATGCATGTTCAAACGTCGTATCCATCTCGACAACGAGTGGCAGGATCTCGAATCGATCATTTCCGGCACTGTCGGGAGTTCCCCTGACCGTGAACGTCTGGTCGATCACCGTATCCCCGTTGATCCCGATCGACAGGTGCTTCATGAGATTCGCTACATCGGGGTGGTCTGGAACACCCAGGCAGATCTGATCCCGTTCTGCGCGAAGCCGAGCCAGGTCTGTACGCCTTTGCTCGACCTCTGATTCCGCATCCACGAGATGCCCGATCTTCGCATCAAGAACAGCCGCCTCCTCGGCAAACTGGTGAGCGCGTGCATAGTTCGGCCACGTGAAGAAGGCCGTTACACCGACCACCACGAGTAGAACACAGCCAAATGCACATTGTTCAACTCTTCGTCGGTTCATGGCTGCACCTCCATTGCTGCGTTGCTCAACTCGGTTACCTGGAATCGGCCTGCAAGATCGATCGAGAAGGACAGGCTGAACTCACGTGCAGGCAGATTTCGAATGACCTGCGAACGGCTGTATTCAAGTTGTACGGACTCGAAAGGTTCTCGCAGTCCAAGGCCATGAACCAGTGCGGCGACATCGGAATCACTTGCGGCGATTCCCGCCATTGTTCCAGCGAGGTAGCGAGCTCCTGGTTCAGCAGATCCCTGCTGCCGGGAATCAGCATCGTATCTCAGGTCGAACTCGGTCAATGTCACGCTTGGAGGAAGCGTGTCAACGAGCGTTGCGATGATCCGCGTCGCATCCAGTGGCAATGCAACAGCGTGGTAATCCTCCATGAACTGATTCAAATCACGCTGCTCTGAATCGAGCATACGGGCAGTCTGGTCGAGTTCAATCGCCATTTCAGCCCTCGCTGAAGTCGAAACGTGCTCCTGTTCATTTCCATCAAGGACCATCCTGGAGTGCGTTGCCGTGAGAATCATGCACATCGTCAGTGCCAGGCCGGTCACGACCAGCCTGCTCGTACGCATGCCGGCGCGTGTACGCTCAAGCATGGTCTCCGTGATGAGGTTGATCGGATGCTGTTTCATGCCGCTGACCTCCCGCGTGAACGAGCAGAAGCGCGACCGAGTGCCGAGCCATGTTCAAGGCTCCTGAGGCTCAGGCCAGCTGCGACAGTCCAGGCTCCAGGTGACCCGGTTGCCAGGTACTTGCGTGCAGCAAGGCCTTCTCGAAGATCGGCGATCGTCTTCGATGCATCATCGCCATGGACTGCAACATTGCAGGTTGCTTCCAGGGCCTCGATGACGCCGGGCTCATGGCCGTGCGTTCCGGTTGATATCAGGCGAGTAGGAGTCAATCCTCGGAAGGTCACCGAGGCATATCGAAGGCAGAGCAGTACCTGTCGAGCAAGGTCGGTTGCCAACGGTCGAATTGCCTCGCGAAGAGCTCGATCCGTAGTCGGGTCGATTCCTGCTGATCCAGGCTGCAGACGGGCAAGCCTGAGTTCCCCTGCCGACTGGGTGTCGAGACAGAGGCGTTCTGCAACATTCGCGTCCATGTCGTGTCCACCGACATCGATCCGCTTGCAGAATGCGATCGAGTCTCCCTGGAGAACCATCACTGTCGTCGCCGTATCACCCACATCGAGTACTGCACGACATGTGTCTCGATCGGCGTCACGTCGATGATGCCGACTCAGCAGGCGAGCAAGAGCTGAAAATCCAGTATCAACGGCGACGGGACGAAGGCCTGCTTCGACAAGCGCCTCGAGCTTCATGTCAAGAGTCTCCCGACGAGCTGCAACCATGAGCACCTCGGCACGTGACTGTCCATTCGTGTCGATCGCACCCGTCCTGATCCAATCGGACTGGATTGCTTCACGCGCCACACCCATTCGCTGCGATGCTTCCCAGGCGACTGCCTCGGCAAGTTCCCCATCGGGCATCATCGGCAACTGGGTCGATTGCAGGAAGACATCCCTGCATGGAAGACTGACGATGCAACGGCGACCGGTGAATCCACCCCCGACGATGGCTTCCCGCAGTACGGTCGCCAGGCGGGTTTGGTCATGTTCATCCATGGCCGGAGCGCGATGAGCTGCACCGGTCACACCGAGCCTTCCGTTGGCCACGCGAACCTGGAGCATCCGTACGTCATGATCACCGAAGGCGACGCCGACGGCCCCTGTTCGAGTTTGTATTCCTGGAAACTTCATTCCCATGTTCCTGTCCCCTGCGTGCCTCAGCTTGAGATGCGTCGCACTGACAATCTGCCCGTCATGGGCGTAACCAGTACTTCCCACTGCTCTTCCTGGCTCTCGATCACGATCCGGCCTGATCCTGCGGCAATCCCGGGCGCAACAACCGTGCTGCCCATGGCATCGAAGGTGATCCAGTTCCCTGTTCCGTCCGTCTCGATGTCGCCGACCTGGATGGTGCCGTAGCGGTCATCAAGTACGTAGTCCACGAGGTACCTGCCATGTGTTCCAAACGTCCCGGCCGGGTCTTCCACGAACAGTGCCGTCGACTCGTCGAATGTGTCATCAAAGTTGGATTCATCCACGACCAGCAGGCAGTACCCGCGCCCGTCGTCAAGGAACTGAACACGTCGGTATCCCTGGTTCGAGACTGCTTCGGCTTGGGCAAAATGGATGTCGGCCATGAGGCGACGTACAGCCGCCTGGGTCTCCATCGTTGACAGGCCGACCAGGTTCGGGATGACAAGTGCACCCGAAAGCCCAAGGACCCCGACAACAAGCAGCAACTCGATCAGGGTGTAGGCGGACCGCCTGCTGCTTTTTCGAGCCTCCTGCTTCACCTGGGCACCTCCCCACGCCTTTCCTGGCTCGAGTCCCCGGTGGATTCTTCAAGAACCCGGACCCGGATGTCGCCATTTCGAAGACTGCTTGCGATGGCGTCAACCCCCGCACGAAGACGTGAAAGGGATGCAATGAGTTCATCACGCTGCTCGATGGACCGCTGGCCGAGGCTTGATACGCCATCGGTTTCCACGACGGGCACGCGGGCCGTACCCACTGGCTTGCTGCGAATCTGTGCAACAGCAGTGCTTGTCATGGGCTGGTTCGACACCTGTCCCCATGCAATGAACCCCAGGAGGATCGCGATCGCAGTCAGCAGGCTGTCATGTCGTGTTTCTCTTTTCACGTTCATTCTCCTGTGGGTGCCCCGCAATCCATCGACTCGATCAAGGGGCCTCCCCAGTTGGATCCAGCAGACGGCGAGGAATCTCGGTTCATCGAGTCCGATAAGAGACCTGGTACAGACTCAAAAATGAGAGACGCCGGCCCTTCCGACCGGCGTCTCCTCGTGCGCCCTGGTCATGGTCGTTCTCCCTGCTCCAGAGAGCCCGAACAACCATGAGCTACGCTTTACTGGTATTCGTCGTAGACGGCCCCTGCAGCGTCCACTGCGAAGAGTTGGAACGGCTTCGTGGCATCAGCCGTATAGGTTCCTGCCGCATTCCAATAGGCCTTGGCCCAGACCCAGCCAACCGTGGCCGAGGCCGAGGCCGCGACACCATTGTTCGAGGTCATGGGATTGTTCGGAGGGCCTGACAGGTAGCCCGCGGAGATCAGCGTGCTCCAGTCTCCTGAAGCAGCAAGCGATGCAGGATCGGTACCCGCATTCTGTGCCCGGTAGAGCTCGACCTGGCTGCGAAGCGTCTGCAGTTGGCTCTTGACGCCGGATTCATTGGCATCATCCGCTGCATTCGTGAATTGCGGGATTACGATTGCGGCCAGGATGCCAAGAATCACCACGACAATCAGGATTTCGATCAGGGTGAAGGCATTTCGTGCCGCGGTGTGTGTTCGTGTTCTCATGTCCAAGGGCTCCATACATGACTGAATCAGGACTGGGCCTGCCCGGCGGGCAACGCGGTTATCCGTCCATTCGAGAGTCGTCATCGACCCAACATGAGGGGAACACGAGCCATGATCACTTCTTCCGGTCGAAAGAACCTTCGGTGAAGTCGTCATGAAGGGAACAACCTGCACAAACCGACCCGGACGCGGCACGAGTAGAATGTGGCAGCACCCCTGGAGAAATGCCTGTGCGAATACACCCCTTCAACATGATCAGGCCCCATTCGGTCCGTGCGGCCGGCGTGTCCTGCCCTCCCTATGACGTGGTGGATACCGACCAGGCCCGCGAGTTGGCTGACGGAATACCAGAAAGTTTTCTCCACGTGATTCGACCTGAAATTGCGTTGCCCAACGGCACCGCCTACAACGACGATGCCGTCTATGGCGAGGCGGCAACGCAGTACGAACGACTTCTTGGCGAAGGTGTGCTGCAACGCGATCAAACACCTTCCCTCGCCGTGTACCGCCTTTCATGGGAAGGACGTACTCAGCATGGAATCGTCTGCTGCTGCCATGTTGATGACTACGTCAATAATGTCATACGCAGGCATGAAACGACTCGACCTGACAAGGAGGATGACCGTACGCGGCATCTCCTGTCGATTGATGCACAGACCGGGCCCGTTCTCCTGGCATACCGTGATCAACCAGCCATCGATGAACTGGTGCAACAGGCCATTGTCGGCAGGCCTTCCTGTCACTTCAAGAGTGCCGACAATGTCACGCATACGATCTGGGACATCGAGGACACCGCCCCCTTCATCGAAGCTTTCAGCAGCCTGCCCTGTGCCTATGTCGCTGATGGACATCATCGAACGGCCAGCGCGGTGCGTGCAGCCGAGGCCAGGAGAGAGGGACAGCCCGATGCCGACCCCGATGCCGAGTTCAATTGGTTCATGTCGGTCCTCTTTCCCGCAAGCCAGTTGCAGGTGCTCCCCTACAACCGTGCCGTTTCCGACCTGGGAGATCACGACGAAGATGGATTCCTGTCCGCACTCTCCGACATCGGCTCCATCGAAACCACGAAGAATCCGATTCCTGACCGGGAAGGCGTCATATGCATCGCGATGTCCGGTGGTTGGTACAGGTTCACCTTCGATGAGGTCCAGGCCCCGCAAGACCCCGTAGCCTCACTGGATGTTGCTCTGCTTCAGGACAGGATCCTCGGCCCGATGCTCGGCATCGCAGACCCCAGGACCGACCCGAGACTCCAGTTCGTAGGCGGCATACATGGACCCGACGGCCTGAAGAAACGAGTTGATGACGGTGAAGCGGCTGCGGCTTTCTCGATGTTCCCCACCCGGATCGAGGCAATGATGGATGTCTCCGATGCATCCATGTGCATGCCACCCAAGTCAACCTGGTTTGAACCGAAACTCAGAAGCGGACTGTTCGTACACGCCCTGGATTCCCACGTACCTGCGGATATTTGATTTCTCGAGGAAGGTGCACTGCAATGACGACTTCTCCAACCCCCTCACAGGCAATGACGCAACCCATGACCAGGGACCAGCCTCGTATTCTCGTTGCAGACTCCTTCCAGGCCGAGGGTATCGACGCGTTGGAACAACTGGGATGCAACGTGACCTTCGATCCCACATGCACGAAGGAGGATCTCCCTGCAAGGCTTGCAGAACTGGAGCCGGATGTCCTTATCGTCCGATCGAGCCGAGTTGAAGCCGCATCCTTGAATGCCACGCCTCGCCTCTCGCTCGTCCTTCGAGCAGGTGCCGGCTTCGACACGATCGACATCGCTACTGCATCCGCCCAGGGAATCTCGGTGGCAAACTGTCCCGGCATGAATGCGGTTGCCGTAGCGGAGTTGGCCTTCGGGCTGGTTCTTGCCTGCGACCGACGCATCGCGGATCAGACGATCGACCTTCGAAGCGGACGGTGGGACAAGAAGGGGTATGCCGATTCGACGGGACTCCATGGAAGGACCATTGGAATCCTCGGGCTTGGCCGGATCGGTCTTGCCGTCATCGAACGGGCAAGAGCATTCGGAATGAAGATTGCAGCCTGGTCACGCAGCCTGACGGATGAAACCGCTGAAGAACTCGGTATCCAGAGGTGTACGGATCCACTCGAACTGGCACGCTGCTCGGATGTCGTCAGCGTGCACCTGGCAGCCGGGCCTGGCACGGAACACTTCATAGATGCCACCTTCCTTGATGCCATGAAGGAAGGCGCGATCTTCGTGAATACCAGCCGTGGCAGTCTTGTCGATGAACACGCTCTCGCCTTGGCGATCCAGTCGAAGGGAATCAAGGCAGGACTGGATGTCTATGCCGATGAACCGGGTTCCGGCGATGAGAGCTTCAATTCGACGATCTCTTCAGTTCCACCAGCATGTGGAACGCACCACATCGGAGCATCGACGCAACAGGCACAGGATGCGATTGCAGCTGAAGCCGTCCGTGTCGTGAAACACTACCTTGCCACGGGTGATGTCCTGCATTGCGTCAACAGGGCATCGAAGACAGCCGCCGCGCTGCAACTGGCTGTACGTCATCTCAACCAGCCTGGTGTGCTCTCCCATGTATTCGATCTCATTGGAGAAGCGGGAATCAATGTCGAGGAGATGGAAAATGTCATCTTCGAGGGAGGAAAGGCCGCCTGCGCCCGAATACAACTTGATCGGGAACTGGGTGAAAATGAGCTTGAAGCTGTCCGTGCCCACCCCTTCGTGCTGAGCGTGCACCAGACCGAAGTCATTTCCACCTGAAGAACGACACCGCGGGACGACCATGACAACCCCTCAATCGAACACCATTCTGAACTTCTCCGCCGGCCCCGCCATACTTCCGGCGACCGTCCTTGAACAGGCGCGTGATTCGATACTCGAACTTGATGGAACGGGCATCGGTATTCTCGAACACAGCCATCGTGGTCCCGCGTTCACGAAGGTGATCAACGATGCACGAGACTCCTGCCGAGCCGTCGGCAACGTCCCGGACGACTTCGAGATCCTTTTCCTCCAGGGCGGTGCCTCCTCGATGTTCGCCTTCGTTCCGCTGAACCTTCTTCCAGAAGGCCGGGCGGCGGATTACATCCACACCGGCGAATGGACCCGGAAGGCCATAGCAGACGCCCGCTTGATCGGTGATGCACGGACCATCTGGGACGGAGAATCGTGTTCCTTCCGCCACCTTCCCGAAGACGGTGAACTTCAGCCGACGGACGATCCCGCATATACCTACTACTGCTCGAACAACACCATCTATGGAACGATGTGGTCTGCCCCCCCTGCAGCCACGGGAACACTCGTCAATGATGCCAGCAGCGAAATGTTCAGCCGCCCCATTGACTGGGATGTCCATGATCTCGTGTATGCCGGGGCCCAGACGAACCTGGGACCCGCCGGCGTAACCCTTGTGATCATCAGGAAGGGACTGCTTGAACAGTCGCGACAAGATCTTCCCTCCATGTTCCGCTTCGACAAGCATGCAGAACAGGGGTCCTGCCTGAATACGCCGCCAACCTTCGGTATTCATGTCATGGGACTCGTGTTCAGGTGGATTCTTGAACAGGGAGGACTTGAAGCAATGCATGACAGAAACCTGGCGAAGGCTGCGAAACTCTACGAGTCGATCGATGCCTCGGGCGGGTTCTACACGGGACATGCAAGACCGGATTGCCGTTCAACCATGAATGTCACCTTTGCCTGCCCGACACCTGAACTGGACACCCTCTTTCTTACCGAAGCCGAGGACACGGGAATGCGGAACCTCAAGGGCCACAGGAGCATTGGTGGCCTTCGGGCATCGATCTACAACGCCTTTCCGGTCGAAGGCTGTGAACAACTCGCCTCGTTCATGAACAGTTTCGCAGCTCGCAATGGCTGAAGAACAGTTTCAGGCAAGTCGCTCGGCCAGTTTCATGACGCCCCCGATGTAGGACCCACCGAACAGGTTCAGGTGGTTGAGCATGTGGTAGAGCTGGTAGACGGCAACCCGATCATCGGCCTCCTCGAATCCCAGAACTGCTCGCCAGGCATCCTGGCAACCGGAAGGGAATCCCCCGAACAGCCTCATCATCGCCATGTCCGCCCAGGCATCACCGAAAGAACAGGCAGGGTCGATCAACGCAATGGAACCATTCTCCAGGACCAGGGCATTGCCCGACCAGAGGTCGCCGTGCAGGAGTGATGCGGGCGGGTTGCGAGGAATGAAACGATCGAGTCGTTCCATGACTGCATCAAGAATGGCCGTCGCATTGCCGTCAAGCAGTCCCATGTCCCTCGCACGAGTCACCTGTGGACTGAATCGGCACTGGATGTTGAATTCGACCCAGTCCTCGGACCACGTATTCACCTGGGGTGTTCGACCAATGTAGTTGTCACGACTGAAGCCATATCGTTGGGGGCCATATGCGGAATGCAGGTCTGCCAGGGCCTGCCCGAATTCCTCCCACCTGGCGTCACCCGCGACTCCGACGGCGAGCGACTCGAGGACGAGCACGGCATGTGTTTCGGATTCCTGCAGTCCAAGAACGGCTGGGACACGAATTGCTCCATGATTCGCGAGTGCCTGCAGGTTTTCTGATTCTGCTGCAAGAATATCGCGATCCGATACCGGGGCCATCTTCATGACACACGATGCTTCTCCCGAGCATTCGATGAGCAGAACGTCATGCATGCAACCACCGGCAAGCCTGGTCTGTCCCGAAGGCTCCTGGCCGAGGATGCTGTCACATGCACGCACGATCAGCCCGTCGATTGTCACGTGTCTCCCTCGAGCAGGCTTTCCAGGAGGCGGTGGCACGACTGTTCAAGCAGGTCGAATACGTCCTGAAATCCATCTCCATCCCCGTAGTACGGATCGGGAACGTCTTCATACGAACAACCGGGATCGTGTTGAAGCATCTTGCTGAGGCGATCGACCGGGGCCCCCATGGCAATCAAGTTTCTGTAGTTGTCTTCATCCATGCACACGATCATGTCGAATGTCTCGAAATCATCCTTGTGCACCTGCCTTGCCGAACCGTCGAGTTCTATTCCATTTCGATGCGCCATCCGCCTCATACGTTCGTCGGGCTTTTCTCCCTCGTGCCATCCTCCGGTGCCTGCCGAGTCGATATGGAATGCTTCTTGGACACCACGCAGGGTCGCCTTGTGGCGAAACAGGACTTCCGCCATCGGACTGCGGCAGATGTTGCCCATGCATACGAACAGGATCGATCGCATGCCCCCGGCGTTCATTGGGAAGTCGCTCCGGCCCGTGCAGCACGGCCCATCCTGAATCCGACGAGGCCAACGGTCAGGACGATGAGAAGGAATGCAATGTAGATGTACCTGGCATGAATTATTTCCTTGAGCCAGAGAATGCCAAGTCCTGCACCAAGAATGGCGAACAGGATTCCGATTGCGTAGATCGACAGCACCGCGCCACGCACGCTCCCAACACGTCGTTTCAGGATGTGGTGCAGGTGCTTGTCATCTGGATTCCAGAGTGGAACGCCCTGTACGTAACGACGCACGATGGCGAGGAGGGTATCGATGATCGGGATCGAGAAGATGATCAGACCAGCAAGAACCAGGTGGGTCTGGCCTGCTTCGCCAAGCATCAGGATGATCACGATGCACATGTATCCAAGCAACAGGCTTCCACAGTCTCCCAGGAAGATCGTCGCCGGGTTGAAGTTATGGGGCAGGAAACCAAGCACGGATCCAAGGAGGGCAAGGCAGAGAACGACACGCACCCCGGCAAGGGAGACATCCATCTGTGGCTGGCTGCCCGGGGGGGCCAACGATGACTGGATCCGCTCGACTTCAATCGAGTCGATGTGTCCGACGAGCACGAGTGAAAGAACGAGCAGACCAATTGCTATCACTGCAACAACCCCCGACAGCAGACCGTCCAGTCCATCGATCAGGTTTGTTGCATTGCAGCCGCCGAGTACGAAGATCCCGATGATGATCCCGCCGATCAACTCCGTGAGGTTGAGGCTGTATCCGGAAAATTGCAGTGACCATGGCGTGACCTGGTCGATGTCAAAGAGGTAGTCAAGGAGTCCGGCCGCTACGCGGGTACCCACGTTGCTGAGGGCAAGACCCGCAGCTGCCACGAGCATGCCGGCGACCTTGATCCAGGAATCACATTGCTTGACATCGTCAAGCAGGCCCGTGAAACAAATGACGATCATCCCGACCAGGATCATGATGGGGACTTCACGGAAACCAAGTGGCCATTGTTCGATCAATGGATAACTCAGGAGCAGGGACACGAGAAGGCCCGTGGCAATTGCAAGTCCCCCGAAGTAGGGCACGGCCTTGGAATGAACCTTCCTGGACTCGCTGGGCGTATCGACGATGTTCATCGAGATCGCAAGACGGCGGAACAGCGGAGTCACAAGCAGGGTCACGAGAAACGCAACCACCAGGACCGGGAGGCTGGAAAGGAGTATGTCAGCCCAGTTGGCTGTCTTGATGCTTGAAGAAATCAGCTCGAAGACTTCACTGCCGGGTCGAGTTGCTTCAGGCACGTTGGTGTTCACCGATACTCTCTCATGAGTGTTCTCGACACCTGGACCCTGATCTGCGCGATTCAGTCATCCGGATCTTCGGACGTGTAGGACGCCATGAGCTCGTAGTTCTTCTTGAAGTAACCGCCTGCCGTACGGCGGGGACGATTCAAGACCACGCCGAGCAACTCACAACGAGCTGCATTGAACTGGTTGATGAGTCGGGATACAAGCCCTCGCTCCTCTCGGTTGGCCTGGATGACCATGCACGTGGCATCGACACGGTCGGCGAGAATGAATGCGTCGCCGGCTGCGACGGCTGGAGCAGTATCGATGATGACGAGCCCGTACGAACCACGGAGCGTCGCCATGAACTCATCGAAGGATCGGTCGGAGAATCGATCATAGATTCGATTGCCGGGCGTACCTGCAGACACAACCGAGATCGATGTGCCTTCGACCTGTTGAACGACATCAAGTGCCTCCCTTGCTCCATTCAGAACATCTCCAAGACCCGGCGTGTCATCCTCGATTCCGTAGATGGATGCCAACCTCGGACGCCGGAAATTTGCATCGACGACTGCGACCGAGAGACCGGCACCTGATGCAGCATCTGCAAAGTTGGTGACGACTGTCGTTGCACCGGATCCCGGCATGCCGCTCGTCACGAGGAGGGAAGAGAATCCCTTCTGCTGCAGTGATCGACTCAAGGCAGTCCAGGCCTGTCGATAGGACTCTGCAATGATGCTCTGCTGTTCCGCCGAAACGGCCCGCTCTGCGTCCTCGATGTCCGTTGGATCCTCGTCGACCTCTGGAATCGTTCCAATGATGGTCGCTCCCGAGATGATCGCCAGGTCAGCTGCTCCACGTATCTTCTGGTTCATCATTTCCCTCAGGAAGATGATCCCGATGTAACAGCCCAATGTCAGGACAATGCCGGCTGGAATGATGATTTCCGGAAGTGGGAAGGACAGCTCGCGAGGCGTCAATGCAAAATTCACCATGCGTACTCGTCCTGCATCCGCACGCAGCTTCATCAACTTGATGCTGTTCAGGAGCTGGAGGTCATCATTTCGCTGACTTTCCAACTGTGTCCGCTGCTCGACCATCGAGTCGTAGATCGATGAAGAAGATGCCAGGTCCCGGAGCATGGTGTCCTTGGCCTCGATCTCGAACTCGAGGTTTTCGATGACATCCTGAAGCTGTGTACGCGTGTCCCCGAGCGTCTTCAGCCTGGCGTTCAGGTTCCGACGGATGACCTCCTGCCGTTTTGATTCGATCTGGAGTTCGGTAGCGCGTACCTGCCGTTCGATCGCCCTGACCTGGGGCGTATTCGGATTGAACTGTTCCTGAACGGAACGCTCCTCGGACTTGAGCATCTCAAGAGTCTGCAGCTGCCGCTGCATTGTGACATCGTACTCGGCTTCAAGCACGTCCTCGTGCGTCGGCTCGATGGTCCCTTCAAGCTTTGCAGCTGTCTGCATGTACTGCGTCTGGATACTTGTCAACTCAGCCGAAGCCGTGGTCACCGCCTCCGTCAACCTCAGGCTCTCGACGGCGGGCTGCGAGTACCGCGGGTCATCAAGCGTCGTAATACCGTGCGTCAGGATGAATCCCTGGATTTCCTCGTTGAGGTCACCAAGCGCCAGCCGAGTCCCCCGCAACTGGTCCTGGAAGAGCTTTTCATTGTCGCTGAACTGCATGTTGTCGAGCTTCTCGATCTTGCGGAGGTAGGCCTGCGCAATGGCGTTGAGAACGATCGGTACGTCCTGTGCATTGTGCCAGGACCACCTGATCGAGAAGAGGTTCGTATTTCGAATGACGGGTGTCGAGAGGGTTTCAATGAGATCATCCACCGCCTGGGCTTCAAGAGGCGTCCCGGTCTGTGGATCGATGAACCAATCCTGCATCCAGCCTGTGTCTCGTACTCCGGGATTTGCTACCGCATCACTCAGGACGTCCCTGCCCTTGATCAGAAGGGCCTGGGTATTGGCGACCCTGGAGACATCCTTTTCGTTCATGGACTCGCTGGTCCCGATATCAGTCGATTCCACCAGTCCCGGCCTGACCTCGAACATGACATCCGTCGAATAGAGCGGGTACGTATACCGAAGAATGAAGTAGGCAGCGACACCGATGAAGCCACCGATCGTGATCGAAACCATGATTCCCAGGACATGCTGCCTGAGGACCCGGATCGGATCGATGGTAGGTCCACCCTTGGCCTGGGAACGTTGAGTCCCTGGCCGCACAGGCCCCTGGTTTCCTGGTTTTCTTGCTGCCTGGTTGCTCATGAAATCTGCTCTTCGAGTGATATTCCTCGTACCCGGATGCTCAGTCCCTGCCTATATCGTCCTGAAGCCGTTCGATCTCCGATCGGGTTCCATCATCTGGTGATAAATCGATCGCCTTCCGCAGGTGGTCCTTTGCCTTGTCCCGACGTCCCTGGTCGATAAATACATATGCCATATGCAGATGCGCATTCGGAGTCGGGGTTGATTTGATCGAGGAACGAATGTACTCCTCTCCCTCGGCCTGGTTCCCGGTCCGGTAATACGCCCAGCCGAGCGTGTCGAGCACGTATGGATCGAGCGGCATGATTTGATTCGCACGCTTTGCATAGTCCAGGCCCTTCTCCAGGTCTCCAAGATCATCGCTGTAGGCATTGCTGATGGAGATGATGACTGCCGCATTTTCGGGTTCCAGTGAATGCTGCCGAAGTCTGCTGACCATGGCTTTCTCATGCTCCCCGATCAAAGCATGGATCGTCGCAATCGTATCCAGGACCGCGACGGAATCAGGACTGAATGATGCTGCCCGGGCTGCATATTCAAGTGCTTTCTCCGGCTGCCCCAACTCCGTTGCAAGTATGTACGCATAGTTGTTGAGAGCACCTGGATCCTGTGGATTCTGGTCAACGATCAACTTGAAGGTTGCAGCTGCATCCTGTGCTTCTCCATGGGCCACCTGGTAGCTTCCAAGCATCATCAGCATTGCCGGGTAGAGATCTGGTTCAACACTGAGCGACTGTTCAACGATTCTCTTCTGAATTTTGATCGCCTTCTCCAGGCCCGTTTCTCCATAGAGGCCCCAGTAGGTAGCCAGGCCAACAGAATCCCAGAAACTGTCCTTCCCGGAGGTTGCCGAAAGTGCAAGTGCTTCCCCCTCGGCAGGGTCACGGTTTGCATAGACCGCATAGAGATCCTCGTACCACTCCCTGATTGCTGTTCGAGACAGGTTTCCAAGTTCGATTTCGCTGGTGTAGATGGGATAGGAGCGTTGAAGTTGACTATCGGCACGGTCATATGATCCCTTCCCGGACAATGCCCTGGCATAGAGACCCATGAGTTTCGGATCACCCGATGACTGTACTCCTGCATTGCTGATCAGGTTGATCAAGGCATCGTAATCCCAGCGATCGCTCGTGCGTGTCACGTTGCGTAACTTGAGCATGATCGATCGCCTCGGATCTTTCGAATAGGCATTGAGATACGCTGCAGTCGAGTTCACGAGGCTTGGGTTCGGCAGTGACTGGTAGAAGTCACCGAGAGCCTCGTACCACTTGCCATTGTCGGGATACAGCGAGATCGCCTCCTTGATCAGGTCCTCTGCCTTGTCATTCTGTCCCGACTTCAGGTAGGCAAGCGTCAGCCTGTTTCGCAGTTCATCCGAACCAGCGTGTTTCCTGAGAATCGATTCAAGTTCCTGAACCGCAAGGTTTATTCTTCCCTGGGCCTGCAGGATCTCTGATCGCTTGACAACAAGCGTATCCGACTCGGGCAGCAGGCGAATGCCCGACTCCGCGATGAATGCCGCCTGTTTGAGAATCTCCTGGTCGAGGGTGGCCGAGAATTCCAGCAACATGCTGTCGATCAATTCGACGTATGGACGGACCTGCATGGCGTCAGCCTGGTTGGCCTCCGCCAGCCAGCGACGATAGTCCTCCGTTGCAGCTGTCGATTCCGCTTCGTCTCCCTTGGAAGCGGCCACCGAAGATATCTCGGATGCCACCATCGCTCGCAACATCATTGACTCGTATGTCGGCGGCTCTGTACCGATGAATTTCTCCAGTTCGGATTCAGCCTGCTCGAATCGACGGAGCTTGATCATGGCCCTGATCAGGCTTGCATGGAGTTGTGGAGATTTCGTCGCTTCGTATCCCGCCAGGATGTGCGGCAATGCTCTCCTGTAATCACCAGCCGTGACAAAGAGTTGCCCAAGAGCAATATCGACCGGTCTTGTCGTTGCTTCCTGCCTGGGAACAGCCTCGAGAAGAAGTTCTCCAGCTTCCCTGGCTCGATCGATCTGCAGCAGCAGGTTTGCTATTGAAATGACTATTGGAATGTAATTCGGATCGTTCTCCTTCAATTCGAGGAATCGTCGAAGAACCAGGACCGATTCATTCCGCTTGTCCAGCTTGCTGTAGATCTCTGCATGAAGAATCGCCTGCCCAAGTGACTGGACAGGTGACTCGGCAAGTTCTTCAAGAATGTCTGTTCGTACCAACTCCCATCGATTCTTCAACTCATCCAATGCCCTTTCCTGGGCTCTCCTGGACATCGCTCCCCATTCTCGATCGGAGATCTCCACCTTTCCGTACTCATCCAGAAAGAACTCCCTCTTCGGCTCAAGGGTCACGAGCATGTCTGCCAGGTGCAACTTGTTCAACTTGTTCGAAGGAGATGTGACATACAGTCTGCGCCGTTCCGCCAGGGCACGCTGCTGACTGCCGGTTTCCATCTCTGCCTTCAACCATTCCTCCATGATGAAACCATCATTGGGCAGAAGCTTGTGCGCATTCTGGAGAACCCGCAATGTCACGAGTGGGTCCTTGCCGGATTTCACCAGGCTGCCTGCATACAACCGGGCCGTTCGACTGCTGTTCGGATTCCTCCTGTACGCCTCTCCGTACGCCTCGATCGCACCCTCCGTATTCCCAAGCTCACCAAGCGTTGCAGCCAGGGAAATCCAGGCATTGTCCGACCATGGGCTGACTTCGATGGCCCTCCTGGCGGCAAGCACTGCTGATTCTGCATGCTCGGCATGGAGCGCATCATTGCCCGCATTCTTCTCAGCGAGGGCCCTTGAAATGTGCATCCTGGAACGGAAGATGTCCCCGCCAGCCGAGTCGATGTTCTGTGCACTGCCGAATTCAACCAGTTCCTCGACCCTCGGCCAGTCCCTTTCTTCGATCGCACGTTCGAATTGAATGGAGTAGATTCCCAGGTTGCCAGAGGGGTTTGAAGTCAAGACGGCAGGTTCCAACTGCTGCATCTCCGCTTTCGCCCTCGAGGCAATATCTCGTGCCTTGGCTGCCTCCTCGGCTCGACCGGACAACTCCAACTCAGATGCATGTTGTTCCTGCTGCCCGGCAACTCGACTGAACGAGATGAAGAGTGAATCCCTGGATTCCTGGGATTCCTCATCGGGATACCTCTGCCGGTTGTCCTCCCGAATGAGGTCAAGAATGTCAGTCGCCTGGACTCTCAGTCGAATCTGCTCGATCCGCTCATTGCCCGGATCAATGACAAGAGCTTCATCTATCAATTTCACTGCTGCCTCGGTATTACCACGCACCGATTCGACCTGGGCCATCGACAGGAGCAGTCGGATATCCACGGGATCCATCGTTGCTGCAACTTCTTGGAGCATTTCGAGCGCCCGCTCGATGTTGCCGACTTTCACTTCATTGTCCGCTTCACCGATGACGCGAAGGACTGGATCAGCAATACCCTCGACTCCCATGTTGTTGTTCGTACGCAGCAGGAGCTGAAGCGATGCCATGACCTCCTTGACGTCTTCATTGTCTCGCTGGATTCCAGGCGGAAGTGATTCGAGAGTGCGAATGCCTTCCTCAGCTCTTCTCAGACGACCTTCCAAGCTGGCCTTCGCAAGGTAATGGTCGAGTTGCATCGGCTCGACTTCAACTGCTGAAGCAATTCGCTCAAGAGCCAGGCCCTGCTGTCCGATCTGCTCAAGACAGATTGCCGCATTTCGATATACCACACCCGAAGGGGTATTCGCGATGAAGATGAGGCGTTCAAATGCATTGGCTGCCTCCCGGTATTCCCCCTGCCCCATTGCAATACGAGCGTCTGCATTCAATGCGACGACGTTGTCCCTGTCACCGCTCATCAGGTCGTCCAACACCTCCCGCTTCTCGATCATGGTGTCGAACAGCATCTCCTTGTCATCCGGATCGGCGTCCGCCCACAGGGAATGCGAAATCTCGAAGTCACGGCTTGCCGCTGTCCGCCTGTAGTCATACTGCTCGAGCGACTCGAGACTGATGGTCTTCTGGTCTGCCTCGATGACCTGCTCCACCTCTTTCATGGCAGTGTCATAGTTCTTCATGTTGTAATTCACATCCGCCAGTGCAAGGCGGAACCGAACGTCATCCGGCTGATCAGCGAGGTAGGCTTCGAGAAGAGCAACAGCACGTTCCTGCCCAAGTTCGAAATCCACCCGCTTGAAGTACATGAGCAGTTCCTGCACCTTGATGGGCATCGATCCCGGATCGGTTATCACGATGCGCTCGGCGTGATCAAGTGCCGCCTGGAGCAGCTCCTCGAGCTCATCGATTTCAGCCTGAGGCACGCGGGAGCGATCGTTCTGGATTTCGCCTGTCTGGACGACCTTCTGGATGTAGTAGTCGCGAAGCACCATCAAGCTGGTTGCGGCACCATCAGGATTGTTCGCAACGGCCTCCTTGTAGGTCGCGCTGGCATGCCGAAGATTCTTGGCTTCCTGCCCGACACGCCCCTCCAGGCCCAATCGCCTCGCAACGGCAAGTCGACCGAATGCCAGGTTCGCCCAGCCCTCGTCACTTCCGGGGACCAGTTCGACATGCTCCATGAGTTCTTCTTCCCCTGGGAAGTAGATGCGACCATCGATACGCAGGTCGTCGGTCATCTCTCCATCCCGGAGCCGCAGGCTGCAGAGACCCCTGTAGAGCTTCGCCTCCGCGTAGATGTCCGACGAGTTCGGGAATCGCCGCTCGATCTCTTCACAGACCTGCATGAGCTGCTGTGGATACTCCTCCCGGTCCGTGATCCTCGCGGACATGTAGAGTTCTTCGATGAGGGGAATGTAGTTTTCCTCTGCTGCGGGCAGGTTCTTTGCGCGAGACAACATGACGGCACGACGTTCGTTGAACAACTCCCTGGCTTCGACCTGGGAAACCGGAACGATGTTGTCATATGTAGCCAACAGATTTTCATAGACGATCACGTTGTCGGGCTGGCGATAGAGCACTCGACCGAAGTACTTCTTCGCCAACCTGTAATCGCCTTCATCCATGGCCTCGAGGCCTGACGCGATGTTCCGAGCAGCTCGCCATGAGCCCTGGTAGTACAACACACCGCCAGCGACGACTCCCACGCCACCCACCACGAAGGCGATGATCAGGAGGAGTCTGATGTTCAACTTCTGCTTCTTCTTTTTCTTTTTCTTCTTGGCCATCTCGATGTTGTCCGTAATCAGGTGTCGGTTGGATTGTTCAGTACGCCATCCTGGACTTCGGCCCAGTCCGGCAAACACAGCATGATTTCGCCGAGGAGTTCATTCATCGCGTCACTCATGACATCGATGAAGTCATCGACTTCGAAATCAGCGGCCCCCTTCATCATGAACTGCAACTTGCAGTAATAGGCATACTTCTCCCTTGGGTTGAAGGCAAGCATCCGGACGCCCCCGGGAGTTGGAGTCAATCGCCCGTTCGCTATGAAGAAATACCCGGCAAAGATACGCTCTTCAGGGCGGGCTGGATCGAGGAATTCCGATGTCCGCACTACGATGTCTCCAGCGGGCATCCTGACCTCATGAAGCCCCCTGGCCTTGCCCAGTTGGAATGGAACCCCGTCGATCTGGTGGTACGGATCCTCTCTCCAGTCCGACTGGTCCACGTTGAGATCGTAATGCGTCGGTTCAGGCGATCGCTCAACGAGCCCGCCGGCAACCATGCACCGGTCCGGGACATGGGGAACTACATCGATCTGACCCGTGTAGTAGGCCACGTGAAGGTTGAGTATCGGCCACCCAGGCTCGACCGTATTCCTGTAGAGGCGGGAGATGTAGTACTGGGTTCCAAGTTCCTCCGCCGCTGATTCGGACATCCTGTACTCCTGGATCATCTTCCAACTACCAAGAGTTGTTTCAACATTCGCCAGGGAACTTCTCAATTTGACTGGTTCCTTCTGGAGATAGACATTGAGTTGAGCAGCGAGCAGTTGGAACAGGACTCCCCCAAACACCATGACCAGGCAGGCCACGATGAACGCCTTCCTGGTTCCTCGTGAAAATCGAACTGACAGGATATCTCCTGCGGGACCACCTTCACTCCTGGATGGAGTTTCATCATCATCATCAACTACGACAAGATGTCGCAGCAACCACATCACGCCGAGGTAGATGAAGAATGCTGGAATCAACCACAACATGCCGACCATCGAGTGAAAATCACCCGCTGCAAAGTTCGAATCAAGGGTTGCAAGAACCCCGAGTGTCATGACCCTGAGAATGTTGACAAGGATGGCTGTCGGTATTGCGAAGGCGACGAGCAGAACCCGCTGCCATGCGAAGTCGAGGCCCCGGTAGGCCATGGCGACACCCAGTGCAAGGAATGCCACCACCATTCGCATCCCTGAACATGCTTCTGCGATGTTCACGGGAATCACTTCACCATCAAGGAAGATTCGAAGCGTATTTCCGGCTTTGCTCGTGTCATAGCCCAGCAGCGTCAACCCCCAGTAGGATCCATATGCTGCGATATCCTGGAGACGGAAGGTCACGATCTGCAGGAAGCGGTCCGAGATGGTCTGGCTGAAGAGAATCATGTAGAGCAGTGGAAACCACAACCATCGCATCGATCGCCAGCCGAAGAGAAAGAGCGTGAGTCCGACAAGTGAGAGACCAAAACCGGCTCCCATGAGGTTGTGATGCTTCAGAACCTGGGGGCCAAGTGCGCAGAAGGAATACCAGGACATGCCGGCAACCAGCAGGAACAACCCCGTCCACGACGGGCGGAACGGCTCACGAATCAGTTGCTCACGATTCAGCCAGACGAAATATCCGGATATGAAGGGAATGACGAGGGTATGGCCCCAGTCAGCCTGCTGATTGACCGCAAAGAGCACCTGTCGCTGCAGGTAATCCCAGAAGAGCCAGGCAATGATGACCAGGAGAAACCCACTCATCAGCCAGAGTGATCGCTCTGAAAGCGATTCCCTGGATTCCAGCGGGACCTCCGATACAGTCATGACTCCGCTCCCCCGGCCGGCTCGCCGCTCCACGCATGTCGGCAGTCAAGCAATGCAGCATATGCCTGCATGAGTATCGTGGGTACCGCATGGAAGATCAGGCAGAACACACTAGTTCGGGCGGACGCTGATCGGCGGTGGGCCGAAGACATCATTTCCGAAGTTCCTGTCAAGAAGGAACCCGAACCCGTAGTTCATCCGGAGTCCATTCCTGAATACCGCCAGGGGATAGGCAAGCCAGTTTGTTCCAACATGAACATGGTCGTTGGGTTTCAGGTAGAAGTCCGGCTCAGTACGACGCCGTATTGCGGCAAGATTCATCCGAACCGTAGCCTCCCTGTGCTCCCCCACCATCCTCGTCAGGTCTACCCGGTCCGGAATCGCCAGTGACCCGAGACCACCGGCAGCGGCGATCAATCGACTCAGGGTCAGTGGATCCGAAGTCGGAAGGTTGTATACCCCTGGTCGAAGAACTTCGCCGGAGATATAGACCACTCCGACTGGTGGACCATCGACATAGATCTGGTCGTCAGGTCGGACGATGATGTTGTAACTGTTGTCACCATGGGTCAGCATCGTGTACGGAATCTTGATGACGCGTTCAAGTATGAGATTCGACGGTGATCCTGGATGCTCTTTCCCATGTTCCCGCTCGGCATTGATTGCCGAGTTCACATCAGACTGCTCGACCCGGACCCATTCATCACGCTCAGGAACGTAGATGAAGGCATTTTCATTCGATTCCTCGGGTACAGCTCTCTGCAGATCATCGACGTCAACAGGACTCGGGGTCCGTACCGAGGGTACGTCGAGATCATCAACGTCTACGAGCGGCTCATCATCCATGCTGTAAGCACCAGGACTTGGCTTTGACTTGGCATTTTCAAGCTGGTTGATCAGTGACTCGATGTTTGGTGCAGGAACTGCGGACGGACTGGAGCCGGAATCCTGTTCTGCGGCATCCTCGTTCTCCCAGTGGCCTCGAAGATCATCGGACGTGTACACCTGGCGAACGATGTAGACCCACTTCGTACTCAGGGGAACTGCCCCTGTCATTGACAGTGCTTCAAGGAGACGCAGGCTCGGATCGTTCAGTGTGAATCGACCGGGCATTGCAAGATGTCCATAGATGGTGTACGTAAAGGCGTTCCCCGTCTCGATCGAGACGTTTACCGTGGGATGTCGCATGACATCGAGACGCAGTCTGTCCTCGATGTCCAGTTGAAGCTCCTCCGCAGTACGCCCGGCAACGAGGATCTCATCAAGTTCGGGCAGCCTGATGTAGCCCCCTGCATCGACGCGGCGGGGCATCGGGTACCACTGACCCTTCACGTAGAGTTCGTAGATCTCGATCGACAACATGTCACCAGGATGAATCCGGTACGTCAGGTTGCTTGGAACCAGGTCCTCCGGTGACACGCCCGTCGTCTGTCCCCAGAGATCGAGACCCGGCTCGATCACGTCGATCCTTTCAAGTACGGGCATGGTCGTCGGCGTCTGCATGAAACGCCCGGTCCGGGAAGGATCGAAGTAGGAGTTGACCTCGCATCCCAGTGCCGGCAGGAGCATGACGACAGCCAGCAGGAAAGTCCTGCTTCGCTGCCACAATGCACGTTGACCTGTTTCTCTCCGCACTCCATGTCTCCAGATAGCGTGTACGGGTTTCATGTCCGGCGAGTTCGCGTTCTTGACCCTAAAAACAACTTGGAATGGGGCTGCCCATCCCGGCACGACAGCAACGGTGCCACGAAAGAGCCACCGTAGAGCCTCACATCGACTTTATGAGGCCCCTTGGTTGAGTCAGAGGACACTCGAGGGGGTGAACTGGCCTGTTATCAGACCCCGGGAGTACTGTTTCTGCGCCTTCAACAATGCCCTGCAGCCGTAAAACGCCCTCTGTGACAAACCGGGAGGGGTACACTCTCCATCATGGCGAGTTCCACACCAGGCAAATCTGTCCCCCCCCGCCCAGATGCCGCCCTCATGAGGCATCCACGCCCCCTTGGGGGAGATACAGCCCGTCGACATGTCGGCAAAGGGCTCGTGGACCTGAACTCGATGATTCTCAACAACCAGGGACAGGGCAAGCAGTCACTCCGGCAGGAGAGGAAACCGGCTTGGATCAGGGCACAAGCCCCTGGTGGGGACGAGTTCACGAGAACACGGGACCTGATCAAGGCCAACAGCCTCCACACGGTCTGCGAAGAGGCCTCCTGTCCAAACATCGGTGAATGCTGGAGCCGAGGTACGGCAACCATCATGATCCTCGGTGATACCTGCACCAGATCCTGTGGGTTCTGCAACGTCAAGACAGGACGACCCGGGAAGGTCGACCTGGACGAACCAAGGCGGGTAGCTGATGCATTGTCTCGAACCGGCCTGACGCATGTTGTCATCACCTCGGTTGATCGTGACGACCTGCCCGATGGCGGAGCCGCGATCTGGGCCGAAACGATTCACCGGGTCCATGATGCCTGCCCGGACCTGTCCGTTGAAACACTTGTCGGCGATTTCAAGGGCAACCTGGATGACCTGCAGCTCGTAGTCGAAGCGGGGCCCGAGATTCTCTCGCACAACATGGAGACAGTGCAGCGCATGCATCCCGCCGTACGACCCCAGGCCAGGTACGAACGATCACTCGAGGTACTCGCCCATATCAAGAGGCAGGGACTGGTTTCGAAGACGAGCATCATGGTCGGCATCGGGGAACGAGATGACGAGGTTCATGAAGTCATGGATGACATCCGGGCACAGGCTGACACCGACATCCTGACCATCGGACAATATCTCCAACCCACGCGAAACCACCTTCCAGTCGATCGCTGGGTTCCGCCAGGGCAGTTTGAAACCTACAGATCCATCGGACTGGGCATGGGATTCAAGGTCGTTGAATCCGGTCCACTCGTACGAAGTTCCTACCACGCCGAGGAACAGGCCAGGCAGCTTTCCTCGACTCAAACATGCTGATCGAGGCTGCATGATGCGACCAGACCCTACAGCCTGAACACCCCGGGCCGGGATTCTGATGAGCGCGTTTGCACGCTTTGGACATGGATGTGATTGTCCGAAGCATGCTCCATGACTTTATCTTCGATTCAGCATCAAGCGATGCTGCAACAGGCGAACGACGGAATGAAGATCGATCGCCTGCGTGTGATGAACTTGTCATCGACTGGCATGCAATTCCTGGAATGCCAGGTCGATACGTCCTCATCAATGAAAGCTGCGGAGGCGGACTTGTACGAAGCGCCGTCCCGTTGATGGAAGGGATGACTGGCAGGATCCGTACCCGGCTTCCGGGTGGAACTCCGGGTCGTGCCTCGGTGATAGTCGCCTGGTGCCGACGTGTTGAAACGCACTACCACGTAGGGCTTCGCTACTTCGCCACCTGTTGATTCTTCCCTGGAGGTGTTGGGCCACACTGCTCGACATGCCCGAGGAAGATGTCGGCCAGGGCCTCGTAGATGGCCGTTCGACAGACCAGTCGGGAACATTCGTAGGCTACGACGGCAGTCATCAGCAGCGGGATCGTCATGTAACGTGCCCCGGTCATCTCGACCATGATCACTCCACATGTAAGCGGACTCTGCACGACTCCTGCAAAGTAGGCAACCATGAACATCATGATGACGGCTTCGGGAGCAATCCCGGGAAGAATCACATCCATGACCGGAACGAACGTCTGCCCAAGTCCTGCACCAACCGACAGGCTGGGGTCGAACAATCCGCCTGGAATCCCACTGACAAGGCTGAAAAAGGAGGCACATGCCTTCAAGGGCGCGTAGTGCCATGGAGCCGACCATGTATTTCCATCCGCATCGGGAATCAATATGGCCTCGGCCTGTGGATACCCGCTCCCGTACGTCTCTCCCCCGGAGACCAGTCCGAGCAACGCGAGGGAACCACCAATGACGAGTGGTGTAATCCATATGTTCCATTTCATGCAGCAACCTACGACCCTCGTACCCTTCACGACACACTGTGCGAAGAAACCACCAAGAAATCCGCCAATGATTCCGATGAAGAGAACCGAGCTCCATTGGAGCAGGGTCCAACTGCTGGCATCGGTCTTTACCTGGCCATAGAAGAGGTAGTCCTTGCCGAGCAGGAGAACAACGACCAGTGATGCAAGGATCACGGTCCGGATGACTGTTCCTGCATTGTTCTTCTCGAATGAACGACCAATCTCTTCGAATGCAAAGATGATTCCTGCTATCGGGGCATTGAACGCTGCGGCGATGCCGGCACCTCCTCCGCCCAATATGAGGCCGCGTCGGACTAGGTGCGCCGGGTAATGCGTGATCTTCGTTATGAGATACATCAGGCATGCACCCACGTGCACGGATGGTCCTTCCCTGCCGATGGTCATTCCAGAAAAGAGGCCGATGGTCAACAGGAAGATCTTGCCGATGGCGATCCGCCACGACAGCATCATGCTCCGGAATGGACCTTCAGGAGTCTTCAGAGCTGCGATTGCCTGGGGGATGCCTGTTCCCTCGGTACCGGAATAGAACCGATCCCGGAGCTGCATGATCAGGAGCATGCTTCCAGTCACCACGAGCATTGGAACAAGGACTGCCAGGATTCCCGGCATCCGCCACTCGCTCCCGAAGAGCCCGCCTTCTCCCCGGAGGAAGTTGAACCAGTCCCGACCCCACACCTCTGCCTGCTGGAAGTACCAGGCGACCAGCCCTGTCAGGACGGCCGCGACCACGAAGAGGGCATGCCTTGCCCATGCACGGGAACTGAAGACTTCCCGACGCCACAGCCGGGCCGTTTCCCGAGTTTCAAGCTTGATGTCCTGGTGCAGATCCGACATGGCGATTAGGGGCGTTCCAAACTGTCTTATACCATCGTCGGCATCATGAAATGACCATGAGAAGGCATTTATGCCCTATCCAGCCGCGTACTGGAATACTCACCTGTTTTTTCTCGGATACACGAAAGGAAGCCAGGGACCCCTGATTCTCTCCCTGGTGGCCAACCCAGGACCACACGAGACTCCTTTCCGCTTCCCCTGCCACCTGAACACGTCTCTCTCTTCTCTCCTCCCGGAACACCGCGACTTCGTGCCGCGGTGTCCCTTTTTTTACTCCTGGGACTTCAAGAAACACCTCTAAACAGCAGAAGATCGACGTGTGGCTCAACTGCACGAACCTGGATCGAACCGGCACCGTAGCACGACTACCCGTTGTTGAATCCAGTTGGGGAACTGGTCTCTTCCATGGGAACATTTCTCTCCCGGCCGAGCACGGGCCCATCTCCACGGTCCACGGCTTCTTCAACCCAGTTTCGATCCCGGACTCCGGGACCACCCGCAGTACCTGATGGATGTGCTGCGCGGCAGCTGTACTCCAAACGACGGGGGCTCCATGACCAGAAGTACTCCACGAAATGATCTTGAAACGTATCTACGCGAGATTGCCCGCGTACCGTTGTTGACCGCCCAGGAAGAACGTGAACTTTCCTGGAAGATCATCAATGACAACTGCGAAGAATCCCGGTGCAGAATGATCGCTGCGAATCTGCGACTCGTCGTCAGCATCTGCAAGCATTACCAGACAACCGGACTCTCACTGCTTGAACTCATTGACGAGGGAAACATCGGTCTCATCAGGGCCGTCGAACGATTCGACCCGGCGTATGGACATCGATTCTCCACCTACGCAACATGGTGGATTCGAAAGACGGTCAAGCGATCCTGGAGTCGCCACAGGATGCCCATGCACGTTCCTTCATACATGATGCAGCGCATGGCAGCGTTGAAACGCACCGTACGCAAGCTTGAATTGAAACATGGGAGATGTCCGACAAGCAAGGAAGTTGCGGATGCCATGAACATGCCTGTCAACAAGTTGCCTGTACTTGAACGAACACTTGCATGCCTGCAGCAGCCCAGTGGCCCTGGACGGGCCAACGATTCTGATCGACATCATGTTCTCAACATGCAGCCTGCAGATACCAGTGGGCCTGAAGACCTGACAGCCTCGAAGGATGATCTTCAGAAAGTACGCCTTCTCCTCAAGCAACTTGAACCGATCGAGGAGCGGGTGCTGGCCATGCGATTCGGCCTGGATGGTCGGCCTCCCATGACCTTGAAGCAGATCGGCCGCGTGGTCGGACTGACTCGGGAACGGGTGAGGCAGATTGAACGTGATGCCCTTGAAGGACTGAAACGCGGCTTCAAGCATGTCCTGCCGACCACCTATGTTGATCAACGGAATGCCAAGCACGATCGCCGGGTCGGCTGAGTACTCCTTCA
Source organism: Planctomycetota bacterium (assembly GCA_036339395.1). GTDB lineage: Bacteria > Planctomycetota > Phycisphaerae > Phycisphaerales > SM1A02 > SP202. Next base: position 8,010 of record JAYZBD010000064.1, on the reverse strand, counting down.
GGCCCCAACCTGGGCCTTCCCTGCCACTGGATGATCAAGACTGTTCCAGATCGCCAGCAGTCCACAGCCCATGAAGATCAGTTGAATCCCGAAAAGCAGGCCAACTGCCCACAAGGCGTCTCCCGGCCACCAGAGGAGGAGAAGCACGCCCAGCACGATTCCGGCGATACCCGAAAGCACCTGGAGACCTGGAGTTGAAGAATGCCGAACTGGCTTTCCGGACAGATCCATCAGGCCTCGAAGTATGCAGAAGCCGGCCATCAGGAGCGTGATTCCCTCGAGCCCCTTGAAGGGCCAGGCGATGAGAACGATTCCGATGATCCCAAAGAGAACCCCGGTCACCAGGGTGGACAGGCGATCCTCCGAAGGGCCGGTTGCCGCTGAACGGACGAACAGCAGGACACCAACCACGATCGACATCCAACCGAGAAAGTACGCCACCAGTGTTGACATCACCATCGGCATGATGATGGCGAAGAAACCCCCGCAGAGGAGCAGTATTCCCTCCGCAAGGAAGATCCATCGTTTCTCCCGCATGAGTTGCTGCAGGTCAGCCGGGCGTACGGTGGATTCGGACATCCAGTATTCCTCCTTGATCCAGGCGTCCATGGTACTCATGCTCGATGGATTGGGGAAGGTCGCCGACTCCTGGAACCCTTCTGCCATGTAACAGACAGGGGCTCGTGACCGCGAGCCCCTGTCCGCTTCCTACAAGTTCGAGGAGGAGTTTCGGTCGTCAGGACCGATCCTCATTCACCTGGACCGTTCGTTGAATCGATTCCCCATGCCTGGGCAGGTTCACGCGCAGGATTCCGTCGCGGTAGACCGCGGTGATTCCGTCGGCGTTGACACCCTTTCCTATGCGGATGTGTCGATGGTAATCGCCGACCCCGTATTCCCGGCTGATCGCCCTGCCGAGCGTGGCGTATCGATCCCGAACCGTACCAGTGATCTCCAGCGTGCCGCCGTCAATGACGATCTCGATGTCATCAGACGATGTGCCGGGCATGTCTGCAAGCAGGATGTATTCATCCGTGGACTCGTAGACATCGACCGGTGCCCGGTATGCCTGGGGATCCTTGGTCGGGTGCAGGTGTCCTCGTACCTTGGTTGCACTGTCGTATTGAGCGTGCGTATCGTGTCCGTAGTTGATGGTCTGGCAGTTCATGGCTCTGCTCCTTGTGCTGTTAGTCGATTGATTCCTGGGTAACGCTGACATGCCGAGTTCGGCTTTCTTCCGACTTGGGAAGCGTCACGGTCAGAACACCGTGTCGCATCGTCGCTTCGACAGCATCGATCTCGATCATGGACGGAAGCCTGATCGTTCGCTCGAAACTGAAGTCAGCTCGTTCTCGACGGAGAACCGATGTGTCGGCCGGGACGTCTATGTCCCTGGAGCCTGCCACCGTCAGGACATCGTTCGTGATCGTCAGTTCGATGTCATCGAGGGTGACACCCGGCAACTCGGTTTCGATGTAGACGTTGAAATCATCTTCCAGCATGTTGATTGCCGGACCCTCATGAGCTGAGATCATGTTGAATGTACGAGCTACTGCGGGAAGCATCGAGTCGAACAATCGGTCGACACCATCGCGTACTCGTCCCATCGCCGTTGTTGGAGTACTCATTGTTTGCGTAGTCATGACACACCTCCGTATTTCCTGGGCGGGCCGTGCCCGCGTTCTCATTTCGTATCCCGGTTCATCCGGGGGTGTTCTTCCAGGTGCAATGTGCATGCCAACTCCGAATCCGGTTCAGGGGAACATGCGGTGGGCGCATCTCGATCCGCTGCTGCCACGTTGGCAGCACTTCACATCCGACGGCAGCCAGAGCTTGCAGGCAGAAATAAAAATGATGCCGGCCGGTCAAGCCTTGGACCGGCCGGCATCGTGGTCATGAAGATGACCTTCCTGTGTCAGGCGTTGGCGACTGCTACTCGACGTGTCGAAGTGCAGTTGGCCTTCACCTTGGGCAGCGTGATGGTGAGCACGCCGTCACTGAGCCTGGCCGCGAGCTTGTCGACCAGGACATTGGAGCTGATTGGGAAGGTGCGATGAATATTCCTGATTGCCGGCTTCTCCTGGAGAAGTGCGACGGCAGTGTCCTTCATTGCGAAATTTTCCCAACTGACCGGTTTGACCGTGCCCTTGATGATGAGCATGCTCTCTTCGACAAGAATGTTGATGTCCTCGATCGAGGCACCTGGAATGTCGGTGAGAAGGATGAACTCATCTTCTGTCTCATAGATGTCTACGGGCATCATCGATGCGTACTGGGATGCCTGCTGAGCAGCCGTGCTCCAGTACGGAGTTGTTGATGCATACTGGAGCGCCTGCTGTGCTGCAGGTGTCCAAGCGGCGGACATCGGGTCAATCGTGCTCTGCCAGTTGTTCATCCTTGAAGCGGTTGCCAGGTCAGCCTGGGCATTCATCATCGCGAGGGATGATGGTGTCGTGGCGTACTGGACCGTCGAGAATGGAGACGAGGCGGAATTCGTGAATGCAAACGGGCTGTTGAACCCTGTCACGAATGGATTGGCTGTCTGGAATGCCCTGTTTCCGTACAGGCTCGCGAAGCTCGAGGGGACCTGGTTGGCGTAGAACGCCTTCGCAGACATGCCGTCGAGCATCGGGGTCGTGTACATCTGGTTGGGGTTGAACGCGTCGAGTCCTGCGATCCAGGGCTGCGTGTACGCGTTGTTGACGTAGGTACCGTTACGGTATTCGTTGGTGGCGACTGTATCTTCATACTTCCTGTCGCCCTTGATTTGTACGTTGATAGCCATTTCAAGGCTCCTTATGTTGAATGTTCCTGTTCCATGTTCATGTACCTGCCTGGTACGTTCATCAGGCAGTAAACGTGGAACGATGTTCGGTGTTCCAGGTCATCTTCGGCATGCTGACTGTCAGTATTCCTCGATGCATGCTGACCTGGATTTCTTCTTCGATGACTGGTACTGACAGCATCACGCTTCGCTGGAACTTCAGTGAACCGCGTTCCTTTGCAACAATCGCTGCCTCATCTGGAACCAGCAGTGTTCGTCGACCCGTGATCGTCAACTGTTGGCCTACTACGGTGACATCGACATCATCCAGTGGAACTCCCGGAAGTTCGGTTTCCACGTAGATCGTGGAAGCATCTTCGTAGACGTTCAGGGAGGGCATCATGAAACCCTTACGATGCATGCGTACTGGGAGCATCGATGTATTCCTTGAAGTCTCAAGAATGCGATCGAACTGGTTCTGGACTCGTGCGATCGTCGTATTCGGCGCCATGGTGGTTGAAATGGTCATGGCTGTTCTCCTTGTGTTTCGACTTGTTCCTGCGGAGTGTTCCGAACCGCTCGAAACCGTCCTCCGCGACTCATGGGAACAGTCACAAAGTCCATGCCGATCCCATGCCACTTCCCTTTTGAACATGGAAATCACCGCATGGGGCCTCATCAATGGGGAACATGCGAACATCCGTTCGCATGTTTCAGTCACATTGACCCGGTGATGTACCAGCTGCGCCTGCTGCCATGAGCCTGGAACCGCTGCCGGAACGGCAGTTGAGCTGGAAGGTTTCCTAGGGAGTCGTGGAATCCGCAACAATCTGGACTCCCTCCAGGGATGACGGCAACTGGCTGCCGCTTCCCGGGCCCAGGACACTCAATGCGGATGCGAGTGCATCAGCCGTAGCTGCATCACCTGCCAGGACCGTCACGGCATACCCCGTCGTCAACGCCTGGCCCGATCGAGGATCCAGCACATGCGAATACCGGATGCCACCATGCTCCAGGTACTGCTCGGAATCACCCGAGGTTGCAATTCCGCAGTTGGCCACATCCATGTTCCTTGTAGATCGACCTGAATCGAGTGCTATGCCAACCGACCAACCCGATCGACCCTCCGGAGGATCTCCTATTGCAAGATCACCACCAATGTCCACCAGCGCCCTGCTGCAGCCATGCTCTGCTAGGACAGCCAGGGCCACATCAGCCGCCAGTCCCTTGCCAAAGCCGCCGAAATCAATGGTTGTTCCTTGTTCGTGGAACGTGACGACAGAAGCCTGTTCGTCTACTTCAACTCGATTCCAGCCCACGGACTCCATGGCAGTTGAAATGGCCTCATCACCCGGGGGCTGCCCGGACTCGAAGGCCACTCGCCAAAGGCGGGTCAAGGACCCGCATGTCACGTCGAATGCTCCACCTGTTTCCGCGGAGAGTTCCAGTGATCGGGACAGTGCAGATGCCAACTCCGGACTCACTCGATGGGGCTTCCCATGCAGTTTCTCCTCAAGGAGGCGAATCTCGCTTTCGGGGTTGTAGTCACTCAACACCATTTCAAGCTGCGTAATGCTCCTGAAAGCCTCCTGGGCCGCCTGGCGAGCCTGGAATTCATCCCCTGCATCAATGAGAATACGTACACGCGTGCCCATTCGAATCCGCGCATACTCGTATGGAGTGCCATGAACAACGGCTTCAGCCTGCCCCAGGTCGATGCCCGGATCCCTGGAAGAACAGCCCACCGTAAAGATCGAAATCAGGAGTATCATGAACAAGGAAGGTGGAAACGAAGAATCCATGGCTCGAACTGTAGTCAATCCAGCCACGCGTACGGTCCTGGTGCTGTCGATCTCCGCCCTGGGTGCCTGCACCGCAACCTCGAAGAGCACCCAGGATCAGTTTCCAGCCAAGGGGGCCTTTGACCAGGCGGTTGGAGAGTCAGGCCTGGGCATCCACTTCGTCCCGGTACAGGGAGGGAGCGGGGTCGATTCCTTCTACATGTCGGATCACGAGGTTGACTGGGACGTCTTCGATGCATTTGTCTTCGACCTCGAGGAACTCCCTGTAAAAGGATCTCCAGAAGCCGAGACCCGGCCAACGAGGCCGTACATGCTCGTTGACCGTGGGTTCGGGCATGCGGGGTACCCGGCGATCTCGATGTCACGCCGTGGCGCGGAAGCATTCTGCCTGTGGCTGAGCCAGGAAAGCGGTCGCAGTTATCGACTTCCAACCACGGCCGAGTGGTCGCATGCGTGCAAACTGGGCAAGGTGCCGACTGCAAGCATGACGGACTACGCCTGGTACGACCTCAATGCAGACTGGACGACACACCCGGTAGGAACGAGGGCAGCAGATGCACTCGGGCTCCATGACATGCACGGCAATGTCGCTGAATGGGCTGTTGATGACAACGGCAATGGCGTGGTGATGGGAGGATCCTTCCTCTCCTCGATCGAGGAACTCGGGTGCAGCAGCAGTCAACCTGAAACAAGCGACTGGAACGAGAGCGATCCACAGATCCCGAGGAGCGTCTGGTGGCTGGCTGACGGCCCCTTCATCGGATTTCGAGTTGTCAGCAATGCCAACAGTTGAACGCAGCAAAGGAACTTCCATGAACACATCGAATGAACATGCCACTGACGTTTCCCGCCGGCGCTTCGTAACCGCATCGACTGCGGCTGTTGGTGCTGCGGCACTGGTTTCACCCGCATTGGCCTCCTCGGCCTTCGCGCGTGGTGATGACCGCATCCGCGTCGGTCTCATCGGGTGCGGCGGACGTGGCAGCGGCGCCGCCCAGAACGCCCTCAATGCCGATCCAGGTGTCGTGCTCGTCTCGATGGGAGACGCCTTCTCCGACCGACTTGAGAACAGCCGCACCAACCTCGTCAAGCATGCCGGTGATCGCGTCAATGTCCCACCGGACCAGCGCTTTGTCGGATTTGATGCGTACCAGGAGGTCATTGACAGCGACGTCGATGTGGTGATTCTCGCAACACCCCCGCACTTCAGGCCCGAGCATCTCGAAGCTGCAGTCAAGGCGGGCAAGCATGTCTTCACCGAGAAACCCATGGCCGTTGACGGCCCTGGAGTCCGCAAGGTGCTTGAAGCGTCCAGGCAGGCGAAACAACAGGGCACCGCCCTGATGTCCGGGTTCTGCTGGCGGTACAACATCCCGAACCGCGAGTGCTATGCACGCCTCCACGGCGGAGCGATCGGCGACATCACCACGGTCCACTCAACCTACCTGGCCGGCCCGCTTGGCAAGCGACCCCGGCAGGATGGCTGGTCTGACATGGAATGGCAGATGCGCAACTGGCAGCACTTCAACTGGCTCTCGGGCGATCACATCGTCGAGCAGGCCGTACATGCCATCGACAAGATCAATTGGGCCATGAACAATCGCACGCCGGTTCGGTGCTACGGAGTGGGCGGACGACTCTGCCGCGAGGGGCTCGAGTCCGGTGACATCTATGATCACCACGCCGTGCTGTACGAGTATGACAATGGCGCGAGAGCATTCCACATGTGTCGCCAGATCCCGGGATGCTGGGGAGACAACACCGAGTACATCATCGGGACGAAGGGCAACTGCTTCGTGAACTCGTGGGGACCGACCCAGATCATCAAGGGTCCGGACAACGAGGTCTCCTGGCAGTACAAGGGCCCGAACCCGAACATGTACCAGGTCGAACATGACGAGTTGTTCAAGGCCATTCGCGAAGGCACGCCGGTCAACGACGGCGACTTCATGGCACAGAGCACGCTCATGGGCATCATGGGCCGGATGGCCAACTACACGGGCGAGTCCGTCACCTGGGACGATGCCCTGAACAGCCCCGAGCGACTCGGTCCCGATACGTATGCATTCGGCGACTACCCGATGCCACCCGTCACCAAGCCCGATTCGGCGAAGATCGCCAAGGCGGGCACCTGATGGAAAAACAGGATCGACGTCAATTCATTGCCACGTCAACAGCCATGCTCGCCGGTTCAGCCGTCCTCGGCGGTGCTGGACTTGCATCGGCCGCGGTGGCGCAGGAGGCTGGTGCCATGACCCCCCCCGGCACTCGGAAACGTGACATCAGGAAATCGCTGAAGTACGGCATGATCGGAGATGGCTCCACCGTGCTTGAGAAGTTCCAGAGTGCCAAGGCAGCGGGCTTCGAAGGTGTCGAGATCGACAGCCCGAGTGACCTCGATCTCGAGGAGGTGAAGGCCGCCATGGCTGAAACCGGGCTCGTTGTTCCGGGAGTCGTCGACTCCGTCCATTGGCAGCAGTGCCTGTCCGATCCGGATCCTGCGGTACGAGCCAAGGGCCTTGCTGCCCTTGAAGGTGCACTGCGTGATGCCAAGGCCGTCGGCGCTACGACGGTACTCCTGGTTCCCGGGGTCGTGAACAACAACGTGTCATACGGCGAAGTCTGGACACGGTCGCAGGAGGAAATCCGGAAGGTGCTTCCTCTCTGCGAGGAACTGGATGTGAAGATCGCCATCGAGAACGTATGGAATGGATTCCTCATGGGTCCGCATGAGTCTGCTCGGTACATCGATGAGATCAACTCTCCCTACGTCGGGTTCTACTTCGACGTGGGCAACATCGTCCGGTACGCAAGGCCTGCAACATGCGTCGAAGTGCTCGGCCCCCGCATCATGAAACTCGACGTGAAGGAATACAGCCTGAAACGCATGCGGGAGGAAGGTGTCTGGAAGGGATTCGGCGTCGAAATCGGTGACGGCGACTGTGACTGGCCGGCCGTCGGCGTGGCACTGGACGACATCGGCTACAGCGGCTGGGCCAGTGCCGAGGTCGGGGGCGGGGATACCGCCCGACTCACGGACGTCGCCAACAGGATGGAACGATCACTCCAGGCTTGACAACGGGCTTGAACCGGCAGGAGAAGACCATGTCGAATGAACCCACCAATGATGTAACACGGCGTCGATTCGTGCAGACGTCAGCCGCCGGCGCCATGCTGGCCGCCTCCCCGCTTGCACTGGGCCGCAGCGCCCATGCACAGGGACAGGAAGTCGTCCGATGCGGGGTCGTCGGCTGTGGTGGCCGGGGAACCGGTGCCGCCGTGAATGCGATGCAGGCCAATCCCTCGACCCACATCGTCGCCATGGCCGATCTCTTCCCTGATCGACTCCAGTCGAGCCTCGGTCACCTGCGACAGCAGGAAGATCATTCGTCACAGGTCGTCCTGGCCGAGGAAGACACCTACACGGGCATCGATGCATACAAG
>JAYZBD010000063.1:0-12027 GCA_036339395.1 Planctomycetota bacterium | reverse complement strand
GTCGTCTGCCCGACCAATGCCATTATTGCCGGTGATTTCCACGACCCACACTCGAAGGTCTCCCTGCTGGTTCGTGACAATCCCACGAAGGTCCGTCGACCGGAGCAAGGCACCAGTCCGAATGTTCATTACAAGGGGGCTGCCGATATCGCACTTCAGCCGGGTCGTGCCTCGCGTCCTGATACCTATCTCTTCAGCCAGCGGCCCCCAGCAAAGCCCGAGCCCTGGCCTTCCCAACTACCCACTGTTCGTGACGCTCGCGTTGTCTATGACGTCGGCCACAAGGTTGAATGGGGCTGGCCGGTCTCTCTCTACCTCCTGACCAAGTCCATCGCAGCAGGTGTCGCCGTGTTGGCGCCTTTTGCCGCGGCACTTGGTATTTCAGGATGGAGATCGAGTCTCTTTCCTGAAATTACGGCGCTGGTCTTTACGTTGATCACCCTCGTCCTGCTCGTGGAGGACCTGGCTCGTCCATCTCGTTTCTACAGGCTGCTCACCAGGCCCAACTGGAAGAGCTGGCTGGTGAAGGGGGGAGTCATTCTCGGTGCCTTCACGGCCCTGACCTCGATCATCCTGGTACTTCGACTTGCAGGTGCCGATGGACTGGCCGAGGCCCTTCGATGGCCCAATGCAGTGCTTGCCCTGTTTGTTGCCGGCTACACGGCCTTTCTCTTTGCCCAGTGCAAGGGTCGTGATCTCTGGGAGAGTCGATTGCTCCTGCCGCACCTGGTCGTCCAGGCCCTGCTGTGTGGAAGTGCGATCCTGCTCGTGGTATCCCCGGTTGAGGCGACGGTGCTTACGTGGATTCTCCTGGGCTCGATCCTTGCACACGTGGGCTTCTGCCTTGCCGAGCGACATGGGCATCACGTCACGGCCAATGCCCAGCAGGCAGCTGCCTTTCTCGGGACGGTCCGCATCTGGGACATCCCGGCATTGTGGGCCGGCTACATCGTTCTTGCCCTTGCCGCCATTGCGGCGATCAGCGGGATTCCTTTTTCCAGTGCAATAGCCATCCTCATTGGTCTCTATTGCTATGAACACGCCTATGTTCGTGCCGGCCAGTTGCCGCCACTGTCCTGAGTCAAATTCATGTCGAAATCCGGCACACCACTTCCAGTCATCGAGCTTGAGACCTACCCCCCGGTCGAGTCGTGGGATGATGTCACGGACCTGGATCCAACAGCATGGCCACGCCACGTGGAACGTCATTCCATGCTCGTACCGACAACCTGCTTCAACTGCGAAGCCGGCTGTGGGTTGATGGCCTGGATCGATCCTGAATCACTGGCGATACGGAAACTCGAGGGGAACCCGCATCACCCCGGGTCCCGTGGTCGAAACTGCGCAAAGGGACCTGCCACACTCAACCAGGTCGAGGACCCGGAACGGATCCTGTATCCACTGAAGCGAGTGGGGGAGCGAGGCTCAGGCCAGTTCGAACGGGTGAGCTGGGACCAGGTGCTCGATGATCTTGCAGGTCGCATGCGTGCGGCACTGCTGGAGGATCGTCATGACGAGATCATGTACCACGTCGGTCGCCCCGGAGCTGACGGCTACATGGATCGCGTCCTCCGGTCCTGGGGGGTCGATGCGCACAACTCCCATACGAATGTCTGCTCCGCCTCGGCCCGGGTGGGCTATGCACTCTGGTCCGGCGCAGATCGCCCCTCGCCGGACCATGCCAATGCCAAGTTCATTCTCATGCTTTCGGCGCACCTGGAAACCGGTCATTATTTCAATCCACATGCGCAACGCATCGTCGAAGGCATGAATGCCGGGGCGAAGATGTGCGTCATCGATGTCCGCTTGTCGAACACCGCTTCGAAAGCGGACTGGTGGCTTGCGCCCCGCCCAGGTACGGAGTCGATGCTCCTGCTCGCCATGGCCCATGTGCTCCTCGAGGAGAAGCTCTACGACCGGGGCTTCCTTGAGCGATGGGTGAACTGGAAGGACACACTGGCCTTTCTCGATCCGGGTGCGAAGCCGGACTTCGACCTGTTCATCGAGGCACTGAAGTCACACTACGCCTTTGCAACACCAGAAGCCGCTGCCGAGGAATGCGACGTGGATGCCGACATGATCCGTGAAATCGCACGTTCCATAGGCGAGGCAGGTCCAGCCTTCGCTACGCACGTCTGGCGAAGCGCAGCCTCGGGAAACCTCGGTGGGTGGCAGGTAGCACGCTGCCTGCAGTTCCTGGTTGTCTTGATGGGAGCAGTCGGTACCGAGGGTGGGACGAACCCGAACTCCCACAACAAGTTCGTTGCAAGGCCATTTGACAACCCACCCCCGCAGAAGCGATGGAATGAACTGCTTTATCCGCCAGAGTTTCCACTGGCCTACCACGAGATGTCATTCCTGCTGCCCCACATGATGGAGGAGGGTCGAGGTCGTATCGACACCTACTTCACTCGCGTCTACAACCCTGTCTGGACGAATCCTGACGGGCTCATGTGGGAGCAGTTGCTCAGGGATGAATCCCGCATCGGGGTCCACGCTGCCCTGACGCCGACCTGGAGCGAGACAGCCCAGTACGCCGACTACGTGCTTCCCATGGGTGTCGGTGCAGAACGACATGACCTGCTCAGCCAGGAGACGCATGCAGCCAAGTGGATCAGTTTCCGCCAGCCGGTGCTTCGTGTTGCCAGGGAGCGGATGGGAGATCCCGTCGAGTTCACCTGGCAGGCCAATCCCGGTGAAGTGTGGGAGGAAGACGAGTTCTGGATCGAGTTGTCCTGGCGTATAGACCCTGATGGATCGCTGGGCATCCGGAAGCACTACGAGTCACCTTACCGCCCCGGCGAGAAGATCACGATCGACGAGTACTACCAGTGGATCTTCGAGCATGCCGTTCCCGGGCTCCCCGAGGCTGCCGAGGCCGAGGGGCTCAGCCCTCTTGCATACATGCGGCGGTACGGGGCATTCCTCGTGGAAGACGATGCCTACCGCAGCCACGAGGCGGACCTGGCCGACTCCGAGGGTGCCACGGTTGATGCAGAGGGAACCGTGCTTCGAGATGGAACTCCAGTGGGGCTCGAAGTTGACGGTCGTGCCGTGGTCGGGTTCCCGACGCCGAGTCGTCGCCTGGAGTTGCACAGCCAGACGATGCACGACTGGAAATGGTCCGAGCAGACCATGCCCGGATACATCAAGAGCCATGTTCATGCCGACGAGATGGATGCCGACAAGGGGCAGATGGTCCTGGTGCCGACGTTCAGATTGCCGACACTCATCCATACCCGGTCTGCAAATGCGAAGTGGCTCTATGAACTTTCGAATACGAACCCGGTCTGGATACACCCCTCGGATGCGCAGCGACTTGGTATTGCAACGGACAGCCTCGTTCGATTGGAGACGTCAATCGGTCATTTCGTCAACCGGGCGTGGATTACCGAGGCCATCCGGCCAGGCGTCGTGGCATGTTCCCATCACCTTGGGCGATGGCGTCTCTTCGATGATGTCGGGACCGATCGCTGGGCAAGTGCCCGGGTCGTACGTGAAACGACTCCGGGAGGGGCAGTACGGTTCAGGCGTGTTGAGAACATCAAGGCATTCGACAGCAGTGATCCAGACAGCCGTCGCGTCTGGTGGACCGATGGGGGAGTGCACCAGAACCTCGTCTTCCCGGTCCAACCCGACCCGGTTTCGGGCATGCACTGCTGGCACCAGATCGTCCGGATTGGTCCCGCCTCGGCTGACGATCGGTACGGTGACGTGGTGGTGGACACGCGTCGCTCGATGGATGTCTACAGGCAATGGATGGAGCAGACGAGGCCGGCACCGGGTCCGGGTGGGCTTCGCCGCCCACGGTGGTTTGCCCGTGCAGTGAAGCCTGCACCGGAGACATACATCATGCAGGAGACGGATGATGGAGGGAGTTGAAGCGCTTGCAATCGCCATCGAGTCCACCGAGGGCTTGCTGCTCCGATTTCTGGAGGATGTCGAAGACGATGCACGAACCGCACAGGCTGCAGGGCTTCCCAACCACTTCATCTGGACACTTGGTCACTGCGCCATGACCATGCACAAGCTTGCCTCGAAGATCGATGGCCAGTTGCCGCCGGAGACAGATTTCATGCAGGGTGATGGAACGGGGGGAGATCCAGAGCGATTCGATACCGAGGCTGTCTGCAAGGGATCATCCCCAACTCCGGAAGCCAGCCTGTATCCAAACATGGAGCGTGGGCGTGCCATCTATTCAAAGGCATGTCACAGGCTCGCGGGTGCAGTTCGAGGCCTTGATCCTGGTGCACTGAAGGCTACGCGTGATTGGAATGGGACACCGATCCCGCTGCTGGACCTGGTGTTGCGGGTCTCTTTTCACAACGGGGTGCACGCGGGGCAGGTTCTTGATCTCAGGCGTGCGCTCAACATGCCCCGCATCATCGGCTAGGCGCGTCGACTCTCCCATGGGCCCGTAATCGCCAGGGTGAGTCCTGGATTCTGGATGTTGACGAAGAGGGTTGTCCCATCAGGTGAGAACGTGGCACCAGCGAACTCCGATTGGTTCATCAGGTTCAGTCCGAACTTGTAGATGGCACCATGAGGAGTCACTCCAAGCAGGTACTGTTCCTCGAGCCCGTCCTCGCAGACGATCAGATCGCCCCACGGCGCGATAGTCAGGTTGTCGGCATGCTCGATGATCGAGGCGTCATTGGGTTCGATGAACAGGCGCAGTGTTCCTCCCCGAGACTGATCCGCTCCCGGGATCACGTAGCGCCAGATCTGTCCACGGTGAGCGGTTCCACCAGTCGTGCAGGCGAAATACACGCTGCCTTGTCCGTACCACATGCCTTCTCCGCGGGCAAAGCGTGCAGCGCCCTTCTCGAAGGCCTGGTATCTGAGCGAGTCATCAGGTGATTCGATGTCGTCCACATCGATCCAGGTCGTCTCGAAGGAATCCCCAGGCTTGGCGGTGGGGTCCTCATTCCAGTTTCGAAGATCCGCCTGTGGAGTGCCGGCGATGGCCAGTGCCTGCAAGGGACCTCCGCTGTGGAGATCGGCGGGATCCGAGGGCAGGTAGCGGAAGAGGACGCCGTCGTTCCGATCCTCCGTCATGTACACGATGCCCGTGTCGGGATCGACAGCGACCGCTTCATGGTTGAATCGTCCCATCGGCTTGATCGGGCGTGGATCGACCAGTTCCGGATTGAGGCTCGCGGGTACTTCGAAACACCAGCCATGGATTCGACTTCGACCAAGTTCATCCGCAGGGCCCATGACGGATTCCTCGCAGCTGATCCAGGTGTTCCGGGGCGTGATTCCTCCCGCACAGTTGTGTTCCGTACCCACGAGGCTCATCGCATGGGTCCTGAGTTCACCATCGCCATTGCCTGCCTTCGTGTCATAGACCAACGTGGTGCATCCTCCGCGCGATGGACCGGCAAAGGGACCCTCCTTCGTACCTGGATCGAAGATCCTGGCCTGGTCGATTCCATCTGGAATCCCGGTGTCCGTGGTCACGGCGTCAAATGGCCCGACCGTGGCATGCCCGGGAGAGATCTCGTGATTGCGAACGATGATGGTCAGTCCATCGGGACCGGGCATGGCTCCCATCCCGTCGTGCTTGCCGGGAACAAGCAACCCGTCGTTCATCGTTTCACCTGCACGCGAAATGACCTGCGATCTGAATCCATCGGGCAGGGCGACGAGTCCCTGGGGATCTGGTCGCAGGGGGCCGTAACCACTGGTGGCTCGTTGAAGCAGTGGGGGGCTCGTCTGCTCCACCGCGAGCACGCGCTCCAAGCCCGCAAAGCCTGCTGAACAGGCTGCGGCTCGCTGGAGAAAATGGCGTCGACTGGTCTGCATGGATTCCCTTGATGACTGCACTAGAGTGTGCCTTCAACCATACGCTGGATCGGGCAGAAGGTGCCCGTCTGAACACGGTTTTCATCGAGAGATCCATGCCCAGGATTGCCCTCATAGCCAACCCGATCTCCGGTGCCGGGACATCACGGGACCGAGCTGCGGAACTCCAGCAGGCACTGGAATCGTCGGGTCATGATGTCGTCCTTCTCTGGACACGGCTGGAACCAGCTCAGGAGTGGTTGGACCCGGTTCTTGAAGAAGTTGATGTTGCCGTTGTTGCTGGAGGCGATGGAACAGTACGCCTCGTCGCCGGGAGTTCCATTCGTACAAGAACCCCCATCTACCAGGTACCCACGGGTACGGAGAATCTCTTCGCCCGGGCCATGGGCTTCTCCGGCGAAGCCGGGGATGTCATTGATGCGATCGAGGCACATGATGTCCATGCACTCGACGTTGCCGATGCGAACGGTACGACAAGCATCCTGATGACCAGCTGTGGGTTTGATGCTGCAGTCGTTCATGACCTTGCGTCACGACGGACCGGGCCCATTTCCCATTGGACCTATCTCCCCTGCATGCTCCGGCAGTTGTGGAGATGGAAACCGGTACCGATCCGGATCATGGTGGACGGGGCAAGCATCGCCAGTGATCAACCGGGACTGTGCTTCGTCTGCAACTGCAGTGAATACGGTGGCCGATTCAACCCTGCGCCTGAAGCGAGCATGGACGATGGAGTCCTCGACGTCGTCTTCCTTCCAACACGAAGGAGACTGGGCCTGTTGAGATGGATGTGGAGGGCCAGGAGAGGCACTCACCTCTCCAGCCATGGCGCTGTTCATGCACGGGGACGACTGGTTGTGCTTGAACCTTCTTCGCCTATCCCATGGCAGGTTGACGGGGACTGCCCGCCGGAAACGGCAACTCCCTTGACGCAGCGTGTCATGATCCAGGTCCAGCCGGGTGTCCTGCCGGTCCTGCGACCTGCTCGGGAACCATCCCGGGTCTAGTCCCCGTGTTCGTCCCGGGCATTGTTCACATCGGCAAGCATCCGGTACTGCTGCGCTTCGACTGGTCGATTCCAGGCTTCATACATGGAGGCCATCATTCCCGCGCAGGAGATTGCCTGGGGTGAGGTTGCACCTCGTGCCTTGCACAGGACCAGGTAGGCCTCCTTGAGAAGGGATTCACCTTCTTGGAATCGATCGAGATTGGAGAGGGCGTGGCCCTGGAGCGCCTTGTTCCATGCGATGGCCCATTCCTGGCCATGGTCGAGACGATCTGCGTGGATTGCCAGGAGATTGCCAAGTGCAACCTCGACATTTCCGGAGGCGATGTCCAGTTGAGCCTGCAGTTCTTCGCTGTCTGCAAGAAGGGGGTGTCCGTCCTTGAGTACATCCCTGCGCATTTTCCGGGCGGCTTCAGCCGCGTCCTGTGCACCCTCCATGTCCCCGAGGGCAAGGAGGGTCCTTGCAAGTGCATGTCGACTGGTCGCCAGTTGCAGTCGATTTACCGATGCCTCGTCTTCCTGGACGAGTTGCTCGGCTTGAAGTCGACGCAGACCAGCCTCCTTCGTGACCAGGGACTCCTCGAACATGGTTCGAGCCTTCTCGAGGTCTCCAAGCCTGAGATGGCACATGCCGATGTTGTGCTGGATCCTGCCACGCCGCCAATCGACATCATCGGATGCCTGCGATGCGAGCATGGCATCTGCTTCCTGGTAGAAGTCGATGGCCTCGGCCGGCCGTTCCGAGGCGAGCAGGATGCCAAGACTGTTGATCACGCTGCTGAGTTCACCGGTGATGACCAGTCGACCCTGGTTGGTCGAGCTTGTTTCCATCTTCTCGAGCATCGCCTTGGCCTGCCGCATCTTTCGCTCCGCCTCGTTCGTGGACCGGGTTCGACGATAGGTCGATCCCAGGAAGTGCAGGGACTGTGCCGTGTCGATGTGGGGCCCCACGTGCATGTCTTCCCGAATGGCCAGGGCCTGGCTGAAGTAGAGCTCCGCTTCGTCGTACTTCGCCCGCTTGTAGGCAAGGCGGCCCAACTGGTGCAGTGACCGAGCCGTTTCCAGGTCCGGCTCCGAATCGAAATCCATCAAGGTGTGCTGCGCTTCTTCCAGGTGAGTCTGCGCCAGTCCATGTCGGTCAAACCCGATGAAACTTTCACCGAGATCATTGAGAATGCGAGCCCTGATCTCCGGTTCATCAGCCATTTCCTCGTGTACGACGTCCGACCATGCCTCGAGCATGTCGATGGCTGTTGCAGCGGTGAAGGGTCGATCGGTGTTTTCCGGATCAGCCGTGGCGATGACATTCGAGGCCATCCCCAGCATTCCGGCCAGCCGCTTGTTCGCGAGAGTCACATTCGCGTACAGGACGGCCATCGTGATCGCGAATCCGACGATCAGCAGGACCACGCAGGCAGCCAGCCCCACCGGAACACGATGACGAAGCACGAACTTGCGTAGTACGTACCAGGCATCGTCGCGGCGAGCCATGATCGGTTCGCCTGAACACCAGCACATGAGGTCGTCTGCAAGGTCCTGGACCGACTGGTATCGCCGTTCAACATCCTTGGCCAGGGAGGTGAGCAGAATCGTCTCCAGGTCCAGGTCGAACTCCGGGTCGAAGTCCCGTGGAGGGAATGGCCGTGTTTCCATGATGCCCTTGATCATCTCGTGGACATTGCCACCCAGCTCGTATGGGCGTTGGCCAAGCAGGAGGTCGTACAGGATCACGCCAAGGGCGTAGACATCGGTTCTCGTATCTACGAGGTCCGGGTCGCCACTGACCTGTTCGGGTGATGCGTAGGCGAATGTCCCCATGAACTCACCGGCGGCGGTTGCATCCATGGCGGATTCTGACATCGCGTCTGGGCCAACGACCTTGGCGAGCCCGAAGTCCAGGACGTGTGGTTCACCCTCGGCGTCAACGAGAATGTTGAGTGGCTTCAGATCCCTGTGGATGATTCCACGCCGATGAGCTGAACTGACTGCATCACAGACCTTGAGGAACAGGTCGACACGTTCCCGCGTCGTCATTACCTGTGCTCCACCTGGTTCATCATGGGTCCGATGGAGGTTGAGTGGTACCCCGTCGATGTACTCCATGGCGGTGAACATCCGGCCATCCGGGGTAACGCCGCTGTCGAATACAGTCACGATATTCGGGTGCTTCATCGACGCGACGAGCTCGACCTCTCGTTCGAATCGCTGTTGCTGCCTCTGTGTTGAAAATGCCCCCTGGAGCATCACCTTCAGCGCGACACGGCGTTTCGTGCTGACCTGGTGCGCAAGGTAGACGACACCCTGTGCACCTCGATCAAGTTCGCGGAGTATCTCGTATCCCTCCGGAGCGGCCTGCATGGTCAGCGGGGTCGACGTGGAAAGCGTTTCTCGATTGGCGTCGAGGAACTCCTCGAGGAAACCATGTTCGCTCTTGATCGATTCCAGTTCCTCCTGGACAACGCCGTCAGTATCATGATCACGCAGGTACGAGAGAATCTCCGAATCCATCGTCGCTCCCTCGACGATGGCCTCAAGTTGCTCTCGAGTTGGACGCTTTGGCGGGTTGTCCGGCGTTTCCTTGGACATCACGAAGCATCCTCGTCGTAGATCAGCTCAAAGCGATCGATGATGTCCTTGAGCCTTGCGGCCGTCCGGCTCTTGGCGAGGTAGACCTCCTGGCTTGACATGTCGAGATTCTCTGCAACAGTCGAGACGGGAATCCTGTTGAGGACCAGCATCTCGAAGGCCTGGATGGTCTTGTCGGAGGCTTTCGAATTGGCTCTCAGTTCCTGCAGTGCCTGCTGAAGAATGACCGTTCTTCGTTCAACGTCCCAGATCGTCTCGCATTCAACCTCGTCGGTCGGAAGGGTGATCATGGCTGATTCGCCACGATACTCGCGCTTGTTGGACTTGCTTCGATAGACCCCGGCGACGCGAAACCGGGCAATCCCGATGAGCCAGGAACGAAGCCGGCCGCGTTCCCTGTCGTACTTGCCCTCCTTGTACTCCTTGAGGAACTGGACGATGGTCTCCTGCGCCACTTCCGAAGCATCAACTTCATTCAAGCCCATCTTTCGAGCAAATCCAAGCACGATCGGGCGATAGCGAGCGTCGAAATGCGACCAGGCGATCTCGTTGTCCGAGTCGAAGAGTCCTTCAAGGAGTGACGTAGTTGTGCGTTCAATATCCATGGGTACAGGAAATCATGGTATCGGATCATCCTTCACTCAAGACGACTGTCTTAGAGAACCTGCACTGCACGCGGGTAGGAGCCGAGAACATTGAAATCGATACAGTGTGAACGTGCTTTCTCGATGGCGGCCTGCATTGACGGGTTCTGTCGGTGCGACTCGGTATCGATATAGAACTTGTACTGCCAGTTCTCTCGACGACTTGGTCGCTTGTCGATGTGACTCAGGTTGATGCCCGCATCACGAAAGACGGCAAGGACGTCGACAAGGGCACCGGGTTCGTGACTCGTGATGAAGGACATCGTCGTCTTATCCCTGCCCACGGGTGGGGAGTCCTCCCTGGAAATGACGAGGAAGCGGGTGACATTGTCCGACTTGTCCTGGATGCGCTCATGGAGTACGTCAACGCCGTACAGCGTCCCGGCAAGGACGGAGCCTATTGCAGCGCTGTCTTCGGCATCGGCAATCGACTGCACGGCAAGCGAGGAACTGGCCATCTCCACGCGCTCTGCATCGGGGAAGTGATCCGCCAGCCAGCGGTTGCACTGCCCGAGGACCTGCGGCCGGGATGCGACCCGCACGATTCGATCCGTTGGCGCATTTGACAGGAGACAGTGGTTGATCTCGACCAGGACCTCGGCACAGGCACGCACGTTGTGATCATGGAATGCGTCAAGCGTGTCCGTGATGCTTCCGCCAGTCGAGTTCTCGTACGGTGCGAGTCCGTATTCGCACAGTCCCTCTTCCACGGAGACGAAGACAGGCTCGATGTTCCCGTGCTCGATGCAATCGGCCGAATCGCCGAAGTGAAGGACAGCTGCAAGATGGCTGTAGGACCCGGGAGGCCCGAGATACCCAATGCGTGGAGGCGAAGTCTCCTGGTCACACGCCGACTGATTTGACATTCGCCAAGGATAGCCAGTGAAAGGAAAAACAGCGTTTCTCCAGTGCAAACGTCTCAATCTGGCTAGAAACGGGTTGACCCTGCACCTATTAGAGGGTCGAATGGAGGTGCAGGAAGGCGGGGGTCGTGCCTGGCACGGCCCATTCTGAGGAGACGCTCGTGGGCATCAAGATGAGTAGTACGGCCGCGGCTGTCGCCCTGTGCCTCGGGCTTGGTGGCATGGCTGTTGACCATGCTGCAACGCAGCCCCAGGAGCCATCCATCATCGATGGGGAGTTGCAGTTCCCCGAGGATGCCCGCATTCCACGATTCATGACAGACGCAGAGCGTCGATGGCTGGGAGACAGCTTGATCCTGCCTCCACGAGGCCAGACGCCACCGCCATCGGGGCCGGTGCGTTGTGCCAGTGAATACGAGGCGATGGATGGGATCGTCCTCGCCTGGGAGGGTGGATCCTCGTTCACCGGAATCGTTGCCCAGATGGCATCCTGGATAACGACGACGGGAGATGCAAATGTCTACGTTGCCTGTGATTCAAGCAGCGAGGCCAACTCGGCCAGGAACAGCATGATTTCGCAGGGAGCGGATTCCTCGAGGATCTTCACGGTCGTGCGGACCACCGACACCATCTGGATTCGTGATTACGGCCCCCGATACATCTTCGAGGGGAATTGCAGGACGGTCGTTGACCATACCTACAACCGACCCAGGCCCAATGACAACGCGTTCAACGAGTACTTCTCCGGATGGATCGGCCACGGGTACTACGAACTGCCCCTGACACATGGAGGTGGGAACTACCACGTCAACAGCATTGCCAACTCCGCGTCAACGCGCTTGATCAACAACGAGAATCCCCAGTACACGGAAGAAGAGATCTGGCAGATCTGGAATGACTACCAGAATGTCGATACGGAGTTCCATACTCCCTTCCCGACCTCGGTGGACTACACGCAGCACATCGACATGTGGATGGAGATCATCGGCGACTCGGAGATCATCATCTCCGACTGGCCAAGTCACTCCGGATCGACGCAGGACTCCATCTGTGATGATGCGGCGGCCTTCTACGAAAGCGAGGGCTGGACGGTGCATCGCACGCCTGCATACAGGTCAAA
>JAYZBD010000062.1:0-4767 GCA_036339395.1 Planctomycetota bacterium | reverse complement strand
GGAGGAAATCCTGGGAATGCGAAAGCGATGGTCCAGGGCGGCATAGATCCCCGGCCAGGCATCGAGGGGTTTCCGGATCAGAAGTTCCAGGTACATCGCAGGCCCCAGATCCACGTGTTCGAGACTCCACCGGATTCACCTGACTGAAACCACTGGATGTCAGGGCTGATCTGCAGGGTCTTGGTGACCTGGATTCGCCAGAAGGCTTCAATGATCGTCTCCCAGTCGCCTCCCACCTGCCCCGTGCCGAAGATGTCCTGGGTGAAATCGTTGATCTTCGAGAAACAGAAGGCGATGCCGATGCCGTCATGTGCCCGTTCAAAGACGCCATTCAACGTTGCTCCGGCTGACCAGCACATGCTTGCAGGTGCCGCCCCTTCCTGGGCCCAGCCCCATCGGATGAAGGGGGTGACCCCCCCACCGACATCCTGGTCGAAACTCACACCGAGACCCCACCCCTTCTCGGAGTAGTCGATGTCGTCGTTGGAGTACCACACGAAACCCCGGTAGTGCCCCTGGCGATCGTTGCCGTCGACGTGAAGTTTTGGTGTCCAGGTGTACTGGGCCATGTTGAAGAACCTGCCCTCGTCGAGGTTCTCAAAGCCGGATGAAACACCAGAGGCCCGGGCATTCATCGAACCGAAGCACACCAGGGACTCATCATTGATTCTCCATTCGCCGACGGCCCCGAACCCGTACGAGGGGTATGGCACGGCCGTGTTGTTCGTCAACTGTGCCGCGAGAAACTGCCTGGTCGGGTCTTCTGCAGCGGCATTCATGTCGAAGAAGTTGGCGTAGTAGAGTTTTCCGACGTTGATCGTGAACTTCTTGTCAACGAGATCCTGGCGCCACCAGAGTTTCTTGAGGCTCAGGCGGCTCATGGTCAACACGTCATTGAGAAAGTAGGGGGAGCCAAGGTATTCATTGATGAAAGGAAAACTCTGGGTGCCGACTCCGCTGTTGCCCTGGACGTTGTAGAGCAGGTGGCCGACAGGGTTTCCTTCCTTGGCCAGGAAGGGCATGGCCCCATTGATGTTCGTGTAGATGTGGGAGAAGCCGTGGGGTCCGTTGGATTTGGTGGCATGCTGGTACGTGTAGACCATCTGGGGCACGAAGGACAGGTTCATCTTCTTTGCAAGGGAACTGATGAAATCAGTCCCGTCCTGAAGGAAGGCGAAGGGATCCTCGTCAGGCGGGATGATGTAGTCACTCGGATTGACAACAGCCACCGGACCGTGGTCAGCTGCATCTGCGACACGCATGATGTGGTCAATTTTCACAGGGCCATGGCCGCTGGCCCCATCCCCCGGCTTTCCACGGCGAAACTCATCCGATACACGGGGTGGACTGTTGGCATTCGTTTCCTTCGTCGCAACACCTTCCTCGGCGACTGCATGCTGTGCACATGCCAGCAGGAGTGCCATCAGTCCTGTACGAATCTGCAATGGCACGACAGCTCCAATCAATCGATGGGGTCGCGGAGCGTGATTGGACAATCAAGCAGCGAGAGAAGTTCCCCGGATCCCATGTCACCAAGACTGTTGCACCGCGTGATGACTGGCCCCGGTTCATCCATCGCAAGATGCCCCAGCAGACCCGCCTTGTGTGCAAGGAGACCCTCCAGGTCACAAGTCATGTTGCGAGCATGTCCCGCCGGGTACATCACGAGGCCACTTTCCAGGTGCCGGCCATCATCCAGTTCGATGCGCAATGATGTCGGGATTCCATCCGGGTAACGTTCGTCGTACTCGTCTCCCCCGTGCTCGAACTCGATGCAGTCCATGAGACGTCTCGTGGTTGCATCAGAAAGCGCATCCCGGCCGTAATCTTCCGGGACCAGCATGAGCGCCTTCCACCAATCGTCGGTATTCTCCCCGGCGACCCCCCCGTCTCCGGCATGCTCAAGAGCCTTGCGAAGCATGGTTGAGACGATGTAGACCATGGAATGATCCGCCGATTGCCTTGTCCTGGGATCGCGCTTGGCCGGGTCACCGATAATCCCGAACGCCGGCTCGTAGGCGGTGATGTGGATCCGCTTGATCATCTTGGGGTTGTCCAGGAGATCCGGGTTGGCTGACAGGAGGTCAATGAGGCCCTGGAGCGCACCTGCCGACTGGTGCTCATACAGGCCGAGCTTGAAATGCATTCCCATGACGGCGAAATCATCACCACTGTGCGAAAGGACAAGATCGAAGGGGCAGTCGCCGCTGGTCGGCTCGAACTGCCTCCAGAGAGCCTCCGGGTTCCGGAAGATGTCACCAGGCCCGACAAACCCCCGCATCGCTCGCTGCATGGAGAGAACGGCCACCTCGGTGCTGATGGCAGCGGACGCCCCCTTGGAATCACTGAGTTGGTGTCCGGCGCGAATCGCTCGCCAGGGCACGTAGTGTGCGACGGTCATGCCGATCGCGGACTCGATCTGTTCAGGAGTTGCGCCGAGCATCGCCCCGTATACGGCGGCGGAGGCGATGGCACCGTGGACCACGTGGTCGATCCTGTAACTCTTCAGGGAGAACACCTCGGCAAGGCGACCCCGGATTTCATCAAGACAGATCATGCCACGAAGTGCTGCGGCTCCATCAAGCCCGGCAACCTGGGCCGCTGCAATCGGTACGGCATAGAAATCATTGTGGCCGAACTCTCCGGCCACGTGCCCCAGTTCCGGGTTGTATCCGAAGTTTGTTCCGTTGCTGTCCCATTCGCGGACCGCGGAAGCGTTGGCAGCGATCGCTTTTTCAGGAGACACCCTTGCAGTCGATCCAAGGCAGCAGGCCCCGTCGTCACGAGGATATTCGTGGGCTTCATTGCGCAGAATCGTCGGCGCATTCGTACGGCAGGCCAGGGCGGACAGGCCACAGAGGACGCTGTCGGTGAAGAACATGGTCGTTCTTGCAGCGACGACATCGCCAGGAGTACCAATCCTCCCCGCCATGAAATCACATGCGTATTGACCGATCCCGAGCGCCTGGTTGCTGTCTCGTGGGAGCGTTATCGAGGACGTCGTATCGGTTGCTGTCATGGGTGGGTAAATCGTTCAACATTCGCCACTTCTTCGGGAGAACCGAGAACGACGGGCGTTCTCTGGTGGAGACTTTCCGGCTTGATGTCAAGTATCCGCTGCTTGCCTGTTGTCGCAAGACCTCCGGCCTCCTCGATGATCATGGACATGGGATTTGCTTCATAGAGCAGGCGAAGCTTGCCATCCGGGTGTCCTTCCGTCTGTGGATAGAGAAACACACCACCTCGAAGCAGTGTCCTGTGGACATCTGCAACCATCGAACCGATGTACCTGCTCGAGTACTGTTCGCCATGAGCCCACGCGATGTACTCACGATACGCTTCCGGGAAACGAGGTGTATACGCCTCGTTGACCGAGTAGACCTTCTGGCACTCGGGTATCCGGAGATTGGATTCGACTAGTACGTATGAACCTATCGACTGGTCGAGAACGAACATGTCGACACCGTTCCCCGTGGTGAGAACGAACACAGTCGAGGAACCATACAGCACGTATCCTGCAGCAACCTGCCTGGTTCCCGGGTGCAGCACGGCCTCGACGCCGCGGGCGGCGTGCCCGGCCTCCAGCCGGTGGATGCTGAAGATCGTTCCGACTCCGACCGAGAAGTCGAGATTTGAAGAACCGTCGAGAGGGTCGAACAGGACTGCGTAGCGTCCACCCTCGGCATGCGTCCGAAGCACCATCGGTTCTTCATCCTCCTCGGAAACAAGAACCCCGATATTGGCCCTGTTGCCGAGGCAGGCCTTGATGATCTCGTTGGCAACCACGTCCATCTTCTTCTGCTGTTCATCGTGGACATTCCGTTGATCGCCGAAGTCCCCGAGCACATCCTCGATCCTGGCTCGACGAACCTTGTTCCCGATGGTCTTGGTCGCCAGAGCGATCGCGGAGAGAATCCACGAGAAGTCACCGGAAGCCCCCGGATGCTGCTGTTCCTCGGCCAGGATGTGGCTCTGCAGTGACATCAGGTTGTCACTGGCGAGGTCCCGGGATGGCGTCGTATCAGGCATGGCAATCCAGCGTCAGGGGGCGTGCGGACAGAATATTAGACATCGGATAGGATGCTCCGCCGCTTCGGCCCCCACTCCGGGTGCTGATTGTAGCGAAACATGCCAGGTCATTACCGGCGACCAGATCGCCACATATGGAGCAATGTTCATGTCCGGCACCGTCATCCTCTCTGCCAAACGAACACCAATCGGCCGCTTCTTCGGGGGTTTGAGTCGAGTTCCAAGTCCCCAACTCGGGGCGTGGGCCATCGAGGCGGCGCTTGAAGCATCGCCAGGCGCATCCGATCACGTTGATGAATGCATCATGGGATGCGTCCTCCAGGCAGGACTTGGCCAGAACCCGGCCAGGCAGGCGGGGCTCAAGGCCGGCCTGCCCGATTCGCTCAGCGCACAGACGGTCAACAAGGTCTGTGGAAGCGGACTGCAGGCTGTCATGCTTGCCGATCAGTCCATCCGTGCAGGCGACAACAGCCTTGTGGTTGCAGGTGGTTTCGAGAACATGACCCTTGCTCCCCACCTTTCCTCGATTCGTGGAGGGGTGAAATTCGGTGACACGAACATGGTTGACCACATGGCCCACGATGGCTTGACATGTGCCTTCGAGGAATGGGGCATGGGCTTCGCCGCGGAGCATATTGCTTCGAAGCACTCCCTGGATCGAGCCGAACTGGACAGGTTTTCCGCCCAGTCTCACCAGCGTGCTGCAGCAGCCACGGAAGCAGGCTGGTTTGCCGACGA
>JAYZBD010000061.1:0-8575 GCA_036339395.1 Planctomycetota bacterium | reverse complement strand
AATCACCGGCACCGTACGATCAATCTGTACCACAGGAGAGACCGGCTCTGCACCGGGTCGCGTGGATTCTCCACCAACGTCGATCATGGACGCCCCCGCTTCCACCATCGACAGGCCCGCATGCACTGCCGCATCAACCGTCTCGAACCGGCCTCCATCTGAAAAACTGTCGGGGGTGGCATTCAGGATGCCCATGAGGCGTGGCCGGTCCAGTACCAGTTCCCTGCCATCGGCCAGGAGCCATGCGGATGACGTTGCCGTCATTCGACCGTCACGGACTTGGCCAGGTTCCTCGGCTTGTCGACATCCTTGCCCCGGAGGACTGCCGCGTGATAGGCAAGCAGTTGCAGGGGAACGACCGTCAACATCGGCTGCAGGGTTTCAGGCACGTCGGGCACGTAGAAGACGTCCTCGCATAGATCTGCGATCTCGGTATCACCCTCCGTCGCCACGGCGATCACATGGCCTCCACGCGATCGAACTTCCTCGATGTTCGAAAGGACCTTCTCGTACTGGCTGTTTCGAGTTGCAACGACGACGACAGGCATGCCCTTGTCGATGAGCGCAATCGGGCCATGCTTCATCTCCGCAGCAGGCATGCCCTCGGCATGGATGTAACTGATTTCCTTCAACTTCAAGGCGCCTTCAAGTGCCACCGGGAAATTCGAGCCTCGACCGAGGAACAGCCAGTTCTCCAGGTCGACGTACTTTGCCGTCACGTCCCTGATCCCATCGCTGCCATCGATCACGCTCTGGATGTGGTCGGGCATGGCCAGCATGTGTTGCAGGAGTTCACGTGTTGCATCCTCGCCGAGATATCGCGTTCGTCCAAGGGAAACAGCAAGCATGGTGACTGCGGCAAGTTGTCCGATGAAGGCCTTGGTCGATGCCACGCCGATCTCGGGTCCAACACGCAGGTAGACGCCTGCATCGGATTCACGCGCAATCGTCGAACCGACGACGTTCACGAGCCCGAGCGTCAAGGCCCCCCGCTGGTGTGATTCACGGGTCGCATTCAACGTGTCAAGTGTTTCACCTGACTGGCTCACTGCAACGACGACTGTGTCCTCGTCGATGATCGGGTTCCTGTATCGAAACTCGCTTGCATAATCGACTTCGACCGGAATCTTGGCGAGTTCCTCGATGATGTACTCTCCCACCATGCACGAATGGAGTGCCGTTCCCTGCCCGAGGAGGATGATGCGTTTCGCCTTCAGAAGCTGGGGTGCATAGTCGGCGATTCCGCCGAGGACAACGCGGCCTGATTCGACATCGACCCGGCCCTTGAAGCAACGGCGGATGGCCTGTGGCTGCTCGTGGATTTCCTTGAGCATGTAATGCTCGAAATCCCCCAGCTCGATCTGCTCGAGCTTCACTTCAAGCTCCATGAGCTTCGCACTCACCGGCATGTTCTCAACGGTTGTTGTCCGGAAACTGTCTCGAGTGAGTTTCACAACCGTCTCGTTCTCAAGATCAATGGCCTTGTTCGTATGAGCGACGATGGCACTTGAATCCGAGGCCACGATGTACTCGCTGCCACCGACACCGACCATCAACGGGGCGCCTTTCCTTGCAGCGACTATGACCCCGGGTTCCTTCCTGCAGATCACGGCGATGGCGTATGCACCCGTGACCTCGCGAAGTGCTGCCTGGACCGCCGACTCGAGATCACCGTCGTAGAGTTCCCCGATCAGGTGAGCGAGTACCTCGGTATCCGTCTCGGATTCGAACACGTGCCCCTGCTCGAGCAGCAATGTCTTCAGCGCATTGTGATTCTCGATGATGCCGTTGTGAACAACCTTGATTCCATGCCCGGCTGCATGGTCATCATCGTGGGGGTGGGCATTGGTGTTGTTCGGTTCACCGTGAGTCGCCCATCGAGTGTGGGCGATTCCAATCGTTCCCGGCAGCCCCCCCTGGTTCTCGATCTGTTCCTCGAGAACATGAACCCGCCCTGCAGTCTTGACAGCCTTGATCTCCCCATCATCGGACAGGACGGCAAGGCCTGCGGAATCGTAGCCACGGTACTCCAGTCGTTTCAGCCCCTCCAGCAGCAGGGGCATCGCTTGGTCTGAACCGATGTAGGCCACGATTACACACATGGGTCTCACCCTCAGGCACGCCTCCACATCACGCATGATCGCAGGGACAACCCCTTTGCCACGCCGCGTGGATGACGGAATTGTATCCCCCCGGACCGTGGCGTGGCACCACTGGAATGAACTGTTGATCCCCGTATCCTGGAGTCGCTTTCCGGGGGCCGTGATGGCCTGGGTGTGGCAGGATGGCAAGATTGGTGAGATGGGGGCCCAGCTGCCGAAATGCCTCTGGGGCGACCCTCCGGGGGGCTGTGTTCCTCCTCGCCCCCATTCCTTCAATCCTTCACTTACCTCTTTGAACAAGGGTCGCTGTCGCCATGGAGTACCGCATCAAACTGGCCTGCTTTTCCTCAGTCCTCATCCTCGCCATCGCCATCACGGGAAGCATCGTGACGGCCTCTGCACTTGCTTCCCGTGCCTATACGAAGCGCATGGAACAGATCCAGCAGAGCCAACGAGAAATCACAGTCAAGGGCAAGGCCACGAAACGGATCCTGGGTGACTACGGGGTCTGGAATGTACGTACCAAGAGCAATGGAACAACGCTGTCGGAGGCATACCAGTCACTCGAAGAGACGAACAGTGCCATTTCGACCTTCCTCGATGAACAGGGCTTCTCGGTACACGAAATCGGGCTTGGACCGATTACGACGGAGACGCATTATGCACGTGACGAAGAAGGGCACAAATCCAGGGATGTGGAAGGGTATACCCTCAATCGCCTGCACACGATCAGGAGCGGCAAACTGCGTGAACTTCAGCAGGCTGCAAGCGAGATCACCGAATTGATCGCACGCGACATGCAGGTGATTTCGGCCCACCCTGAGTTCACCGTCACAACCCTTCCCGACATCAAGGTGGCCCTGCTTGCACAGGCCGCATCAAACGCCAGGGATCGGGCTCGGCGCATCGTGGAAGGATCCGGTGGAAGACTCACCGAGCTGAAATCCGTTCGCCAGGGTGTCATCCAGGTGACTCGCCCGGACTCGACCCGGGTTTCTTCCTACGGAATCTATGACACGTCCACGATCGCGAAGGATGCCAGCGTCGTTGTGACCGTCACCTTCGGTATCGAAGACGCCCCATGACATCTGGATTCAAGGATGTTCTGTCCGGTTGCGGAGGGTGATGCCGGGAGCGTGTACGATCCACGTGATGCAGGATCTCTGGGAAGAACAACGATCTGAACGACGGACCGCGGTACAACCCCTTGCTGCCCGGATGCGTCCATCAAGCCTCGATGAGTTCGTCGGGCAGGAACACTTCCTGGGTACCGGGCAACTTCTTGCACGAATGCTTGACGCTGATCGAATGACCTCGGTGCTCTTCTGGGGTCCCCCGGGGACTGGCAAGACTGCACTCGCCAATGTGATTGCCCGCCATACGGGCCGGGCCTTCGAACAGGCCAATGCCGCGATGATCGGGGTCAAGGAGATTCGACAGGTACTCCAGGCTGCAAGGCGGCGCATCGAATCTGGCAGGAGCGGAACCATCCTCTTCCTGGATGAAATACACCGCTTCTCGCGAAGCCAGCAGGACGTATTGCTGTCTGATGTCGAATCCGGCCTTGTCACGCTTGTCGGCGCAACAACCGAGAACCCCTCGTTCACGGTGAACTCGGCATTGATCTCCAGGTCGACGATCTTTCGATTCGAGCCCCTGGAAGACCATGACATCCGCCGGATCCTTCTGCGGGCACTCCAGGACGAACGGGGATTCGGGACTCTATCAATCACCGTGGCGGATGATGCCATGGAGCATTGGATCCGTATCTGCGATGGTGATGCTCGCAGGGCCCTCAATGCACTCGAGGTGGCGGTGCTCAGCCAGGAGTCCCTGGTGGAAGCGGGGCAAAGCCTGCATGTCAACCTGTCCATTGCCGAGCAGTCGATCCAGGCGAAGGCCTTGCGATACGACCGCGACGGAGACGGCCATTACGACCATGCCAGCGCCCTCATCAAGTCGATCCGGGGCTCGGACCCCGATGCCTCCATCCACTGGCTTGCGACAATGCTGGAGGCAGGCGAGGACCCGCGTTTTATCTGCCGAAGACTCGCCATTCTCGCCTCGGAAGACATCGGGCTTGCTGCCCCTGAAGCCCTCCAGATGGCCGCAGCCGCATGGACGATCACGGAGCGGGTCGGCATGCCCGAATGCCAACTGACTCTCTCTGAACTGGTCCTCTTCCTTGCAACCTGCCCCAAGTCACAATCTTCAGCACGAGCCATATGGACAGCCATGAATGATGTTCGAAACGAGCAAACCTCACCGGTTCCAGTCCATCTTCGAGACGCCCATTACCAGGGGGCTGCTTCACATGGACATGGCGTTGACTATGTCAATCCTCACGATGACCCTGGTGGAGCCGCTGGACAGGAATACCTGGGAGTTGATCGAAGATATTACGAACCTGGAAGCCTTGGTTTCGAGAAGAACCTGGATCCCCGGCTGGAAGGTGATGACCATGGTGGATGAACAGCCTCTTGCCAAGGCCAAATCCGCCCAGAGAAAGGCCTGCAGGGAAGCCGTGGCTGCCTTGACCCCCGGCGAACGGAGCAGGGCTTCGGCCTCTATCTGCAGTCAACTGCTTGAGTTGCTCGATGACACGAACCCGGGAACAGTCATGGGGTACATGCCCCTTGAAGATGAACCTGACATCGTCCCCTTCCTTGAGCAGGCTCTCGATCGTGGGATTGTCGTAGGAGTCCCACGGATTACAGGCCCTGGAAGCATGGTGGCAGCGCCAGTTGCCTCCCTGGAGCCCGCTGGCTGGATCGAGGGCGAGCATGGCATTCGAACACCATCCGGAGAGGAGGAGATCCCGCTTGGACACATTGACATGATCCTTGTCCCGGGACTTGGATTTGATGCACAGTGCAATCGCCTTGGCCGAGGCGGAGGATACTACGATCGATTTCTCCCGAGACTGGACCCAAGGTCCACCCTGGTCGGGTGTTGCTTCGAGTGCCAACTCCGAGAGGTCATTGAAACTGGCCCAGGAGACGCCCGGTTGTCGAAGATCATCATGTCATCCACAGTCAAATGAGGCTCCTGAAATCACGTGCTCTGGTGCCTGATTTCAGGGTACACTCATGTGCAACCGGGCCTGCCACCGGAATGATCAAGAATGGAATCCAGGCAGGCCGGTCTCGTTCAAGGAGGAACGGCCATGGCACTCCCAAGCCAACGAATGTCCGGCAGCGTTCGCGGACGCCACATGTATCGACGCCGCAAGAAACGACCGGCGATGAAACTCGTCATTCCTGCAGCCATCATCGTGGGCTGTACGTGGTGGTACCTCTCTGAACGCCAGGAGGCGGAGCCGGCTGTTGATCCAGCCGTCGTCATAGAGACACCTCCAGCCTCGGAGTCCCTGCCCTATGTCTTCAGGGCAACACCGCTGGGAGATGTGGGGACATTTGAAACAACGCACCGGCAGGAGCCACGGGAGCAGGCAGTCGATGCAGCAACCTCCCCCCCAAATGGCTGGCAGGTGCCTGATGAAGCAACAACCACGGCTCAACTTCCCCATGTTGAAGAACAGCCACTGGAGGTTGTCGCAACGCCCGAACCTGTCCAGGAAACTGTTGCACCCTCGGATCCCGAGGAAGTAAATCCATTCCAGCCCACAAGCACCGCGATACGGGACGCCCGCAGCCTGCTTTCACAGGATGATCCCGTAGCCGCCCGATCACTCCTCTCAGAGGCCCTTGAAACGCACTATCTCACGGCTGGTGACAGGGAAGAAGCCCTCTTTCTCGTAGAGCAAATCAATGATCGGCTTGTCTTCTCCAGCGAGGTCGTCGAGGGTGACCCCTTCTGTTTCAAGTACATGGTCAAGAGCGGCGATTCCCTCGGGAAGATTGCCACGGATTTCAAACTGCATGTCAACTGGAGGTTTCTCCAGCGGATCAACGGTCTTCAGCGACCGGACCTGATCCAGGTCGGCCAGACCCTGAAGATCGTCACAGGGCCTTTCCATGCTGACATAGACCGCACGGCACATACCCTCAAGCTCTACCTGGGCGATGGTGAGCAACAGGTCTACGTCAGGGAGTATTCCGTCGGCCTCGGAGCGTTCGACTCGACCCCCAGTGGGCTCTTCAAGGTGCGGCCTCATTCAAAACTGGTCAACCCGCCATGGACCAACCCTCGAACGAGAGAACATTTCGCAGCCAATGATCCCGGGAACCCGATCGGTGAGTTCTGGCTTGGACTCGAAGGCATCGAGGATCACAACAGGCAGGAAGCCGGGTTTGGAATTCATGGGACAATCGATCCCAACTCCATCGGGCAGGATGAATCGATGGGTTGCGTTCGGCTCCCCGAAGGTGATATTGATGTTGTCTACGAGGTCCTGACAGAGGGAGTCAGCACGGTCTGGATCAATGAACAGGCTGCTTCCTCAAGCATTCCAGGCGGCTAGACGCACTTTTGCATGATCAGAACATCAACTGCAGCTGTGCTCGGATGAGCCATTGGGCGTTGTGTTCCGTGTCAGGACCATCAAGCCACCCCGTCTGGTTCATCGCGGAGACTCCATTCATTTCATTGAATGCAACGCCGCCATCGATCGTGAACTTCACATTCTGGCCATCGATGTAGTAGTTGAGCCCTAGCTGGACTATCTGGTACTTCTCGCCAAATGGGTTGTTCACTCCAGGCTTCCTGCGGATGTCATAGGGACCGCCCCACTGGTAACGAGCGAAGAACTCCGTCTTCTGGTCCATGTAGAAAGAGCCTTGCACAGTGGCTCCAAGAAAATTCGAGTTGGGAAGGGCCGGGGCTACATCGAGCAGTTTTTCCCAGTAGAAGGATGCAAAGAGACTTGCTCCACCAAACATGACTGAAACATCGGCTGTTGCGCCGTAACTCTTGGCCAGATCATTGGAGCCGCCACCTTCACCTATCGACTCGGCTTTCTGTGCTTCACCTGCAATGCCGGCCATGAGCCCGAACTCCTGTCCAGGCGGACTCGTGAACTGGTTGAATTGGGACCATTCACCTGCAAGCAGGAACTCCATCCTGCTTTGCATGGCCCACTCCCCCTGGTCATTGTCAAATGACCAGGGAGGTACCTGCTCCGTCCGTCCCAGCCCTGTAAACAAGTTGCCTGAACCCGAGTTGAAACTGTACTGGAACCGGATCTCGTCATCGACGTAGCCAAGTTCGGCTCCCATGACCCTGGTTGTAGCTATTCGCATCGAAAGGGAACTTCGCTCGACCAACAACTGCCGGCCGGCATAGATCAGGAACTCCCGTGAATAGGGCGCCTTGAACAGGCCGGACTTGATGCTCCAGTTATCCGTGAGGCGATGCCTGACCCATGCTTCATAGAGACGGGCCCCGAAGGTATTGGCACTGGACCCGAACGCATATGGGTCAAGGCGACCGTACCCGATCTCGAACTTGTAGTCGATGTCCTTGAATACGTGGCCGGAGAAGTTGAGGCGAGCTGTTGTTACCTCGAAACCATAGACATCCTTGTCTCCACGATCGAAACGCCCAAACCCCGTATTCGGATTGAGGATCACATCCTTCTCGAACTTTCGATGGTTGTAGATGTATCGATTCTGAAGCAGCGCACCGATCTTCAGCAGAAATCGACCATCGGCACTTGCCAGGAAGAAGTCATCAGACCAGCCAGCCATGAGGCCGTTGCCCGACAGGGACGCTCGAGTGTCCGCGTCTGCAAGGACATCGGCGACCAGGCCCTTGATCTCTTCCGCTCGTCGTTCAGTCAACCAATCGTCATCATTCTCGGCGCGAAGGAGGTCCATCTCCTCGCGCATCTGGCTATTTTCTTCCCTGACCAACTCCAACTCTGCGTGGATGGCGTCAAGGACACGCTGGGTCTCTTCAGCCTCAGGCCAGCCCGCGGCCTCCTGGGCCTGGGAGGCTCCAACGGCGACAAGGCAAGACAGGCACCCTGCCATCCCTGCTCCGCCTCGAAACACACCCCATCGCGACATCCTGTCAGCTCCTGGAAGCCGTCTCCACGGCCTGTATCGCGAGTTATCGACCCTTGCAGCCTCCAGCCTCCAAGGATTGATGTTTGGCCGTCTGAGAATGGAAAGAGCTCAAACTGGGCTGCAAACCCTCCTTTCAAGTGGCGGAGCACTTTTTTTGGAAATCAGGCACACAATCCCCCGTGGACTACGTAGTTGGG
Source organism: Planctomycetota bacterium (assembly GCA_036339395.1). Taxonomy (GTDB): domain Bacteria; phylum Planctomycetota; class Phycisphaerae; order Phycisphaerales; family SM1A02; genus SP202. The sequence goes on along the minus strand of JAYZBD010000061.1, from coordinate 307 downwards.
GGTGAGGCCATTGGCTTCAGACCCTTCTCTTCCACTTTCCTCTCCAACTCTCTCTCTCCTCCAATGAAACGGCCCCGGTCAGCACATCCGGGGCCGTTTCTATTGGTGGTTTACCACTCGATCCCCAAGGGACATCGCGGCACAGGGGCAAAAAGACAGGCGGGCCTCCGGGGAGGCCCGCCTGGTCAAATCAATATAAGGATCTACAGATCAGAAGTAGAGCTGCAGCTGAGTGCGAAGCACCCAAGCATCTTTCTCAGTCGAGTTGATCCAGTTGGTGTAGCCACTTCCACCACTCGCAGCAGTC
>JAYZBD010000060.1:0-5605 GCA_036339395.1 Planctomycetota bacterium | reverse complement strand
CGATGATTCGAACAGGACTGAAGTCCTCGTTGACCCTGCGAGTCGGGCTCAACTCCTCGATTCTCATCGACAGCAATGCACGCGTATCCCTGCCACGGATCATCCAGGATGGGGACCAGCTGCAAACCGCCGTCAAGGTCGAACGTGGTCGCGCCGACGTGAAGGTGAACCATGTCGGGCTGACGAATGACTTCTCTGTCGTCACGCCTACCGGGGCACTGGCCGTCAAGGGGACCGGGTTCGCCTGCCGCTATGACGCATTCGATGGAACATCCATCGTCGGTGCCAAGACGAACACCATGAATGCCATCGAGGTGCACTACTACGCATCGAAACTGGCCTACTACCTTTCAGGTGGCGCCATCTCGAGCAACAAGAACGAGAACCCGACACTTGCAGCCCTGATCGAGGCCGCCCCACCGCCGTCATCGAACAAGGCAGAGGCCCAGGACAGCGCCGACCAGGAAGGTACGGCCGGTGGCGCCGTGACAAACACGGACCCGATATCGCAGACGATTCGCATCGACCTGGCCATCCAGTCCCAGTCCCAGGCCCAGGCGATCATCGAGGAACTTGAAGAAGAGTACGAAGAAGAGATCCTGGTGGACCCCCTCGATCTCCCCGGCTTCGAGTTCTTTGTCCAGGTTGGACAACTCCACGAGGGGAATCTCAAGCAGGGCGCCCTCGCTGCCGCGATCTACTTCGACATGGTCGGGCAGAACGGTGACTTGTCACATCCGGGGCAGCAGTTGATCCAGGGAGCCTTTCAAGAGAGGCTTCTCAATCGTCTGAACTACACCGGCAGCACGAACTCCATGGTCAACCAGATCATTGCGTATGGAAACAGCCAGAGTGAGAACGAAGATTATGACGGCCCACCAACATCGGTACACCTCCGTGCGATGCTGACGATCGTTGACAACTTCTGCAGGAATACCTTCCCCGGCGACCAGGTCAAGATCCGGATCTGCCGCGAGTGCTTCTCGGATGCCGTGATCTATACGTTCGGCATCGACCTTCAGAACGAGACTGCGAATGCATATCTCGGTCACCTGTTGGAAAATCTCGAAGGTGGCGGCGGGAACAATAATGGGACCATCGAGGGCGGCCACTGACGAGCATTCAACTCGTTCTGAACTTACACTGCCTTCATGAATCGCAGCGTCCTCTCGATCGGTGCCCTAGTCGTACTGCTTGTCCTGCTCCTGGACCTGGCAGGCGTCTTCAAGCCCCTTGACGCCCGGACCCGCGATCTCCAGCAGCAACATGTAGCACGTGAACACTCCCCGATGACCAGCGACATCGTCCATGTCGACATCGATGATGGGGCGCTCCAGAGAATCGGTCGCTGGCCCTGGCCACGCTCCCTCCTGGCGGGATGCATCGAGGCGCTCGGGGACGCCGGGGCACGAACGATTGCCGTCGATCTTGAACTCTCCGAGCCCTCCTCCGATGTCGATGATGATGCGTTCCTTGCAGATGCACTCCAGGGCAGGGCCGTCCTGGCGCTCCTCGTACAGGCAGATGACGTACAGCAGCAGTGGCTTGACTCCGGCGGGAGCACGCAGGGATTCGAACTGGTTCGTGCACGGCTTCGTCAAGACATCGACCTCCATCCCGAGGACCTGGCAGGCGAACTTGAATCGGCTGACCTGGCGGCCTTCACTGCCAGTGAACTTGCACTGAAAAGGACCATCCTCTGGGAAGACCCCGGAACTGATCTGCCCACTGGATTCGCAGAGCAGTCCCTCCAGGCGGCCTACGCAAGGCAACGCCTGGCCGAGTCGATTGCTGCCCGACGCGAACTGCTTGAGGGAGCATCATCGGTCGAGGGATCACCGATGGATCGACTCCCACTGCCTGAACTGGTATCGACCGCCGGGGGGCTTGGCTACGTGAACATATCCATGCGCGACGCCGATGGCGTCGTCCGCAGCATCCAGCCAGTGCAATCGACGCGGGCTGGTTCCGCCACCTCTCTTGGTGCTGCAGCGGCATTGCACTATCTCGGCCAGGATCATCCGCATGCAGCGGCATTCAAGGTGTACGACAGAGTGCTGGATATCCAGGGTGTCATCGTACTGCCGATGCATGAAGGCTCGCTTCCCCTTGCCTGGCCCTATACCGAGCATGGCACCGGCTGGCAGCACCTGCTGAGGAACTCCCCTGCCGATCTGGTCAGCACAGGGCACATCTCGATTGCAGGTATTGCGGAACTGGTCCAGGCCCGGCAACTGCAGGAATCCAACAGGGTGGAACTGGCATCCATCAGCCTCGACCTGCTGCGAGTCGTACGGCAGGATGGGGATTTCAACACGCCTGATCCGATGAGCAGCACCCTGCAAGCGGAAATCGCAGACGAATACGAGTTCACACTCGGCGACCTCGAAGACAGCGGCGAACTTGACGAGGTCTTCGAGGATCCGGATGCACTGGAGCACGCCCGTGCACTCGCGGCCTGGAATGGTCTTACCGAGTCGATCATCTCCAATGACGCTGAGATCCAGCAGGTCGAGCAGGCGTTGCATGAACAGGTTGATGGAAAGCTGGTCTTCCTCGGCTGGACGGCTACTGGTTCTATCGCCGACTTCGTTCCGACCGTTGCAGGTCCGCGTACTCCAGGTGTCGTCGTGCATGCCGCGGTCGCGAACATGATCATGACCGGGCACAGTCACCTGCATGCGCCCCGGTGGCTGGGTCCCCTGCTGGTGATTCTCCTTGGGGGCTGGGTTGTTGTCCTCGTTGCAAGTACGACACCCTGGACCTCCACCGCAGGGTCGCTGGTCCTGCTGGGGATCTATGTCTATCTCGCGACGATGCTCTCCTTCGCCTCATGGGAACTGTTCCTTCCGATCGTCGCCCCCACCACCAGCGGTCTCTCTGCGTGGGCGGCCTGCACCGGCATGAATGCCATCCTGATCCAGCGGGACAAGCGACGCATCACGCGACAGTTCCGGGCCCGTGTCTCCGACAGCCTCGTGGACACGCTGATCGACAATCCCTCTGCGCTGAGCATGGCCGGGCAGAAGCGTGAGATCACTGTGCTCTTTGCGGACCTGGCCGGCTTCACTTCCATCAGTGAACAACTTGGCAGCGAACGGACGGTCGCACTGGCCAACACTGCCCTCTCGGCGATGTCCTCTGCGATCGTGGAGCACGACGGGTACGTCAACAAGTTCCTCGGCGATGGACTGATGGCCTTCTGGTCGGCCTTCGAACCCCAGGCTGACCAGGCGAAGCTGGCCTGCGATGCAGCGATTGCCTGCCAGGCTTCGCTTGAAGCAGTAAACATGAACAGCGATGTACAACTAGGCCTGCGCCTTGGTATTGCAACAGGTGAAGCCATTGTCGGTGACTGCGGAGCCCCCCCGGATCTGAATGACTACACCGCCATCGGGAACACGGTGAACCTTGCCGCGAGGCTGGAAAGTGCCAACAAGCAGCTGGGGACGAGCATCCTCGTCGATGCAGCAACACGCTCACAGGCGGGCGGTGCAGCTCGAACTCTTCCCATCGGCCCGGTTGTCGTGGTCGGACAGACACAGCCCGTTGCACTGCATGCCATTGTCGGCAGCAATGTCACCGATGACGAGATTGCTGCTGCAACTGCGCTCCAGGAAGCCGTCACTTCCGGTGACCGGGCTGGTGCCCAGGCGGCGCTTGAAGCCATGGGCGATCATCGATCCCTTGATGCCCTGGCGGTCCTCTGGGCCGAGGTCATCGATGGGAATGGTGACCTGGTGCTGCAACTGGCATCCAAGTAGGCGACGCACGACGTTCCTTATCCTGTTTGAAGTACCATCCAGTACACTCTTGAACCTGGAGGCATAACAATGTGGCTGATCATCATCCTCTTCGCAATCGTCGTCCTGACAATCGCGGCCGCGATTCAAGGCTTGGTCCTCCAAATAGCCTTCAAGATTGTGACAAAGGACACACCTGCATTCGGTGATGCCTTCAAGACATGCTTCGCAGCAATAATCGTAAATGCCCTCCTCTCCTATGTGTTCTGGCAGATCGAGATGGAATCGATCCTGGCACAGGCGATTGGAGTCTGTGCAGGCATCATCGTCTACGCGATCGCCATCAGCATGTTCATTGCAACTGAACTGAAACAGGCAATCGTAATTTCCCTCATCATGACAGGCATCTGGTACATGATTAACTTCATGTTCCTAGGCATCGTTGCGGGCTTGAACACCCCAGGCGCAGTCGGCGGTTGATGCATCGAGATCAGCCATGGATTCGTCCCAGGCGCAGCCCGACCTGGCACTGCACGAGCCGGGGTTGATCCGAGTCATTCCAAGCCTTGCAGAGATCCGGCTCGATGCATCCGACCGCATCCTCACCATGGCGATTGGCGTACTCCTGCACCGCGGACCAGGTCCGCAGGTAGCCCAGCAGGTGATCCCGTGTCCACTCCATGGTGATGTTCGGAGCTGACACCTCGATGTCCTCGAAGGGAAATGGCAGGGTCGTGTACAGGGAATCAACATATGCTCGGCGCGGATCCCAGCATCCCTCGAGTACCTCGAAATACAGGTGATCCTGGATCGTGTCCAGTTCCGGGTCGATGCGGGGTCGATCGTAGGTCCAGAGTGCCACGATTGCCTTCGGCGATGCGACCCTTCGAGCCTCCTCGGCAAAGGCAGGCATGTCGAACCAGTGAGCTGCCTGCGCCGAGGCGACCAAGTCTGCTTCGCCATCTGCAAGCGAGGAGGACTCGGCTCTGCCGACGCTGAAATGCACACCGGGAATGGATGGTGCATGTGCAATGGCGGATGGGGCAGGATCACATGCCTCGACCCGATCAAATCGAGCCGCAAGCTCAGTTGTAGCCTGGCCGCTGCCGCAGCCGACCTCCCAGGCCAGTCCTCGGTTGGCACAGTGCGAGGAAACAAGGTCGAACAAAGCCCCCGGGTACTGTGGCCGGAAAGATGCGTATCCATCAGCGACGCGATCAAAGCTCTCTTCAATGGCCATCAAAGCACCATCTCCTTGATCCAACGAATCCACGATAAGCAAGGTTTGCCAAGAGTACCACCAGGTTCCACCCGGTTGCATCAGTTTCTGCCACGCATGACTCCAAGAACCCCGCCGTGCTGCCGAGGAATCGACTACCGTTTGAACATGGAACCCATCGACCTCGAACAGGCACTCTCCTCATTTGACGAGCACTGGTCTCCGCGGATCATCGCCCAACTCAACGGGCAGCATGTGAAACTGGCGAAGTTCACCGGTGAATACGTGTGGCATTCCCACCCGGATGAAGACGAGTTCTTCATGGTCCTCAGTGGTTCGTTCACGATGGAGTTCCGGGATCATGCAGTGGAACTTGGTGAAGGCCAGGTGATCGTGGTCCCCCGCGGCGTCGAGCATCGGCCCGTCGCCGAGTCGGAGTGCGCCGTCATGCTCTTTGAACCGGCTGGGACGGTAAGCACGGGTGACGCCGAGGCATCGGAACGAACCAGCAGTGGAACCTGGATCGGCGATTCGCATCCAGGCAACGAGTAACAGGCACTCGATGCCCCATGGCAGAGAAGGTTGACATGAGAATCATTCAGATACTTTCTTACGTTGTGGCTGGCGCATGCTTGCTGATTGT
>JAYZBD010000059.1:0-13428 GCA_036339395.1 Planctomycetota bacterium | reverse complement strand
GGAGATTCCTCTGCGACGATGTGAATGCAATTGGCCGGACAGGCCGTAGCACACATGAAGCAGGCAACACACCGGACCCTGCCGTCCTCGTCACGATTCAGTCTGTGTACACCTCGGAAAGTCGGCTTGAACTGCCCCCCCTCTTCGACGGGTCGCTGATCTCGTTTCTCTTCTGGATACTGGACGACCCAGAGGTTCTTCTTGTTCTTTCCGTCCCGACCGACATTCCCAAGGCAATGCCTGAGGGTCGTTCCCAACCCCTTGAACACGGCAGGAAGAAACAGGCGATCACCACGCGTCATTGGAGACGGGCTCACGTCAATGATGTCACGATCCTCGATGGCCATGGCATGGTCCCTTCAGGGAGTTCTGCCATGAATGATATCGCAACAGCATTCCCGAAACACTCCCTAAAATGGAAACCAGGATCACCTACCATGCGTGCATGCCGACAGGTGGTTTCCAAAGCAAGGAAGAACAAGCTCGCCTCATGCGACTGCTGGGGCTTGGGTTGACGTTCAGCGGCGAACTGGTTGCCGGCCTGCTCATCGGGTGGGGACTGGATATCCTGTTCGATACGGACCGGGTCTTCCTGATCATTGGAACCATCCTCGGGCTGATCGTGGCCTCTGCCAGTTTCTTTCGTGCTGCCAGGAAGGCAAACAGGGAAGCCATGAACCAGTTCAATGAACGAAAGAACCAGCCGTGAAGATTCCCCCGGATACCAGGTGCCCCCAGGACTCCCTGCCCTCCTTTTCACTCCCGACCAAGGCCATGCTGACGACTTCGATGGCCTGGCCCCTGTCGATTGGTCTACTCTGGACGTGCATTGCATGGCCCATTGGTGGCCCTTCTGCTGGAGCCCCTGGGCTTGCCTCCGGGGCCATTGTCGCCATTGCGTCGATGGCCAGTGATTGCCTTGTCAGGCCCTGGCAAAGGAGGACCGCACTGCAATGGATGACGCTCTGGATGGTCCATGAGGCATGCCGCCTGGCCTGCTCGCTTGGGCTTATCATCCTGCTATACTTCGCCTTTTCCCCGGCTCCGGCCGCACTCCTGTTCTCCTACCTCGTGTGTGTCATGGCTGGATTGGCCGCAACCACACGGATCTGGACAACAGGCATGCGTCAGGAACTGGTCACCGGGGAGTAACTGGCCTGCAGTATCCCGGAGATGCGTGAGCGATGCACTTCCTCGCGTTCAGCGACAACCCACTCGGACACGTGGTCGATATTCCCCTGATCGGTGGGGAGCACCCTGTCATTGAATCAACATCCGGTGGCATGGTCATCCTGTCCATGCACATGGTGAGTCTTCTCATCGCAGGACTGCTCTGCATCTGGTTGATGACCACGGTTGCTCGCAAGATCGGAACGGGGCCGAAGGAGGAGGGCAATGAACGCTACCTGACCAAGGGGCGTTTCAGCCAGATGATCGAAGTCATCATTCTCTATCTGCGCGACAAGGCGATTGAACCTGTCCTCGGGGAACAGCATTCAAAACGGTACCTGCCCTTCCTGCTCACGCTCTTCTTCTTCATCCTCGTGTGCAACATCATCGGCCTCATTCCATTCATGGACTTCCAGCATCTTCTCGGGCACGGCATCGTCGGTTCCGAAATGCAGTGGACCTTCTTCGGCGGTACCGCCACGAGCAACCTGGCCGTGACTGCTTCCCTTGCGGTCGTCTGCTTCGTCATCATCCAGGTTCATGCCTTCAGGGAACTGGGTATCAAGGGGTGGCTTGCCCACCTGTCCGCCGGTGCACCAATCTACCTCCTGCCGATCATGCTTCCCGTGGAACTCTTCGGGATGATCATCAAGCCTACGGCCCTGGCCATCCGTCTCTTTGCAAACATGGTGGCCGGGCACACGCTCATGGCCATGCTTGCACTCTTCGGCAAGATGGCTTTCACCTCCCTGGGGGTCTTCGGGCTTCTGGGCATCAGCTTTGTCGCTGTCGTCGCAGCCGTGGCGATCAGCTTCCTGGAACTCTTTGTTGCATTCCTACAGGCATTCATCTTTATGTTCCTCACGACGGTCTTCATCAACCAGATGACGCACCATCACGAGGAACACCAGGAGGAGGAGGGCGTGAAACACGCCACAGTTCCGACCCATTGATACGTTTTTCTACTGAGACACCCCGAGACACTGATCGCCCCGGGGACAACGAACTTTACATCTACAGCGAGGAAACCAAGGAATGAAGAATACGCTTGCTTTCATGACACTCTCTTTCATCGCGTTCACCCTTCTGGGTGGTGACACCGCTCTCGCAGCCGACGCCGCTGACAGTGCCGCGACTGCCGGCGGGCTCAAGGGTGCCGGCGGTGGTATCGGTGCAGGCCTGGCAGCAGTCGGTGCAGGCATCGGTATCGGCCTCATCGGTGGAAACGCCGTCCAGGCGATTGCCCGCCAGCCCGAAATGTCCGGTTCAATCGTGACCAACATGCTCATTACAGCCGCCCTGGTCGAAGGTGTTGCGCTCTTCGCCGTCGTGGTCGGGCTGCTCGGCATCCTCGCCTGATGACCTCTTCGAAGGCGCATGAAGGAGACAGTGCATGTATTCCATGATGCTTGCAGCCGTAGAAGGTGAGCCGGATATCACCAGTGTCGAATTGGCGCCCGCCATTACGACACTGATCGTCTTCGGTCTCGTATGCCTTGTGCTCTTCACCAAGGTCTGGCCGAAGATCACCTCTGGACTTGACGAACGGCAAGCGAAGATCCGCGAGGAGATCGAAGCCGCCGAAGCAGCCCAGGCTGAAGCGAGGGCTTCCATGGAAGCTCAGCAGGCCGAGTTGGCGAAGGCACGTGGCGAGGCAAACGAGATGATCATGAAGGCCAAGGCTGATGCGGAAGCAACGGCCAGGGGGCTTCGTGAACGGGCGCAGGTTGAACTGACGGAATTGCGTGAGCAGGCGGGGCATGAGATCCGTGCCGCCAAGGAATCCGCCATTACCGAACTGCATGCCGAAACCGCCATGCTTGCGACTGCGATTGCTACTCGCATACTTCAACGGGAAATCAATGTCGAGGACCAGCAGTCATTGATCGATGACTCGCTTCAAGAACTGGAGTCCGTCCACGGTGGATGAGTTGATCCAATGACCATGCAGACAGACACCCTGGCGACCATCTACGCTCGCAGCCTCTACGAGTTGGCTGAGGAGTCCGGTGGTCGCGACATGGTCCTTGAACTGGCGGATGAACTGGAACAGGTCATTGAACTGCTCGCGTCCGAGCATTCACTCGATGCTCTCTTCAGTTCACCGGTAATCGATACTGACCGTCGATCCACTACCATCAGGACGATCTTCGAACATCGAGTCACGGACCTGCTGCTGCGATTCATGCTCATCCTCAATGCCAATGGGAGGCTTGGTCACCTGGGGCTCATCCAGGTCGCGTACGACCAGCTCGTCCAGGATGCCTTCGGTCGCATCGAGGTCGATGTCATCACGGCCTCCCCGATCGATGAGGCCACCTTGGCACGCATCGGTGAACGCATCAAGGCTGCCATGGGCAAGGACCCGGTGCTCCACCCCTCGACAAGCCCGGCGATCATCGGGGGAATCCAGCTTCGGATCGGTGATGAACTGCTTGACGGTTCAGTTGCGACAAAGCTCCGGAAAATGGGCACGAACCTGCGGGAGAAGGGCAGTCGGACCATTCGCTCGTCAATCGGCACCTACCTCGGGGATACGGCATGAAGACGACTGTCACGATGCTCATGGCGTTCATCATCGGACTGCCCGTCTTCTTCACCGGATTCGCCCATGCTGAAGATGAGAAGGAGCCTGCAACGCTCCGCGTCGTGGGTGTTGCCGAGTTGAAGGTACCTGCCGATCAACTGAAACTTGACCTTGGAATCGAGGCAAGTGCCACTTCCCCTGATGATGCCAACGCAGAAGCCGTGAAGGCCATGCAGAATCTCATCAAGGCGGTAGAGGGCCTGGGGCTCAAGGAACGCAAGGAATACGTCATTGAGCGTTACTCGGTCGACCCACAGTGGTCCCCTCGTCCAAGAAATCCTGCTCCCGACTGGAGACCGACGATCGTCGGGTACAGGGTTTCAAGCACGATGCGTATCACCACGAGCCGCCTGGACCTCGGAGGCAATCTCATCGCAACGGCGATCGATGCTGGTGCCAATGACATCGGACACCTTGTCTTCGGGCTTGCCGACCCTCGTACCGACAGGGTGAAGGCGATCCAGCAGGCGACGAAGAATGCCCTGTCTGATGCAAGAACACTTGCCGAGGCAGGTGGCGTGACGTTGAAGAAGATCAGGTCACTCGTGCTGGATGGAGCTTCAGCTACACCAAGATATACACAGGAGAAGGCATACATGGGTTCAAGGATGGCCATGGATTCTGCTCCGGCACCACCCATCGTCTCGGGTGATGTCACCGTACGTGCAAGCGTTTCACTTGTTTGGGAAATTGAAGGTCCCTGACCGGGACAGGACGGAAGACTGTGAGGATTCAATCGTGAAGATCAAGACCGACGAAATCACATCTGTCATCAAGCAGGAGATTGAACAGTTCGCCAGTGAACTGGAAGTCTCCGAAGTTGGACGCGTTGTCGAGGTTGGAGACGGCATTGCCCGTATCTACGGCCTCTCGAATGCGATGGCTGGTGAACTGCTTCAATTCGACACCAACAAGGGCCCCGTCATGGGACAAGCCATGAACCTGGAGACCGACACCGTCGGCGCCGTGATCTACGAGGACTACCTCTCCGTCCGGGAAGGTGATACGGTTCGATCGACGAGCAACCTGCTCGAGGTTCCCGTGGGAGAAGGCCTGCTCGGTCGCGTAGTCGACCCACTCGGCACACCGCTCGATGGTCGTGGCCCGATCGATTCCTCCGAAACGCAGAAACTCGACATCGTTGCTCCGGGCATTGCTGCACGGCAGCCCGTGACCGAACCACTCCAGACCGGAATCAAGGGTATCGACTCGATGATCCCCATCGGTCGTGGCCAGCGGGAACTCATCATCGGCGACCGCAAGACAGGCAAGACCGCCGTCGCTCTCGATGCAATCATCAACCAGAAGCAGTTCTGGGGCACTGATGATGCAGTCGTCTGCATCTATGTTGCCGTCGGACAGAAGGATTCAACAGTCGCGGGAGTCATCGAGACACTCCGCCAGCATGGTGCCATGGACTACACCATTGTCGTCAATGCCGGATCCTCCTCCCCGGCCCCGCTCCAGTACATCGCTCCCTATGCCGGGTGTGCAATGGGCGAGTACTTCATGTGGAACGGAACTCGTGGCAAGATGCCCAAGCACGCACTCTGTGTGTATGACGATCTTTCCAAGCAGGCTACGGCCTACAGGCAGTTGTCCCTGCTTCTTCGTCGCCCCCCTGGTCGTGAAGCCTATCCCGGTGATGTGTTCTATCTTCACAGTCGACTCCTCGAACGAGCGACCAAGCTTTCCGACGAAAATGGTGGAGGCTCACTCACCGCCCTTCCCATCATCGAGACACAGGAAGGCGATGTCTCGGCGTACATCCCGACGAACGTGATCTCGATCACTGACGGGCAGATCTATCTGCAGCCGGAACTCTTCGCCTCGGGCGTTCGTCCCGCAGTCAACGTAGGCATCTCGGTGAGTCGTGTCGGCGGCAATGCCCAGATCAAGGCGATGAAGGAAGTCGCGGGATCACTTCGACTCGACCTGGCGGCGTTCCGTGAACTGGAAGCCTTTGCCCAACTGGGAACCGAACTCGACAAGTCTGCACAGCAGCAACTTGATCGTGGTGCACGCATGGTGGAACTTCTCAAGCAAGGGCAGTATTCGCCCTTCAACGCCATCGACCAGTGCATTTCGATCTTTGCCGGGTCAAAGGGGTGCCTCGACCAGCTTCCACTGGACAAGGTCCACGCCTTCGAAATGGACCTGCTCGATCATTTCAGAGGTCCAGGCAAGGCCCTCCGGGATGAACTTGTGGAAAGTCAGTCCTTCAAGGGCCTTGAAGAGAAGTTCGAGAAGGCGATCGGGGCGTTCAGCGAGACCTGGTCGGGTTGATTGAATCTCGAATGACCTGGAGATACCTGCTTCGAGCGGATGTACCGTTGCCGTGGTCATTTTCACCCATTTTCACCTCGTGGAACCGATGAAACACTCGGCATGAGCAATGTGAACGACATGATTACAGCAGGAATCCAGGCTGTAGCAACGGCTTCTCACGTCACGAGGACCGTGCAGGCGAATCTTGATGCCGTCATAACCCTCACCAAGGATGATCGCAGCCCTGTCACCGTCGCCGACCTCGCAGCCCAGGCCGTTGTCGCCCTTGTGCTCGAGGAGCACCTTCCCGACCCGGCTGACAGGCTCGTCGTTGGCGAGGAGGATGCGGGCGCCCTCCAGGATGATTCGATGGCAGCGGTTCGAAACGCCGTCGTATCGACCGTCCAGCAATGGAGACCGAATGCGTCTGAGCAGGATGTACTTGAAGCCATCGATCGATGCGACCACGACGGTTCCGCCAGCGGATACTGGACACTTGACCCGATTGACGGAACGAAGGGCTTCCTGAGAAACCAGCAATACGCAATCGCCCTCGGGCGAATCGAGGATGGTGCTGTCACTCACGGCGTGATGGGATGTCCCGCCCTTCCGGTTTCCCAGGACGCGCCGCTTGACATCCCGGACATGCAGGGCGTTCTCTACGCAGCATCGCGAGGTGAAGGCGCCTGGGAGTTTGAAGGGTGCGATCCGGCAGCGGAGCGACTCGGCATCCGTTCACGTCCACTCCAGGAAGCACGGCTCCTCCAGTTCTGCGGCTCAGTCGAGAAGGCCCACTCGAGCCGGTCCGATGCTGATCGAATTGCTGAACACCTTGGTGATGTCGGTGATCCTGTACGGATCGACAGCCAATGCAAGTATGCGCTTGTTGCCAGGGGACAGGCGGACGCCTACCTTCGACTTCCCACTCGAAAGGGATATGTCGAGAAGATCTGGGATCATGCCGCTGGTTCGATCATTGCCCAGGAAGCCGGAGTCATCGTCACCGATATTCATGGGAATCCGCTCGACTTCAGCCACGGGGCGGGCCTGGAGAAGAATCGTGGAGTCATTGCAGCGGTTCCAAGCCTGCATGACCGACTGATTGCAGCAATCGATGAACTGGAAGTCGGTATTGTCGAGACGGCCTAGGATCATGTTGAAGGAGGCGTATGACCATGGGGCTTGAAGCCTGGTTTACGATCTGCGTCCTTATCCTGGTAATAGCAGCCCTGGTCTCCAACCGGATGGGCATGGACATCGCCCTGCTGAGTGGCTTGATCATCCTCATGGTTGTGGGTGTTGTCGATGTACACGATGTAGCAGCCGGGTTCGCATCGGAAGCGGTCCTCATGATTGCCGGGCTCTATGTTTTTGCCGCCGGCATGCAGGAAACCGGTGCCTTCAGCGAGGTCGCCAGGAAACTCCTCGGTCGCCCCTCCAGCGTCATGGGGGCACAGATCAGGCTGATGGCGCCCGTTGCACTCATGTCTGGTTTCATGAACAACACGCCGATCGTCGCAATGTGCATTCCACTTGTGAAGGATTGGGCAAAGACACTGAAGATCAGTCCTTCATTGCTCTACATGCCACTGAGTTTTTCCGCGATTCTCGGCGGACGATTGACCATGATCGGTACGGCTTCCAACCTCCTGGTGATCGGGCTTTTCCACGATTACATTGCAACCAAACAAGAACTGGTGGGCCCTGGCAACGATATCGGTTTCACAATACCACCGGAGTGGGTCCAGTTCTTCGGTGTTGCCGCCATCGGCCTGCCCTGTGTCATCCTCGGTATCGCCTTGATCATGTTCTGCTCACGGTGGCTGCTTCCAGAGCGGATGCCCGTTGAGACGATCGACATGGACTGGGCCAAGATGTACCAGACGGAGATGGTCGTGGAAGAGAACGCCCCCATCAGCGGCCAGAGCATCGAGGAGGCCGGGCTCCGTAATCTTCCGGGCCTGTATCTCAGCAGCATCGAGCGAAACGGAACGCACGTTCCCGCAGTCGGACCTGGTGAGATCCTGCAAGCCGGAGATCTGCTTGTCTTCGTAGGGATCCTCGACTCGGTCAAGGACCTGCGATCGATCAGGGGGCTTTCACCGGCGACCGACGAGGTCGAGAAACTGACTGTCAATACAGGTTCCCGAACGCTCGTCGAGGCGGTTGTATCAGCCAACTCCCCCCTCGTGCATCGCACCGTGCGGGAAACTCGATTTCGAACGATCTACAACGCTGCAATCATCGCTGTACACCGCCAGGGTGAAGCGGTGAACCAGAAGATCGGCGACATCATCCTGAAGGTCGGCGACACCCTGCTCCTGGATACGCACATGGGGTTCATCGATGCACACCGCGACGACCCCGATTTCTACCTGGTTTCACAGGTCAGCGATTCCCGCCCCGTCCGGCACCATCGTGCACATATCGCCATCGTGCTGCTACTGCTGCTCGTCGCTCTTCTCATAGGCGGGAACAAGGTCGGCATCTCGCCCCTTGTTGCGATCTGGACATGTGCCCTCCTCATGGTGCTTTCGCGCTGCCTGAGCGGCACGGTGGCCAGGAACAGCATCAACTGGCAGGTGCTCATCAGCATCGGTGCAGCCATCGGCCTCGGAGCAGCGTTGGACAAGAGTGGAGCTGTTGCAGGAATCATCTCGGCCTTCGGAGGCCCGGAGCAGATGGCGATGATGCATCCAGCCCTCGTACTGGTCATCCTGTTCATATTCACCAATCTTCTTTCCCAGTTGATCACGCCCTATGCAGCAGCGGCAATCATGTTCCCATTTGCGATGCTTGCCGCGGAGTTGCTCGGGGTGAATCCACTGGCCTATGTATTCACGCTGATGGTGGCAGGCTGCAATTTCATCACGCCCATCGGCTACCAAACGAACCTCATGGTCTACGGACCTGGCGGGTATCGATTCCTAGATTTCACGAGACTCGGCATTCCCCTGACCCTTCTCATCATGATCATCTGCGCCATCGCTGCTCCACTTGCGTTCCCATTCTGAACAACCCAGTGGTCTTGGAACAACTCGCCTGCTCATGCATGCATGTGCATCGGGAGTGCTGCTTGCCTGGTTGATCGGAGTCGTATTCTCTGACCAGACCGTCCTCACCCAACTGTTTTCATGGATTCCCGGCTTCCTGATCATCCCGTTCGCCTTCACCGGGATGTGGGCAGCCAGGAAACGATCCATGAAAACCTGGTGGGTCTGTGTTGCCGTTCTCGCTCCCGCCTGGTGGCTGTTCATCGACCAGCCCCTTCGCCCCTTTCACAATGAGCCGACAGGTCTTTCCATCGTCCAGTGGACAATGTCACATGACAAGACAGATCGAGAAACGCATGCACGAGTGATCAGGGAGCTCGATGCAGACATCACCATCCTGACCCATGGGTATGGAGTGCGGGGAACACCCTCTCTTCTTGAATGGCTCGGCCCCGACATCCAGCCATACAAGTACGGTCACTTCACGATCCTGACACGACTCCCGGTTCGCCAGGTTCGCTCTGTTGCCACGTCGAACGACATCTCGTTGAAGATGTTCGAAATCGACACGATCTCACGACTCGGGCGACCACTCCGGGTCCTGGCAGTCGACTTTCCTTCAGGCATGCTCCGCTCCCGGATGGAGTTGGCGGAACAGGCACACCAGTGGCTGCTGGATCGGGGAGGAGGTGATGTAGATATCGCCCTGGGGGATTTCAACATGGCCCGCAACAGCTCGGCAATCAACCTGTTGTTGCCTGGAATGAGAGATGCGTGGAGTCTCGCAGGAGTCGGATGGGGCCCGACGTTCCCCCGCTCCCTCCCCCTGTACCACATCGATCATGTACTCGTAGCCGAATGGATCAACGTAACCCAGGCATCAACGATCGACCCGGGAATCGGACGGCATCGATTACAACATGTATTTCTCGAGGGTCGCTGAAACCGTTTCTGGAATCAGTCGATCACACCATTGAGATTGAAGACTTCGTTGATCAGATCATGGTGATCACGAATTTCGATACCCACCGGATCATGAACTGGAAGTCGTGCCAGGAGCGTCGGTAACTCGTGCCACCTGACTGAACCATCGCCCATCAGGACGTTCAAACCTGTCCTGTGGCTGAGGTCGCTTTGTCGACGAAGGCCATCGGTCAGAAGAACCATGCGCTCTGGATTTGCGAAGCGGCGATGCAACCCGGTTTCCCAATTCTTATGACCGGCGTAATGGTAGTTCGTATAGATCGTGCCTCGGCCATCTTCCCACGCCTGTGAGTAGCGTTCGACCTGGTGCTGTCCTTCGTGGCTCGGGCAATAGAAGACCTCATGGCCCTCGACATATCGAAGGGCATAGAGAAGACCGATTCCATCCCAACCAGCGAGGTAATCAGGTTGATATCGACGATTCTCCTCCGAACCGGTATTGGAGTATTCGAAATGTGCCGCCATCAACTCGCCGGGCATGGGCGTACTCAGGTCGATGACACTGCTCCTGGGCAACCGATCCTTGTGATCAGAGGCGTACATCGTCAACGCCTGGCCGATCATCCTCTGGTTGGAAGCGCTGATGACACGATTTGCACTTTCACGGATGCTCGAGAGTGTCGGAACCAACAGCGCCGTAAGCACGCCTGTAATTGCCATGACGACAAGAAGTTCTATGAGACTGAATCCGGGACGCTGCACGGACCGATCATTCCTTGATCGAGCCGTTGAGATTGTCGCGCGGTAGTTCATCACGCGCTCCTGGATGTCTTCCTTCGAGCCCAGAACCCATTTCATGGGAACGCGGACACGGGTACTCGAACCGTACTGACTTGAAGCCCGATCGAAACCAAGCTCCCGGCTGCCATGCCCCCTTCGTATTTGAGTCCATGTCATCCCTGACTGGGTTTCAGAATATATGAAAAAGGCAGAATCAAGACCGATAATGAGAGCAATCGGCACGAAAAACACATTTTCTCCAAGCATGCCCCAGCAGGAAGATACATGTGAATTGCTTCACGATTTCCGCCCTCAACACCAGAATTATGGGCACAATATGATTTGAGTACAGGTTGGAATGAAGAATCCCGGGGAAGAAACCTCGATTTCAAGGAACCGGGGGAGGAGTTGAAGCGAATGGTGGATCGTCAGGAGCGTCGCGTAGTCGACCAGCAGTCCCTTTTGCTCATGCAACGGGTCGCTGCTGACGACGAGCAGGCCATCGAGCGGCTCTACGATCAGTTCGGAGGGCTCGTGTTCAAGGTGGCCAGGCAGTTGATGCCCACCCAGGCCGAGGCTGAAGATGCCGTCCAGGACATCTTCATCAGGCTCTGGCAGACCGCGGATCGGTTTGATCCACGGAGGGCGAAACTGGTCACCTGGGTGATGTTGATCGCCCGGCGACACCTGATTGATCAACTCCGGCGAAGGTCGATTCGACCCAAGCCGACTCTCCTGGACGAGAACATGACGGAGTCCGGGGGTACGGGCGAACCCGGCCAGCGAACACAAGCTGATGAAAGGAACTCGGAACTCCGAAGGCACATAGCGAAACTCCCTGAGTTGCAACGCATTGTCATAGAGCGTTCCTATCTTCAGGGTTTCACGCTGAGAGAAGTGAGCCAACAACTTGACACGCCACTGGGCACGATCAAGTCGGCTCTCAGCCGCGGGCTGAACAAGCTCCGGGAAAGTACGGACGACAAGTCGAAATCTGATTGGGCCGCCTCCTGACCACCTCGACACCAGGCCCATGCACGAATCGAGCACACAAGGTAGACGCCAACAATGGATGACCAAGTTGAGATGACGACACAAACAGAAATCACGATGACGGAACTCGTAGAACTGGCAACCCTCGATGCCTTCGGCCTTCTGCCCCCGGCCGATGCCGTCAAGTTTGAACGTGCATTCATGGCAGCTTCAATGGACGTCCAGTCGGAACTCCGACGCATCCAGGATGAACTTGCCTCGGAAGATTCAATCCTTCCGGAAATCGAACCCTCGGCAACTCTTCGATCCAGGGTTCTTGCAGCAGTCGCCGAAACCATCGAGGCTGAATCCGATCATCTTGCCCCGCTGGCCACCATCGGCATCACAGGAACCACGAACCCATGGCTTGAGGAGCCGGGCGTACATTCCGCCGATGCAAGCCGGTCGGCACCGTCGGCATCGGGCAACATGAGACCGCTGGCCTCGGTGTGGACATGGCGCATGGCTGCACTGATTCTTCTTGGTGTTGCGGTTTCATTGGCCATCTTCGGAAGTGACGCCTACAGGCATTCAAAACTGATTGCCAACGCGTACACCGGGAAGATCACGCTTGATGACATCGAGTCCCGAATCGGACCCCAGTTCAATGAGTTCGTCTCGAACCCGAACTGCCATCACTATTACCTTGCAAGTGACACCGGCAGTGGACTGCTTCGCGTCGCGGTCAATGAAAATACCGGCGAAGCATTCGTCTTCGGACTTGATCTTGACCCGACCATCGGGTCCGGTGAACTTCGGCTCGTCTCGGTTGATGGATCAGTTCACAGCCTTGCCATCATAAATACCGACCAGACCGTCGTCGGCCAGTCACTTGGGATTGTCGATCTCTCCCTCTTCGCCTCAAGCACCTTCGGCCATCTTGAGTTCGTCGATGGCAACAGGAATGTCCTGATCCGAAGTACTTGAGCAGCCTTGGCAACCAGGTCAGTCGTCCTGTTCCACCACTGAGCGGTACATCTCCGCCATGGCATCAAGGCTTGCTGGAATCACCCTTGTGCCGGCGACCGTCGTCATTGCATTCGTGTCACCGTGCCAACGTGGGACAAGATGCCCATGAAGGTGCCCGGGGACACCTGCACCAGCCGCTGCACCCTGGTTGATCCCGAAATTGATCCCCTCTGGATCGAGGGCTCTTTGCATGAGATCCATCCCTCTCTCGACCAATGACCAGAAGGCCGTTCGCTGGTGAGGGTCGTAGTCAAGCAGGACAGGTTTCGGGTCACCCAGTGCCACGAGGAGGTGTCCATTGGCATAGGGATATCGATTGAGAAGAATCATCCCCTGCTCAGTGCGGAATACGACATGGTTGTCCAGATCACCTGCAGGATCATCCCAATAGGCCGAAAGAAACGTGATTCCGGAGTCTGCTTCATCCGACATCCGCTTCGCTTCCTCGTAGTCCTTCAGATAGGGCAGCCTCCACGGGGCCCAGAGAGATCGATGGTCCATGAAGGGGATGGTACATCCTCCCGAAGCATCTTCACCCCTGTACAGAAAACAGGAGAACGGCCTGGTGTCCCGCCCCGGCCGATCACATGCAAGTGGTCAGGACCTCTTGGATGTCCGCCCAGGTCATGCTCGAACCCCAAATCAAGGTGGGCTCGCAACTCGACGTTCCCGACCTTCCACTCACCCACTGCAGGGGGAGGCATG
>JAYZBD010000058.1:0-15362 GCA_036339395.1 Planctomycetota bacterium | reverse complement strand
ATGCCTGTCACGCAGCGTCGTCGACAGAGCCTGGGATTCCGCTGGATCATCCTGGCCGCCCGGGGCGAAAAGGGCAAGCCGATCTCGAAACGACTCGGCAAGGAACTCTACGATGCAGCTCGCGGTGAAGGCAAGGCCGTGACAACCCGTGAGCAGACGCACCGGATGGCCGAAGCCAACAAGGCATTCAGCCACTTCGCCTGGTAAGTCCTCGTACCTCGATCTTCATGAAGTTCTGCCCCGCTGCAT
This sequence comes from Planctomycetota bacterium, assembly GCA_036339395.1. Lineage (GTDB taxonomy): Bacteria > Planctomycetota > Phycisphaerae > Phycisphaerales > SM1A02 > SP202. Next base: position 15,113 of record JAYZBD010000058.1, on the reverse strand, counting down.
GAACGGGTACCCTGTCTGCATGTCGGAAGATCGCTACCACCGCCAGTCACTCATCCCCTCGATCGGCAATGCCGGGCAGGAACGCATCGGGAACTCGACCGTTCTCGTTGTCGGCTGTGGTGCCCTGGGATCCATGTCGGCGGACCTCATGGCCCGGGCCGGCGTCGGCTGTCTCCGGCTCGTGGACAGGGACGTCGTCGAACTCACCAATCTTCAGCGACAACCCCTCTACGATGAACACGACGTCGAGTCTGGAACACCCAAGGCACTTGCCGCGAAGAATCGACTGGAAGAGATCAACTCGAGCATTCGTATCGAGGCCTTCGTCGATGACATCGATGCAGCAAACATCGAGCAGATCGCCGAGGGGTGCGACCTCATCGTGGACGGACTCGACAACTTCGAAGCCAGGTACCTCCTCAACGATCTTTCAACAGCGACGAATCGACCCTGGATCTACGGGGGCGCAGTGGGAACCACGGGAATGAGCGCCGCCATCATTCCAGGCAGGACGCCCTGCCTCAGGTGCCTCTTTCCAGAGCCGCCCGCACCGGGAACGACCCCGACATGTGATACCGCCGGTGTACTCGGTCCGGTTGTCTCGATGGTGGCGGCACGACAGGTGCTCCAGGCCCTGAAGATCCTGACAGGACATGGTGACGCACTTGACCTGACGCTCCATTCCTTCGATGCCTGGAACAACACCCGACAGGAGATGAAGCCCGGAACACCCTCGGCGGAGTGCCCATGCTGTGCCCACAGGAACTTCGAGTGGCTTGAAGGTCGTCGAGGACAGGGTGCTTCCATTCTCTGCGGTCGCAACGCGGTGCAGGTAAAACCCCAGGCGGACAGTTCACCCGTCCCGCTGGAGGAACTTGCCGAACGTCTTTCACACCATGGTGAGTTTCGCTGCACCGATTCAGTGTTGCATGGGGTCCTCTTGAACGAGTTGAATGACGATGGAGAGAGGATCGAACTCACCATCTTCCAGAACGGGCGTGCACTGGTGAAGGGCAGCGGTTCGATCGATCATGCTCGAACCGTATACGCCAGGTACATCGGATCCTGAGAGGACACGTTGATGAATCCTGTCATTGAACAGATGCGTTCCCACCGATCCATCCGGAAGTTCACGGATGAGGATGTCGCAGAAACCGATATCGCGGCAGCCGTTGAAGCCGGGCAGATGGCATCGACCAGTGCCGGCATCCAGTCCTACTGCCTGATTCGAATCCGTGATGAACAGCGACTTGATCGTCTTGTCACGTTGACCGGTGACCAGACCAAGGTTGCCCGGTGCGGCGCCTTCTTCATCGTCTGCGGAGATACGAGAAGGCATCGACTGCTGGCCGAACGGGCCGGGCAGCCCTACGAGACCCGGCTCGAAGCCTTCCTTCTCTCGGTCGTGGACACTTCCCTCTTTGCACAGAACCTCGTGCTTGCATTCGAATCCATGGGATATGGGATCTGCTACATCGGCGGGCTGCGAAACAATCTGCCAGCCGTGCAGGAACTGCTCGAACTGCCCGAGGGGACCTACCCGTTCTATGGACTCTGCGTCGGGAGGCCCGCCGATGAACCGATGCTTCGTCCACGCCTGCCGCTCCAGGGTGTCCTGTTCGAGGAGCACTACCCCGAAGATGGTGAAATGCTCTCAGCCCTTGATGGGTTTGATGACACGATGCTTGAGTACTTCCGCCAGCGTGGTGCCGGCGACCGGATCTGGTCACAGGAGATGGTCGAGAAATTCACCCAGCCGAGGCGAACGGCAGCGGGACCGTTCTTCAGATCACAGGGAGCGAATCTCGACTGAAGAACCGCATTCCCGCCGCATCGGGGGTAGGCTCTGGAACCAAGGAGACGAACAAATGACCAATCAGCCCGTCGCATCACGCCGCCTCTTCCTCAAGTCCTCAACGGCACTTGCTGCGGGTCTCGCCTGGTTGCCGAATCGGAGCTATGCCCGTGTACTCGGTTCAAACAACCGCTTGAATCTTGCTGTCATCGGTACCGGTGGCATGGGAACGGGACACACGAGGGACTTCGTGAACAGGAAGGATGCAGACAACCTCGATGTCATCCAGGTCTGTGATGTCTATCGCCGGCGCCTGAACAACAACATGAAGATCATTGACAAGGGCACCGACTCCGGCACGATGCGCTACGAGGAGGTCCTTGACAATCCTGATGTCGATGCGGTCGTCATTGCGACACCCGATCACTGGCATACCAAGATTGCCATCGAAGCCATGGAAGCTGGTAAGGATGTGTTCTGCGAGAAGCCGCTTTCACTGACCACCGAGCAGGCCATTGCATGCAGGGACGCCGTTCACCGAACCGGTCGTGTACTCCAGGTCGGACCACAGGGAACAAGCAACGCCGGCATCTGGGCTGCACAGGAAGCAATCAGGGATGGTCGGATCGGGAAGGTCAGCTGGTCGCAGGGAAGCTACTGCAGAAATTCGCGGGGTGGCCAATTCAACTGGCACATCGATCCGGACGCAGGACCGAACAACGACTCCTCAAGTGATGGATACGTGGACTGGGATCGGTGGCTTGGCCATGAGTATGGCTTGGCGGAGAAGATCGATTGGAATGCAGATCACTTCTTCCGTTTCAGGAAGTACTACGCCTACAACGGTGGGCTTGCCACCGACCTTCTGTATCACAAGCTTGCTCCATTCACGAAGGCCATCAGTGGACACAACGGGGAATATCCCAAGCGGGTCGTCGCTTCAGGCGGAACCTACCTTGAGAAGGATGAGCGGGATATTCCAGACACCTTCATGATGATGGTCGACTATCCGTCGGAGCACACCATCGTGCTGGCCAGCGTGATGACCAACGACGTGGGTGTGGATGATGTCATCAGGGGCCAGCATGGCACCCTCACCTTCGAGGACGGAATCACGCTCAGCGAGCAGGGCTCTTGGGCACCGGAATTCCGCCGAACCAACAGTGACATGCTCACGACCGGCACGAAAACGGATGACAAGGGCCGCCAGCAGCCTGATCCTCCCCACGGACAGGCATCCTTCGCCATGGAGGCTCCTGGACGACGTGATCACAGGGGCAACTTCCTCGATGCCATTCGAAATGGCGATGAATTGGCCTGCAACGTCGATCTCGGGGCTTCCACGATGGTTGCCATCAAGATGGGTGTTGAATCTCTCCGGCAGAACAAGGTGATGCTCTGGGACAGCGAATCCGAGACCATGCGGCCCGCCTGATCCAACAGGCTCGATTCCGGGCCGGGGGCGTGAATTTCACAAAACCAAGCCTTCTCGGCTAGGATCCGAGGTTCACTGGGAAGAGGGAAGACTCTCCCGACATGTAGGACTGGATGCCGCCGCGCGTCCTGGAGGAAACATCGTGATTGGTCACGATGCAGGTTCTTCGTTCTCGCCGGCCGCTGGAGATGATCGCAATGAAGAGTACGCATACGACTTTCATGCTGACGACAATCCTGGGCTTCATTCTCGGGGCATCTCCCGCTGCAGTTGGCCAGGAAAAGCCCGACTACCCGAAATTCGAAGACGTCTCCAAGGGGCATGCCAAGGTCGTTTCCTCGGCAGACGGTGGATCCGGGATGTACACGCTCTACAAGAACAAGGATGGTCATGTCCTTGCAGAGTTGCCGCGAAACTTCGAAAAGAAGAAGGTCTTCATTGCCTACACCATCAAGGGTGGTATTCCGACATCCGGTGTCCAGTACGGAGACATGTATGCCTATTGGAAGAAGTTCGGCAAGCGGCTGGCTCTCGTTGAACCGAACTACGAAATCCGGACAACGGGTGACGCCCAGTCAAGGAGCGGTCATGAACGTGTCCATACGGACCGGGTCATCCTCGATGTTCCGATTTCGACGATGGGACCCGGCGGTGGGCCCGTCATCGACCTGAGCAATCTTCTCGTCAATCGTTCGAGTTCCTTCTTCGGTGGTGCAACAAGAAATGCCAACACGAAACTCGCCAAGACGGTAAAAGCCAAGTCTTTCCCGAAGAACGTCGAACTCGCCTTCGAGATGCCCCTCAATGGTGGCAACTTCGGCACGATCTACTATTCGATCGCCGAAATCCCGGAGAACACCGGCTACAAGCCCCGCGTCGCCGACGAACGCATCGGCTACTTCGTCACGGGACATGACGACATCGGAAATCCCTCGGCTGATACACCTCGGAAGCGATACATCAATCGATGGCATCTTGAGAAAGCCGATCCCAAGCTCAAACTGAGCCCCCCGAAGGAACCCATCGTGTTCTACATCGAACACACGACCCCGGTCCGGTACCGTCGATGGGTACGGGATGGAATCCTGGAATGGAACAAGGCCTTCGAAGAAGTCGGCATCGTCAATGCGATCGAGGTATACCAGCAGGATGAAGCAACGGGCGCACACATGGAGAAGGATCCCGAGGATGCCCGCTACAACTTCGTGCTCTGGACCAACTCGGGCATGGGCTTCGCCATCGGTCCCAGCCGTGTCCATCCACGGACCGGCCAGATTCTGGATGCGGACATCGTCATGGACGAGGGATTCATCTCCGGATGGGTCCGGACATGGGAAAAACTGGTTCCGCAGACAGCCATGGAGAACTTCGGTCCCGAGACGATGGAGTGGCTGTCGGATCGCCCGGAATACGACCCACGGATCCGGCTTGTCGATCCTTCACGCCGCAGCGAAGTCGAACACGAGTTGGCCCTGGAACGGGCTCGACTCAGTGGAGTAAGCCACCCTGCCTTCGCAACCGATCCGACACTGCTCGGCGACGAGGAGTTCGATGGGCTCGTTCATCGCGTCAGCCAGATCAACGGCTCCTGTCAGCACTGTGCAGTCAGGGCGATGGACCTTGCACTCTTCCGACTCAGTCCCGCTGTCTTCGACGAACTGTCGAGGAAGCAGGGTGAGGAAGGCGAGGATGTCGAGGTCGAGGAAGAGGAAGAGGATGTTCAACTCCTGGATGGTGTTCCAGAGCAGTACATCGGTCCACTTCTTCGTGATGTCATCATGCATGAAGTCGGTCACACGATCGGCCTTCGCCACAACTTCAAGGCCTCGACGATTCGTTCATTGAATGAAATCAACCAGGACTCCTTCAAGGGAACTGCCCAGGCTGGTTCGGTCATGGACTACATGCCAGTGAACATCAACATGGATGATGGCCCTGTCCAGGGTGATTACACGATGGTCACCATCGGCCCTTATGACTACTGGGCGATCGAATACGGCTACACCTCGGGCGACACCGACAAGGTCCTTGAACGCGTTGCCGAACCCGATCTGATCTACGCAACCGACGAAGACACGCGTGGTCCCGATCCACGTGCTCGCCGATTCGACCATGGCGAGAATCCGCTCAACTATTCAGAGTCGCAGATGCGACTTGTGAAGACACTTCGAGAGCGGATCCTCGAGGACATGGTTGAGGATGGCGACTCCTGGGCAAAAGCCAGGCGGGCCTACGAAATTCTTCTGAACAAGCATGTATCTGCGGTCAGCATCGCCTCCAACTGGGTTGGTGGATCCATGGTGAACCGGGACAAGAAGGGTGATCCAGCGGGGCGAGCGCCGATCGAGATGATCGACGCTGATCAGCAACGACGTGCCTTGAAGATCGTCCTGGATAATGCCATGTATGACGATGCCTTCGGCCTGTCGCCGGAACTGCTTCGCCACATGACAGTCGACCGATGGTTCGATGGCAGGTCAATGGGCATGAGTGACGAAACCTGGCCGGTCCACTCACGTATCTCCGGCATCCAGGCTTCCGCGATGACTCAATTGCTCAACCCGACGACCATCAACCGTGTCTACGACAACGAGTTCCGGGCCGATCCCGGGCAGGATGTGCTCACCGTGCCTGAAGTCATGACCGAGGTTCACGAGGCTGTCTGGAGTGAACTCGATGATGATCCGGGCCGAATGCATGATGCGAGGAATCCCTACATCTCAAGTCTTCGCCGCAACCTGCAGCGAGAGCATCTCGAGAGGCTCATCGACATGAGCATGCCCAGCAACGGGTTCCGCGCAGCAGCCGTGCCGGTCCGGGATCTCAGTCGCATGCAGCTTTCACAACTTCGTGACCAGTTGCCTGATTTCATGATTGCCAATGAAGCAAACCTTGATGCATATACGAATGCACATCTCCGGGAAACCCTGGCGATGATCGATCGGGCCATGGACGCCCAGTACATCTACAACACCAACGACATGGGTGGTGGCGGAACCATCACCATCGCGTTGCCCTTCGAGCCGGTCGAGAAATCATCAGACTGATTCAACGCAGGCCATGAATGAACGCGGGGGAGTCCTCCAGGGGCTCCCCCGTTTCATGCGCATCGGGCTCAGGGTATCTGGTGTGGGGCCAGTTGGGGATCACCCTCAAGCACGGCGTGGCCCTGCCTTCCGGAGGTATCCGGCATCCAGGGACCGTGCACGGCATCCATGTTGAAGAGAAGTACCGTGGCCCTGTCCGATGCATGCCGTTGTTTCGGCAGGATCCTGGGTCCATCGTAGCGAGCAGTATTCGAAAGACGCACTTCGTCGATCGCACCGACGAAGAACGAATTGGCCGCGCCACCGGCGCCAACATCTCCCCCGATGACCAGGGGCTCATGGTTCCGTGTCCGAGTGCCTGATGCAGGAGACGCAGCAATTTGAACGCCATCGAGGTACATGCGAATCTCCTTTCCGTCATACACGCCTGCAAGATGATGCCACCTGCCTTCAACAAGTGGAGTGTCCATGGGTTCAAGTGAGGCGTAGGCTCCATCGAGATGAATCCAGAACGATGGATGGCCCTCCGAAACGAACAATCCAAATTCAGAGCCTTCCGTCTTGGTCACGAGTCCGCGTCGGCCGTCGTACCTGTCTCCCTTGAACCACGCCTCCAGCGTCAATGGACCATCAGCCAGTTCAATGCTCGTGGATGGAACCTTCAGGCAGGCATCCTGCCCATCCAGTTCGAGTGCCAGGTTCGGATCCGCTGCCTCGGGGGAAGGAAAATTGCTTTCAACCGGCATGGGGTGATGACGCTCCGGAATGGAGAACCGCCTGCCGACGGCCAGGTACTCGATGTTCACATCAAGCCCGGGCCAGCGGAAGCCTGGATCAATTCCTCCCGCATCACGTGCCACCTCGAAACTGAAGGTCCTCGTTGTTCCAGGCTCGATGGTCGCATGAACATGATCCGGGCTGAAACGCCAGCGACTGTCATCACTGGCTGGAACAATTGACAGTTCATATGGATTGGATACCGGATTCTGAAAGGCGACGGTGAATGAACCGGAAACGGAGCCATCCCCGTTGAGCCTGATCGATTCGACCATGCCAGGCTGCATCGAGGCCAGACGCGAGGTTTCCTTGCTGACTTCCGGAGTGATCGATCTGACATCCATGACCTCTCCAACAGGGTACGAGGCCATCGCGATCTGGTTGTCCCGAACCATGACCAGGTTGTAATGGTGCAGGTACCCCGCATCGGGGATCGCACCCGACTGCCCTCCTCCGACCGTCGCCAAGGTCACGTATTCAATCCCATCATGCGGCCCGTCGTATCGCATCCTGTGAATATGACCGGCGAATACCGCCCTGACGTTTCCAGCTTCCGCAAGGAGTTCGTGAACACGTGGCCAGTCGTTGCCATATCCACCGCCGATCCAACGGGGGTGATGCAGGAATACGAAGACATGGGTGGCATCACGCCCCTTGTTCAGCATCTCCTGCAGCCACTGGAATTGCTCGGGGCTCATCCGCTGGGCGGATGGGAGGTCGAAGCGCTTTACCCCGGTGTCGGGATCACCTTCATCCGTGTACAGCACGATGAACATCGAGTCCTTGTGTTCGAATGCATACCAGAGCGGTCCGAAATGCATCTCGTATTCGCGCTCATGCTCACCCTCCGGTTTTTCTCCCTTGCCCCGCCAGTAGACATCATGGTTGCCCGCGACCGGAAACCATGGAACAAGCAGTTCGTCCATTGATTCCTTGAACTCCCTCATCTGGGCAAGCCATTGAGGTCTTTCGTTGTAGCCGTTGATCAGGTCGCCGACCGTCATCACGAAATCCGGTTCAAGGAGGTTCACGTCATCTACGGCGTCACGGAGAATCTCGATGCCCTCGGCGGGTCCACCAGTCCTGTCTCCGAATATCGCGAACATGAACGCGTCATCTTCTGCGGGGAGTTCCAGCGACGCTCCAGCCCGGTTCGTGAAGAAGCGATTCTCATCCGTCGAAACCGGGTGGGGATCTGGTTCCAGCGGGTTCTGGACATCACCGGTGACAAGAATGGCAATGGCAAGCAGGATCGGGGAGAACGACATCCGACCATTGCACTCTCATGGCCGCCAGAGATCAAGTCGGCTATGGTGACTGGTTACTCGATGGAGTCCGCAATGTCCCTAGAAACAACAACGGTACGCGTTTTTGCCGGCGTCCCTGCCGTAAATACAACGCTCTACCACCGCATCCGCTTCCTCGTGGGTGACCCGGCTGCACTCATTGAATGGCCGGATACGGGTGGAGCAACAGAATCGCTCCTGATCATCCGGGACATCGAGATGGATCGGGCCCGGCGTTCCGCCCGTGCTGATCGGGTGACCTGCCCAGCGGACTATACGCCTGCAACCGGGCTCAGTGGAGATCGTGAAACCGCGACCGCCCAGGCACTGGCCGAGTGCCTTCGACAATCCGGTGTCGAACTGGTCACATGCGATCGAACCTTTCCCCTGATCTTCATGCACGAACTGGATGCGGTCGGCATCAAGGTTTCATACGATCCCGGTCTTGGAACGACCGAGCGTCGATCCAAGGACGAACAGGAACTCGATGCGCTCCGGGAAGCACAGGCCGATACCGAATCAGCCATGGAAATGGCATGCCGACTTGTCTCGACCGCGGACGTCGATTCGGCTGGTGTCCTGCAACGGGATGGTGCAGTCCTGACCTCGGAGCGAATCCGTGAAGCGATCGATGTCTTCCTGCTTCAGAAGAACTATGCGAATCCCGGGAGTATCGTGGCAGGTGGATCTCAATGTGCCGACTGCCATGAACTGGGCAGCGGGCCGTTGCGAACAAGTGAGACTGTCATCATCGACATCTTTCCCCGGAATCGTTCCACCCTCTACAACGGTGACTGCACTCGAACCGTCGTCCATGGAGACATTCCCGACGAAGCCAGGAACATCCACGCCATCGTCATGGAAGCAAAGAAGCAGGCCATCTCAACGATTCGTTCCGGGGTTACAGGCGAAGCCGTTCACCAGGCGACGATCGACGTCATGACCACTCATGGATTTCCGGTCGGCCCGCCTCCTGACTCACCACCGGACGGGTTCACGGGCATGGTCCACGGCACCGGGCATGGCATCGGGCTTGATGTCCACGAACCGCCCCTGCTTGACCTGAAGGGACCGGAACTCGTCGTCGGTGACGTCCTGACCGTGGAACCGGGTCTCTATGGACGAAACGTAGGCGGGGTACGCATCGAGGACATGGTGGCCGTGACAGCCGAGGGCTGCGAGAACTTCAACAGGCTCCCAGAGCATCTTGATTGGCGTTGAGCCCCTGGCCGGCCTCAAGACAGGACCGGGGGCATCGGGCAATCCAGTGAATCAGCGATGCCTCGCAGCAGCAAGGACTCGTCGACAGTTGTCTGCCCGTCATGGTCGATGATTGCCAGGCATGCTTCAAGGAGGATTTTACGATCCTTGAAACTGACATCCTTGAGTTTCTGAAGCGTATGACGCAGTGTTCGCAACGTGCATGTTGATGCATCAGGCATCGGAATCGACGACCCCATGACCTCCATGCCGGCCGTGTAGGACTTCTGACGTTCGCCGACATCATCCGAGCCGACGCAGGACACCGTCGCCAGGACGGTCGCTGCTTCTGCGGATCTCGATTTCAATCCACGTGGTCGACTGCGTCGGCGTACCTCAGGGTCAAATCGTTCTCCGAGGTGCTTCTTCAGGACCGTGTGGACCGTCCACTCGAACAGGCTGACCTGCCCATCCGACTTGATGACTTTCTCAACGGACTGCATGTACAACTCATACTGTTCCAGCGACATTCGGGACAATGACGGTATGCACATGTCGATCAATGGAAGCTGCTGAACATGATGCATGCTTGCAATCGACGCATGGAACGAGCGTATTGCGTCGATATGACCATCATCAAGAGATGCCTTGATCAATGACAGCTGGCGATTCAACTCGCCTGCATCATCATCAAGGAGCAGTGCCAGGATGAGCAGGCGGGCTGTCCATGTATCGTGGGTCGCCTCGACGATGCCTGCAGGAATGGACCCAAGCAGGGCTCCGGCAGATGCAACCCCTGTCGCGTCCGGTGTCCCCGCGGCCTGGACGGCATTCGCAAGACTCCCAGTCGACACGTGAGCGGCAAACCCTGCGAAGGGGACGGGTTCAGAAGTGGTATCAACGTCGGTACTGATCGTGTCCACATCGACCTGCTCGATCCTGGAGATCCGCTCCGGCAGGGGTGGATGCGTGGCAAAGACCGACTTCATCGCCTGTGAAAAGAACATGTGGTTGTACTCGGTTGCCAATGGGGGCATGGCCGTCCTGGCATCGAGCCCGGCAATGGCCCTGAGGGCACCACCGATTCCTCCTGGGTTTCTCGTGTACTGGACTGCCGAGGAGTCGGCAAGATACTCACGTTGCCTTGATACGGAAGCCTGGATCAGGCGTCCGAAGAATGTGCCGATGAAGCCCAGCGCTGCCAGGACGAGGCCGATGATCATGATCGCGATCAACGCACCTCCCCCATCCTTCTTGCTGGAGGATCTGCGCGTCGATCCGGAATAGGCCATGATCCGAACCAGTTGCAACCCGAGCATCCCCATCACCAGCAGCCCGTAGATGATGCCGATCAGACGGATGTTCAGACGCATGTCTCCATTGAAGATGTGGCTGTACTCGTGGGCAATGACACCCTGGAGTTGATCACGGCTGAGGTGTTCGATGCTGCCACGAGTAACACCGATGACCGCATCCGTCGACTTGTACCCTGCTGCAAAGGCATTGATTGTCGCGTCATCTATGAGGTAGACCGGAGGTACGGGTACACCGGAAGCAATGGCCATTTCCTCAACCACGTTCAGAAGCCTTCGCTCATCGGGCCTGGCTCCTGCATGATCCAGGAGAGAACCTCCCAGTGACTCGGCAACGACACTCCCACCCGAGGAGAGTTGCCTGATACGAACCAGGCATCCACCGCCGACAACAAGGATCGTGAATCCAAGAACTCCCAGGAGTACCTTGTAATTCCACCAGGTGATCGACAGTGCCGTCCCCTGTTCCGATTCACTGGCCATGAACCAGTTCAGCAGGATCATCCCCGTGGCGTAGAGAGCCACGACGATCAGGAAGACCGCCAGGAAAAAGAAGATGATCAGTCTGCCGGTCTTTCGGCGAGCCTGGTCCTGGTGCTCGTAGAAGTTCATGGCCATGTCACACCCTGCTCCAGCGAGGCATGATCAGGAGAAATCCACCTTAGGAGCTTCCTTCACGGAAGCATCTTCGATCTCGAACATCTGGGCTTCGCTGAAGTTGAACATTCCAGCAATGATGTTGTCAGGGAATTTTTCCCGCATCACGTTGTAGTGCATGACTGAATCGTTGTAACCCTGGCGAGCGAAGGACACCTTGTTCTCCGTCGTGGTCAGTTCCTCCTGCACCTGCATCATGTTGGCGCTTGCCTTCAGATCCGGGTAGGCCTCGACTGCCACGTTCAGGCGGCCAAGTGAACCTGCCAAGGCGCCCTCGGCACCGATCAGTGATTTCATCGCACCGGCGTTCGTCGGATCTCCCCCCACCGCCTTGGCTGCCGCAGCAGCCTGGTTTCTCGCTTCGGTGACGGCTTCAAGGGTCTCCCGTTCATGTTTCATGTAGCCCTTGGCAGTTTCCACCAGGTTCGGGATGAGGTCGTACCGACGGGTCAACTGAACATCGATCTGGGCATAGGCGTTCTTGACTCGGTTTCGGCCTACAACGAGCTTGTTGTACATCCCGATCACCCAGAAGAGCAGGAGAACTGCTACGGCACCGAGAACAATGAAGATGATGAACATGATGAACTCCTTCTCGCTCAGGTAGACTTGACTACCGTAGCAAAGACCGGAGTCGAACGCATGGGCCAGGATCCACCAGCCTCGGATCAGCAGGATGATGAGGGACAGAAGAAGCACATCAGCTTTTTCGGTCGCCTCAATGAACACAAGGAGAAGGCCAAGCAGGGTTTCCGTGTGCTCAAGGCACATCTTGCAGAAGAAACCGATGAAACGAAGGAGATGCTCGACATCTACCATCGTTCGCTTGAAGGAAAGGCTACGAAGGAAGAACTCCACGAAGCAAACGAGCAGTTCAAGGATCTCATCCGGATTGCAGGAATGGGCACGTTCTTCGGGCTTGTTCCGGGGAGCATGCTTCTGCTCCCCCTTGCCATTGTCGGGGCGAACAAGCTTGGCATCAGGCTTCTTCCATCGTCATTCATGAACAAGCACGACGATGAACCAGGCCCGGAGCACCCGGAAGCATGAGTGATCGCATTCCAGCATCTGCAGCATCCCTGCACACACCTGCCCTCGTCGTCTTCATGGATTCCGTCAGGCACAACATCCAGTTGGTGATCGATGAAGTGGGGTCGACGGATGCCTGGCGACCCCACGTCAAGACGACGAAGATGACACCCATATTCGCCGCCCTGCTGGATGCAGGTATTCGAAACTTCAAGTGCGCCACCACGCGTGAACTGGAGCACCTGCTGATTGCAATCCAGGACGCGGGGTGCGATGACGGCGATGTCCTGCTGGCCCATCATCTTCACGGGCCCGGCCTGGAACGTGCTGCTGAACTTGCACGGTCACACCAGGGCGTTCGCTGTTCCACGCTTGTCGAGGATCCTGCCGGACCTGGTCGGGTCGATTCCTCCCTGTCCCTCTTCGTCGATGTCCATACCGGGATGGAACGCACCGGAATCCCGATGGAGGACACGGACCGTATTACGGCAACCGTGGCTGCATGTGGAGAACGATTTCGTGGACTCCATGTCTATGACGGACAGTTCCACGGGCTTGACCCCGACACACGAAGGCGTGCTGTCCATGCAAGTTATGGTGAACTGCTTGGTGTCATCAAGTCACTTGGCATCAAGGGAGAACTCGTAACATCCGGAACCCCGACTTTCAGGGATGCCATCGCCTACACGCCATTCGCCGATTGCGACGATCTGGTGCACCGCGTCTCGCCCGGCACGGTCGTCTTCAATGATCTTCGGAGCATCGAGGAACAACCCGACCTGGAACTTCAGCATGCAGCCTGCATTCTGACACGAGTCATATCTGCACCGGAATCCGGGATCATCACCTGTGATGCGGGTTCGAAATCGATCGCTGCCGACGCAGGAAACCCCTGTGCCATCATCGAGGGCATGCCCGGCATCGAGGCGAAGACGCCCAGCGAGGAGCATCTTCCCCTGGCACTGGACTCGAACCCCGGCCCCGGCATCGGTTCACTCCTGATGCTCGTGCCCCGCCATGTTTGTCCAAGCGTCAACCTGCACGAACGGGCCGTTCTTGTCGAGGGGGATGGCTCCTGGTCGATCATACCGGTCGATGCGAGGGCTCACGATCAACTCCCGATTTCATGAATCCGGCAGGCGTACCTTCATGATTCCGTTCATCGTGGTCCAGTGTCCCGGGTAGGTGCACACGTAGACATAGTCACCCGGCTCCTCCGGAGCAGTGAACACGAGTTCGGCTGAGGAGTGCGGATCGACGATGGGGATCCAGTGCAGGACCTCCCTCATCTTCGGAACATAATGCCGAGCCTTGGCCTTCGTTGTTGTACCGAGCAAGGTAGCCTTGCGACCAATCGCCTTGAGACTCCCCGGGGTGCCGATCACCAGGTTGTGGGGTTTGTCGTCTGGATTGGTCAGTACGAGCCGCACTGGGGATCCAGCCTCGACGGTGAACTCCTTGATGTCGTAATCCATACGATAAGGCGCTGCGGCGATTGCAATCGTCGGCACCCGCAGCCCGGCAAGTCGCTGGCCGAGATTCGGTTCTCGATCCCCCATCGCCATCGCCGCCATCAACACGGGGTCATCCTGTGATTCCAGGGGAATGGGCTCGACCATCGAATGGATCGTGTCACCCAATGTCTCGGACCATGGCACAGTGCCGCCATCGGCCAGTGTCTGCAGTGCCGCGACACGTATTCTTCCCGATGGATCGTCATTCAACACGTGCCTGGCAGCCTGCCTGGTTGCTGGCTGATCGACATGCTGCCACACCGTCCCACGCTGTTCATCGAGGATCGTCAGCGTGTACCCGTCAATACGCTTCCAGTAGGGCTCGTCCTGGCGATTGTGAATCACGATTTCATCAATGGATTGCATGGAACCGAGATCAATCTCCCACCATGGATCCCGACGGCCTTCCGCCGTGTGTGATTGTGAGCCACTTGCATAGGAAGGACTCGCGTCACCATCGATGGCACGCGACGGCACTCCGCCCCATGCCTCTGAAGACTGGGTGGCCTTTGCCTGGAGTGCGATATTCCGGCCACCTGAGAGCACTTCGACCTCGGCCAGTGTCAATGGCTCCATACCGGGCAGATCGATACGCACATGGCGACCGTTGTATGTTTCCTCTGCTTCGGCACTGGATATGCGCCAAGCCAGGGGTTCGATGACATATTCTGCCGCGCGGACATTGGCTGCATCCCGCAACGCACCTTCCGGGAGAAGACGCACCGCTTCAAGCCACCTTTGAACCATCTGTTCCGAGACATGTTCCCCTTCCAACGGAGCAAGTGAATCGCCGCTGGCGAGCATGTCGGCTGACATCAGTGCGCGTCGAGTTGGTTCGAGTCGAGCATCCTCCATCGACGAAACGAACTTCATGTTGATCGACTGCAATTCGGATGCATCCATGGTCGCCAAGAGGAGCCCAGGCTCACTGGAATCGCCTGCCGTGCGAGCATCATCCCGGTTCAACTCAAGCAGCCAGGCCTCAGCCGGCGACACGCCCTGTTCCCGCGCCACTGCTTCCAGCGCTGCGCGACGGCGATTCACGGGAGCATCTGCACGC
>JAYZBD010000057.1:0-12218 GCA_036339395.1 Planctomycetota bacterium | reverse complement strand
TTCCTCCCCCGTTTTCCATCTACCAAGGCCTTGGGGCTGCATGTCTTGAGTGGAAGGCTCCCGACAGGTACACTGCCCCGTTCGTCGCCCCCGACATGACCGGGGGCTGCCGAAAGGTCGGTATCCAGGACGATAGGAGATTTCACGTGTACGGACGAAAACAGCGTCGAGGCAACTTTCTCAAGACGGGCATCAAGGAATGCGTCTGGGTGGATTACAAATCGGTGGATGAACTTCGCCGGCTGATGACCCCGAACGGGAAGATCTACTCCCGCAAACGATTGAGCACTTCGGCAAGTGAGCAACGCAAGGTCGCCAAGGCGATCAAGCGAGCACGGCACATGGGCCTCCTGCCCTACACCAGTGGCACGCTCTAAACAGCACAGGGCACACATTCATTCCTTGACCAGGCTTCCGCGAGGTTCTCAGGTTTCGCTGCGCGGTCGAAGACCCAGCCTGGCAAGGCAAATCTTGATCCAGAGCCTCACACGAAGTCGCCTGAGATCCTCATCGTGAGGATGATGTTCGAGTCCCTTCGCCAGCCATCCTGCAGCGAGTTGAAATCGCCCATGCTTGAAACTGGCAAGTGCAAGATTGTGGATCGACCGAATGCACCGGGGTTCCATCCTCAGCACCCTGCGACTTGCTTTCCAACCTTCCCCGGGATGACCGCTTCTGAATGCTGCCAGCGCCATGCCTCGCAGTCGTTCGACGGTTTCACCGCTTCGTTCCATGCATTCACGGGTCGTCGTCATCGCCTCGGCATCTCGACCGATTGCAAGCAGGAGCGTTGCCAACCGATCCAGGGGAGAGGGGTCCAACCGGCTTCGACGGCATGTCGTGTCCCGCTTCTTGTAGACGTGGTCAAGCATCAGGCAGGCGTCGTCCCTTCTGCCGATTGAAAGCAGTGCCTCTGCAAGGCCGAGCATCGACGGGCCATGAACAGGATGGAGTCTCAGCACGAGCTGGTACTCGAAGATGGCACGATCAAAATGCCTTGTTCGCAAGGCGATCGACGCAAGAAGTTCATGTGCGTCAAGATGCAGTGGATCGAGGCGGAGCAGTCGCTCCAGTCGCTCGATGGCCTCGGGCCATCGAGACAGTTCATCAAGCAGTGATGCAGAAGCAAACAGGGCTTCCAGGTCTTCCGCGTTGTCTCGCAGTACACGGTTCAACATGGACATGGCCTGGTCACCGCGCCCTGTGCGTGCAAGTACCAGTGCCAGGCGACCCCTCAGTTCTGGCAACTGGGGATCAATACTCAAGGCTGTTCGGAGGCAGGATTCCGCTCGTTTCCAATCCGACTGCGACATCAGGCCATTGGCCATGGCTGCATGACAGAGAGCGCTCGGCTCCTCCAGCGACCACTCCGCCATGTAGAAGGTTGCTTCCGCCTCATCGTGGTCGGCCAGGCCGTTCCATGCTTCGATCAGGCCGGCGTAGGAATCCTCGCTGGTGGCATCATGCCTGCGAGCCATTTCAAACCAGGACCTGGCCTTCTCCCACTCATCCAGTCGAAGGCTCATGGAGCCTGCTGCGAGCATCGGGTGCAACTGGTCCGGGGCAAGCTCCGCCGCACGCTCGAATCGCTCCAGGGCTTCTCCATCACGGCCACTGGCCTCAAGGGTCAAGCCGAGGTTGAAATGCCAATCGGCGTTGTCCGGGTGGATTGAAAGTGCCTGCCGCAACTCATGTTCGGCTTCGACCAGGCGACCCCTGTCGAAGAACTCAAGGGCCCTGTCCGCATGTTGTTCAGCTCGTTGCCATTCATTCATGCTGGACTTCTACCTCGGTGGCGGGCATACCTGGAACTGGGGCTGCTTGGGGGGAAAGTGTAGCCGCTGATCAGGCCTCGGCCTACTCCTCTCCGGCGTACAATCCCAATCCAATGGCGGGTACTACGAGGAACATGTCGAATTCACGGTTTTGGACCGGATACATCGGGTCCATGGCAGTCACATGGAGCCTGTTCACTTCAAGCACGCTTGGCGATGTCCTCCTGGACCACCGGTACCGGGACCTCGAACCCCGGGAATCACGCGTGCTGGAACGAGCCTCGGGGGTGCTGCTTCAACCAGCGGGCGCTGTAGATCTTGATGCGCGATCGGAAGCCGCAAGGGAACTGATGCTGCTCGACCATGAAGATGCATCAGTCGTGCTCGAGGAGGCAGTACGACGCAGCGACACCCCACCACTCCTTGCCGTGCTCTCAGCTTCTTCGACCCTCGAAACACCATCGGATGCACTTCGCGCATCGTTCCTCGATGTACTCCCCGTCGCCTCCCCTGGAATCCAGGAACCGCTTGGAGTCGAACTTGCTCGATTCCAGGTGCAGTACCCGTCAACGCTTCTGACGATCAGGACACTTGCACTCGATCCAGCGAAGATGGACACCTACAGGATCGCGGCCATCAGGTCACTGCCCGGTTTCAGGTCTCATGGTGATGATGCCATCGAAACGGTGATGGTCCTTCTTGGCAGGCACGGGATGGAATCCGATGAAATCGTCAACGCTGCGATCGAAAGCGCCGAATCACTGACCGGGCTTCCATCGATGGAACATCCGGCAGACTGGACAGCATGGTGGTCGATCAACAGGCGACGATCCATGGTTGATCGAATGCGAAACGTACTCGAAGCAATGAATCGTCGAGTGCTGCGGATCGAGGTCGAATCCGAACATGCCAGGGATGACTCCCGCCTTGCATCTGATCGACTTATCGAGGTCTACCGTGATCTCTTTCCCATGCTGACTCTTCAGCAGCAGCAGCAGAAACTGCTCGAACTCCTCGGCGACCCTCGTGCCGATGTCCGCCGGTTTGCGATCGATCGAGTTGCAATGATGCTCCGGGATGGAAACGACACGCCTCAACTCCGCACCAGCACCATGTCACTGCTTCGTGACCCCGACATTGAAGTACGTCGCCTGGCAGGGTCGATGCTCGGGGAACTCGGCCACGAAGGCATCGAGACGATCGTCATCGAGAGCCTGGAAAATGAAGAGGATCCCGAGGTACTTGCCCATGCCCTGGCTGCCATCGATGTACATCCAACACTTGCTGCGGTTCCGGCAGCGCGCACACTCCTGGCCATGGAAATCGTCAGGGATCAGGCCGCTCGTACCCTGCTTTCGATCCTGAAATCCGACATGCGTGTTGATGCCACGGTTCGAATGGAGATCGCTGCAGCCGCAAGGGAAGCGATTCGTGAATCCAGCGATCCCTCGATTGCAGCACTGTTGGTTCTGACTGGTAATACAGCAGACCTCGATCAACTCGTGCTGCTCCTCGATGCCGAAGATGAAGCGACGCAGAAGATGATCGCCGAGTCCCTTTTGCAACGAGGGCGTCGTGCTGAACTCCTCGCCAGGGCTGATGACGAGGTGCTTTACCCGTTTGCGCTCCGTGCCGGTGTTACCGGGCAGGCTGGAGACATCCGCCGCCTGTTGGCGATGGAACCACCCACGGAAGACCTGGCGGAAGCGTGGATGAACTCCGTAGCCGAGCTTGCTGGAACACTCCCCTCCGACAGGGTCCTTCAACTGGATGACATGGTTGGCGCAACACCCCATGCGACGGACATGCTGCGAGCACGCCTCCTGAGTGCAGCGGTTGCCGATGCCGAGCTCGATGTTGAACTGCATCGCCGGATTCTCAAGCGACTCATTCCCATGCTTCTTGAGCAGGATGCAGCTGCCTCGGCCCTGACGCATATCCGGGGCCTGGATGAAGCAGCCCTCGACGAAGAACTTCGGAACCTGAGTTTCATCTCCGCGATCCGTGCCCGGCTCTATGACGATGCAGCCGTTGTGAACAATGACCCCACCATGTGGGTCAACGCATTCGAAGACACGGTTGCAAGCCGACCGGATTCTGCAACCGATCTTCGAAACGAGATCGTCCGTCGATTCAGCGAGTCCCTGACTCCACCGATGAGGACCCGGCTGGGACTGGCGGAGGATCCCCTGATGCAGTCGGATGATGAAGAAGAGAACCCGGGCGATGATGCTTCTTCTGGTTCTGAATCCAGCCTTGACGCAACTCCATGACACTGGACGCCGCAAGGCGTTGCATGAGTGAAAGCAGGAACATCACCTGTTTTTCAGGTGCAGGTCTCAGTGCACCCTCGGGTGTTGGAACATTTCGCGACCCCTCCGGCGGATGGTGGACGAAGTACGACCCGATGCAGATGGCTTCGCCGGCGGGATTTCACGAGAATCCGGAACTCGTGATGGACTGGTACGCCGAGCGTCGTCGCCAGATCGGGCATGCAGAACCCAATGCAGCCCACTTCGCCCTTGCTGCATGTCCCGCCATCGCGCAGGTCACGCAGAACACGGACAACCTCCTGCATCGGGCAGGGTGCAGTGATGTCATCCAGGTCCATGGTTCCATCTGGACTGACCGGTGCCATGCACGATGCGGACATGTCGAGCCCATCGACCTGAAGGAACCTCCCGGGCTCAGGCCCTGCCCCTGCGGTCGATCATCACTTCGACCGGACGTGGTCTGGTTCGGTGAACCCCTTGTCAAGGAGGTATGGGAACGTGCGGAATCAGCCTGCACGAACTGCGATGTCCTCCTCGTGGTCGGAACCAGCGCGGGCGTCTACCCAGCGGCTGGACTCATTACCCTGGCACGACAGAACGGGGCGGAGATTCTCGTCATCAATACGAACTGGAGCGAAGCCAGCGGCATGGCCGACATCGAGTTGATCGGGTCAGTCGACGATGTACTCCCCGACCTGTTGCAGCCGGATTGATTCCCGGCCCGATTTCGTCGGCGGCGCTATGATTCTGGCAGGACACTCCGACGCCGGGTACCCTGCCATCGAACACGGTTGAGCGGCACACATGGAGTTCAAGGCAATGGCCAAGAAGCCTTCCAGGTCCAGGACACGAACCGAACGCGATTCCATGGGAAAAATGACCGTTCCTGCGAACGTCCTCTACGGGGCAAGCACGCAGAGGGCGGTATTGAACTTCCCGATCTCCGGTCGCTCCGTCGGACACGAGGTCATCCATGCCTTTGCCCTGGTAAAGGATGCGGCAGCATGGGCGAACTTCGGCCTGGGCCGACTCACCGTGAAACGAAGACGCCTGATCGTCAATGCCTGCAAGGAAATCACCACTGCCTTGGAAGGCGATGAGGCCGATCGAGCCGCGATGATGCTCAACTTCCCGGTTGATGTCTTCCAGACCGGCTCGGGCACATCCACCAACATGAATACCAACGAGGTCATTTCGAACATGGCCTGCCTGTCCGCTGGAGCCAGGATCGGTGCCCAGGACCCCGTGCATCCCAATGACCACGTGAACCTCGGTCAATCTTCCAATGACACCTTCCCCACGGCCATGCAGGTGGCCGCGTGCGTCCAGATCAAGGAAGCCCTCCTCCCGGCGCTGAAGAAACTGGCAAGGGAACTGCGCCGAAAGGCACGCAGTTTCGACGGCATCGTGAAGATCGGCCGCACGCACCTGCAGGATGCGACGCCCATTCGTCTCGGGCAGGAATTTTCCGGCTACGCCGCCCAAGCCGAGAAGGCCGTCGAACGGGCGAAGCGTGCGATGGACGCAATGGCCACGAACCTGCCCATTGGTGGTACGGCTGTTGGAACCGGTATCAACACGCATCCAAAATTCGCTCGTGAAGTCGCAACATGTCTCTGGAAGGCAACGGGAATCCGGTTCAAGGAAGCGGACAACCATTTCGAGGCGCAATCCACGCGTGACTGCGTAGTCGAGGCCCACGGACTGCTTCGCACGATCTCGATCAGCCTCTCGAAGATCGCCAGCGACATCCGGCTGATGGGGTCGGGCCCCCGCTGCAGCTGGGGAGAACTCATCCTCCCTGAACTGCAGCCTGGTTCCTCGATCATGCCCGGCAAGGTCAATCCGGTTCTCGTCGAGACCGTCATGCAGGTCTGCGCGCAGGTCGAAGGCAACGATGTCACCATCGGCGTGGGCGCAATGGGTGGCGTCGGTTCCCTGATGGAACTCAATGTCTCGATGCCATGCATGGCCGAGCGGCTGCTCGAGAGCATCCGCCTGATCGCCAATGCGAGCGATGCCTTTGCCGACAATTGCGTTGCCGGTCTCCAGGCTGACCGCAAGAAGATCGCAACCATGGTCGAGCAGAGTCTCATGCTCGGTACAGCCCTTGCGCCGGTCATCGGCTACAACAAGGCGGCGGAGATCGCTCACCATGCCTACGACAGTGGACAGACCATCCGCGAGTACTGCCTCGAGCATGACATTCTTGATGAGAAGACGCTCGAGAAGGTGCTCGATGTCAGCTCGATGACTCGTCCGCACTGAGCGAACCCGTCCACCAGGGTTTCCGGGGAACCGGCTCATCCACATCGACGATCCGAACCAGGTCACCTGGAACATCGACAGGTGGTTCCAGCGGTTGACGGCCCGCGATTCGCAGCAGGAACATCGCAAGATTCCGCACCGGCCAGGTCGGAATGCCCAGACGCCGCATCTCCAGTTCAAATCGAACTCTTGAAGACGGGTATGGATCAATCCCCCATGCGGGAATATCTTCTTTCCTGCGACATGCCGCATCGATTGCAAGCACGGCTCCGAAACCACGCCCACCAAGCATGACCGGCCCATCGCCGATGCACTCGAGCACGCGATCGACGTCACCTGGTTCCCTGGCTCCCAGCGAGCTTGAGCCAGGCGCATCACCATGCCCACGCAGATCGACAAGGACCACTCGACCACACCATGACACCCATTCTGCAAGCTGGCCGAGGTCCGAAAGCCTGGAACCACCATGATCATGAAGCCAGAGCAGCGTCGGTCCACCTGCTGCACCTTGCACATCCCAGGCAGGCAGGTCCAGCCCGTCCTCGGTGCGGCACGTCCATGATTCGAAGGGAAGCGCCAGGTCACCGGGAGTTGTCGGCAGGTCAAGTGCAAGCGACTTCCCAAGCCCTTCCCGTGCGGGCGAAATGGCGGCGTGCACGACCACGATGACCGAGAGGATCAGCAGGAGCAGGGCGGCAATGATGAAGAGGAGAAGAAGACCCATGGGAGATGTACCGAGGGGGTAGACTACCGCCCATGCAGCCCGGGTTGAAGGTGGGTAATACGGCAGAGATCGAGGTCGAAGTGACGGAGGACATGTGCCCCGCCTTCGATGGGGTCGTCGTGCACAGGGTCTACTCCACCTGGTCGATGGCACACCACATGGAATTGGCTGCACGGAAGGTCCTGTCGCCCCACCTGGATGAGCAGGAAGAGGGTATCGGCTCCCACCTCTCGATCGACCACATGGCCCCCTGCCCCGTCGGCTGCACCGTCAGGGTCCATGCCGAGGCCGTGGAGTTGGAGGACACGACCCTCGTCTGTACCGTGTCTGCATGGCACGGGGAGCAGTTGCTCGGCAAGGGAACGCAGGTCCAGCGAGTGCTCCCGAAGGAAACCCTCGCTCGACTCATCGAACGGGCTGGAGAGGAAGGTGGAGCGGCATGAGTGATGAACCCATCCTGTTGACTGAACGTGACGGACACGTCGCCATCGTGCGGATCAACCGGCCGAAGGTCCTGAATGCATTGAACCTCGAGTTGATGGAACAGCTTGGGGATGTGTTCGAGCAATACGACGCCGATGACGACGTTCGTGTCATCCTGCTTGCCGGTGGCGAGCGTGCCTGGGCTGCAGGCGCCGACATCGGCGACATGGCCACCCTCTCGGGGGAAGAGATGGCTCAACGCGACCAGTTCGCGCAGTGGGAACGGATCAAGAACATTCGAACTCCGATTGTCGCTGCCGTCAGTGGGTTCGCTCTTGGAGGCGGATGTGAACTGATGATGCATTGCGACGTGATCATCGCCTCGGAAACAGCACGGATCGGGCAACCGGAGATCAACATCGGGGTCATGCCGGGCGCTGGTGGTACCCAGCGGTTGACCCGTGCCATCGGCAAGGCACTGGCCATGGATGTCGTCCTCACGGGCCGCTTCCTCACCGCAGCCGAGGCTGAACGACACGGTCTCGTCAGCCGGGTTGTTCCCCGGGAACACTGGTATGCCGAGGCCCTGAAGATCGCGCACCAGATGGCCGCACTTGGACCCATCGCCTTGAAGAATGCCAAGGAATCCGTACTGAACTCAGAGGAACAGTTCCTCTCCGACGGGCTGAAGCGGGAACGACGCCTCTTCTACGACCTGTTCGACACAGAGGACCAGAAGGAAGGCATGGGCGCCTTCCTCGAGAAACGTAAACCGACCTTCACCGGTCGCTGAGAAGTCCCCCATGACCAGCACCACGACGGACTACACCGCCATTGAATGCTCCACCGAGGGTGGCGTGCATACGATCACCATGAACCGGCCTGATGTGCTCAATGCATTCAATGGACCCCTTCTATCTGAACTCACGTCCGCATTGAAGTCGGCGGAGAAGAATCCCGAAGTCCGCGTCATCGTGCTCACGGGTGCGGGCCGGGCCTTCAGCAGTGGACAGGATCTTGCGGACCTGAAGGAGAAATACGTTCCAGGACACGTTCCTGCTCTCGGGAAAGACCTGAAGAAGCGATATGACCCCTGCATCAAGTGCATCCGGCGAATGGCCAAGCCGGTGATCGCGGGCGTCAACGGCGTTGCCGCCGGTGCCGGATGCTCCCTTGCGATTGCCTGTGATTTCCGCATCGCCTCGGAGCACGCCATGTTCATCGAGGTCTTCGTCAATGTCGGCCTGGTGCCAGATTCGGGAAGCACCTGGACGCTCCCACGGCTCATCGGCTGGGGTCGAGCCATGGAACTCTGCTGCACCGGTCGCCCGGTCAAGGCCGAAGAGGCATTGACCATGGGACTTGTCAGCAGCGTCGTTCCGGCAGAAGAGTTCGAAGCTGCCCTTTCAAAGTTCGCGGCGAAACTGTCCACCCTGCCACCCAGGGCACTTGACCTGACCAAGCGATTGCTCAACGTGTCCTACGTGAACACGCTCGAGGAACAGTTGGAAGCTGAATCCTTTGCACAGGACACTGCAGGACGAACGGCCGATCACTTCGAGGGTGTTACCGCATTCCTCGAGAAACGAACTGCGGAGTTCACGGGACAGTGAGCAGGGTCGCAATCATCGGGGCAGGCGCCATGGGAGCCGGGATCGCGCAGGTCGCTGCGCAGCACGGCTGGGATGTTCATCTCCAGGATGTGAATGACGATGTCGTCTCCGATGCGATTGCAGGAATCGGCAGGCGACTTGATCGACTGGTCGAGAAGGACCGAATCAGTTCGGAAGATGCAGCGGCAACTGCGGATCGACTGCAGGTCGTTGGCGATGCGATGCCCGACTGCGAACTTGTCATCGAAGCCATCGTGGAAGATCTTGATGTGAAGGCTGAAGTGCTCGGTGCCATCGTGCCCCGACTCGATGCTGATGCCATCGTCGCCACCAATACCTCATCACTCTCGGTGAGTGATCTCGGGGATCGTCTCGACATCGGCAACCGCTGCTGCGGCATGCATTTCTTCAACCCGGCTCCGATCATGAAGCTTGTCGAAGTCGTCCGGGGAAGAAACACCGATGAGTCCGTGCTCGATCGAGTAGCCGAGATCGCCGGCTCCTGGGGGAAGCAGGTGGCTCGCTGCGCCGATACGCCCGGGTTCATCGTCAACAGGGTCGCACGGCCCTATTACCTTGAAGCCTTCCGGATCGTCGAAGAAGGCCTGGCAGGGCCCGATGACATCGATGCGACCATGAAATCGCTCGGCGGCTTCCGCATGGGGCCCATGGAACTCACCGATTTCATCGGGCATGATGTCAACACGGCCACGACGCGAACCGTCTGGAACCAGTGGGACCAACCTGATCGACTTGCCCCCAGCTGGTTGCAGGAGTCGCTTGTTGCTGAAGGACACCTCGGCAGGAAGAGTGGCCGGGGTATCTACGATCATGCTGGCGACTCCCCGAGATGTGCCGTGCAGGTCGCAACCCCCAGGCCCGATGTTCCCACTGATGTGCTTGCAGCAGCATCGACATTCACCGCGGCGGCAACCGAAGTGGAACACGATGATGACCAGGCCGTGATCTTCGCACGAATCCTCGGTGCCCTGATCAATGAAGCCACCTGGGCGGCTCATGATGGCGTCGCCTCGGAGGCGGACATCGACATGGCCGTGCGCTACGGTGTGAATTACCCACGAGGCCTCTTTGAATGGAGCAGCGCGATCGGGCCCGAGCCCGTTGAAGCCCTGCTTGCTGCGCTGGATGCCTGGAGCGACGATCATCGATTCCAGGCAGCACCTTCCACGGCCTGAACCCATGACCAAGGTACAATCACCGCATGCCTGAACGTCGTGCAGCAATCGTCACAGCTCTTCGTACTCCCTTCGGCCGCTATGGGGGCGCCTTGTCGAGCGTTCGACCCGATGACCTGGCCGCGCTCGTCATCAAGGCCGTGGTCGATCGGTCGGGCATCGATCCGGCATCCATTGCCGACATCTACATGGGTGCCGCGAACCAGGCCGGCGAAGACAACCGGAATGTCGCCCGTATGGCGGCGCTGCTGGCGGGCCTGCCTGTGACTGTTCCAGGCAGTACGGTCAATCGCCTGTGCGCGTCGGGACTCGAAGCCGTCAACATCGCAGCCAGGATGATTGAAGCGGGTTGCGGTGATGCATACATAGCCGGCGGAACTGAAAGCATGAGCCGTGCACCCTTCGTGCTTGCAAAGTCATCCACGGCATTCGCACGCCAACCGGAAATGCACGATACGACCATTGGATGGCGTTTCACGAATCCGAAACTCGCGGAACTCCACCACCCCTTCTCGATGGGCGAGACTGCGGAGAATGTTGCACGCCAGTTCACCATCTCCCGGGAGGAGCAGGATCGCTATGCCGTCCTGAGCCAACAGCGATGGGCCCTTGCGAACGAGATGGGCTTCTTCGAGGACGAACTCATCTCCGTCGATGTTCCCCAGCGAAAGGGTGACCCGGTCACCGTCGACACCGACGAGCACCCTCGACCGGATACGACTCTTGAGAAACTCGCGAAACTGCGACCCGCCTTCTCCTCCGAGGATGATGCAACGGTCACCGCAGGCAACTCTTCAGGTGTCAATGATGGTGCCGCAGCACTGCTCCTCATGGAAGCCGGTGCGGCAGAGCAAGCGGGGCTTGAACCACTTGCCCTTGTCGGACCGCATGCAGCTGCCGGCGTGGACCCCTCCATCATGGGGACCGGTCCAGTCTCTGCATCCCGCGCAGTCCTTGATCGTGCTGGACGCTCCATCGATGAAGTCGACCTGGTTGAGCTCAACGAGGCCTTTGCAGCACAATCGATCGCATGCATCCGCGAACTGGGTCTTGACATCGAGAAGGTCAATGTCAACGGTGGCGCCATCGCCATCGGCCATCCACTTGGCGCTTCCGGTGCCAGGCTTGCGACAACACTCGCCCACGAGATGAAAAGGCGTGATTCCAAGCTCGGGCTGGCTACACTGTGTATCGGGGTCGGCCAGGGATTGGCAACGATCCTTGAGCGACCTTGAGAGCACGGGCAGGCCCAACTGCCAGGAGACAATCGCCATGAGCGGTGCCGCAAACCCGGTAATGAATATCGATCCTTCCCTCGAAGACCAGGACAAGCTGGCCGAATTCGAACAGCGGATCGCCGATGGCGTGCTCATTGAACCGGGCGACTGGATGCCCGAGGCCTACCGCATCGGCATGCTGAAGATGGCCGAACACCACGCCAACAGCGAAATCATCGGTGCCCTCCCCGAAGGCGAATGGATCACCCGGGCCCCGAGCCTTCGACGAAAACTTGCCCTGACGGCAAAGGTGCAGGATGAGGTCGGCCATGGCCAGATGCTCTACCGCGTGTCCCAGGACCTGGGCAAACCTCGCGAAGAGATGCTCAGGGACCTGATCACAGGGAAGACCAAGTACCACAACTGCTTCAACTACCCGGCCCCGACCTGGGCCGACATCGCCATGATCCAGTGGCTGATCGATGGAGCTGCCATCATGAACCAGAAGACCCTGGCCGACGGCGCCTTCGGACCCTACGTCCGGACGATGCACAGGATCAACATGGAGGAAGCATTCCACTTCAAGAGTGGCGAAGACATGGTGCTGACCCTGATGAGTGGAACGAAGAAGCAGAAGGCGATGACGCAGGAAGCCTTCGATCGCTGGTGGGGACCATCCATCATGTTCTTCGGGCCGCATGACAAGCCCGACTGTGAACAACTTCCACC
>JAYZBD010000056.1:0-10901 GCA_036339395.1 Planctomycetota bacterium | reverse complement strand
CCGGACCCTGGCTCGCTGTTCATCTGAAAGTTGCAGCAGGTCGCTGTCTGGCCCGCAGGACGTTGCCACGAGCAATGTTCGCATCGATTCCGTCATGCTCTCGATGGCCTGGCTGATCGTAACTCCCTCCTGGAGGAGCTGCTCCCCTGCCACGAGTGCAGCTGGCGCATCCCCATCGAGCGTCGAGTCGAGCAACGTTTCGACGAGGGCGCGGGCAGGGAGTCCCAGCATCGTGGAGACGAACTCCGAGGTCAGTCGATCCGGACCGGCTGCAAGCAGTCGATCAAGAATGCTCAGGGCGTCACGCATCGAACCTTCGCCGAGGCGAGCGACCTGGAGCAGTGCATCGGGGTCTGCCTCGATGTCTTCCTGTTCGAGGATCGAGGCGAGATGATCGGCGATCTGCCGTGCGGGTATCGCACGGAAATCAAAACGCTGGCAGCGGCTCTGGATGGTCTGGAGCACGTCGTTGGGCTCCGTCGTGCAGAGAATGAACTTGACGTGCTCGGGTGGCTCTTCCATCGTTTTCAGGAGCGCATTGAATGCATCCCGTGTAAGCATGTGCACTTCGTCGATGATGTAGATCCGGTAACGGCAGCGTGCCGGCTTGAGGCTTGCCGATGCGATGAGATCCCTTGCTTCCTGTACACCACGGTTCGAGGCACCATCGATCTCGATCACATCAAGATCGGAACCAGCCATGATCGCTTCGGCAATGGCATCCCCTTCGACGAGTTCATCGCTGATGTTCAGGGCACGGGCGAAGAGCCGGGCCATCGTCGTCTTGCCGACACCACGTGTTCCACAGAACAGGTAGGCGTGTGCAATGCGCCCCGAGTCGATCGCATTCCTGAGCGTTCGTGCAATCGGCTCCTGCCCGACGACTTCATCGAAGTCTCGGGACCGGTATCGACGTGCCAGGACGGTGTAACTCACGTGGCGGGCTTCCTTGCTCTTGATGTCCCCACGGGGGCACATCGGGTCCTGCTGCGAGGAACGAAGAGGGCGGCCAGGACATCCACGGCAGACGCGGCGTCGTTTATGGCTGCTGCGATCAAGCCCTGACCAGGTTCACGTGCCGAACCTCCGCAGGGCCCGGCCGCCCTCTACGTTCGTCGTCAACCAACATGGTAGCCGCAGGGGGGGCTGGGGTACACTGCCCCGGATGCCTCAACAGGACGAGAATAACCGGGACATGGAGAAGTCTGGACCACAGGTCCTCGGACGAGAGGATTCCACCCGGGACGAGTCCTCGCTCGGCCAGCCTTTCATCCTGATCACGGTTCGCATGATCTACATCGCCCTGATGATCGCTGTCGCGGTCCTCCCATTCGCAGGCATCATCGGCGCAACATACCTCCCCCACCAGGGACTCAACATCCTCGCCCCGATCATCGCCACGATCGCGGTCGCCACCATCATCGTCCTCCTCGATCTGAAGACACCTCGCAAGCAGTTGTCCATCGTTGTAGCCATCTATCTGGCCATTCTCGCCGGACTGCTCGCTGCGTTGGCCATCGGCGCTCTCATCGATCTCATCGCGGATGCCTGGGGACTTCCCGAAGGTGACATGGCGTTGAAGTACCTGACGCTGTTGAAACTGGCGACAGGACTCACCTTCTGTTACCTCGCCGTCTCGATGGTCCTGACGACTCGAGACAACATCCGGCTGGTCATTCCCTACGTGGAGTTCTCGAAGCAGGTCCGGGGCATACGCCCGATGCTGCTCGACACGTCCGTCCTGGTCGATGGAAGAATAAATACGTTCAGCCGGACGGGCTTCCTCGATGCACCGCTGATCGTGCCGCGGTTCGTCATTGATGAACTCCACCGTCTCTCCGATTCGAGCGATCGCATGAAACGTGACCGAGGCAGGAGGGGCCTTGCAAATCTCCGGACACTGCAGGACACGCCTTCCGCCGCAGTCTCGATCGAAGAGGCGGTTGCAGAGGAGGGAATGGTCGACCAGGCCCTGCTGGATGTTGCGGCCCGGCAGGATCTTCGCCTCGTCACCACGGACCAGACCCTGCTCAGGGTTGCGGAAATCCGCCAGGTGGCGACGCTGAACCTCAATGATCTGTCGAGCATGCTCCAGGGCCAGGTACTGCCCGGGGAACGAATGCTGATCGACATCATCAGGAAAGGCGAGGGTGAAGAACAGGGTGTTGGATTTCTTCCGGACGGAACCATGGTCGTCGCTGAAGGCGCTCATGACCACATAGGTGAACAGGTTGAAGTCGAGATCACGAACATGCTGCAGACAAACGCAGGTCGACTCATCTTCGCCAAGATGAGTTGAATCCCCGGCCTGGTGATCCAGCTATTCCCATTCGATCGTGGCTGGGGGCTTCGAGGAGATGTCGTACACGACCCTGTTGACTCCCGGAACCTCGTTGATGATCCTGTTGCTGATGACTGCCAGGACCTCGTGAGGGATCCGGGCCCAGTCGGCGGTCATGAAATCGGATGTCTCGACGGCACGAACAGCAACAACCGAATCATAGGTTCGACCATCGCCCATGACACCGACCGACTGGACGGGCAGGAGCACGGCGAAGACCTGGTTCGTCGTCCTGTAGAGATCATTCGAAACGATCTCGTCAAGAAGAATTTCATCACACTCACGGAGCAGTGCGAGCTTGTCACGTGTTATGTCGCCAAGGATGCGAACAGCCAGCCCCGGACCCGGGAACGGATGACGCCAGACGATGTGTGATGGAAGACCCAGGACCTCTCCGAGGGACCTTGCCTCATCCTTGAAGAGATCTCGCAGGGGTTCGATGAGCCCGAACTCCAGGTCGTCGGGGAGACCACCCACGTTGTGATGCAACTTGATGTTGGCAGCTTGCCCGGCATGTCCATGGCCGGATTCAATGACATCCGGATACAGCGTACCTTGCGCCAGGAATTCGACGGTCCCCTGGCCATCCGTTGCAACTTCGGCAGCCGCTTCTCGAAAGACCTCGATGAATCGGTGGCCGATGAGACGTCGTTTCTCCTGCGGGTCCGAGACGCCCTCGAGATCACCGAGGAACTCATCAGTCGCATCGATGACCCTGAGATCAATGTCAAAGTGATCACGGAACGTCGATTCGACCATGGAACGCTCGCCCTTCCGAAGCAGTCCATTGTCAACGAAGATGCACGTGAGTTTCGGGCCGACCGCCTTTGCCAGCAGTGCTGCCACGACGGATGAATCCACTCCCCCGCTGAGTCCACAGATGACCCGACCATCCCCGACTCGTTCCTGGACACGCCTGCATTCCGATTCGAGGAATTCCTCCATCCTCCAGGTGCCGGTGCAACCGCATATCTCGTAGAGGAAATTGCGGAGCATGGCGACCCCAAGCGGGGTGTGGGTGACCTCGGGGTGAAACTGCAGCCCGAAGAACGGTTGTTCCCGGTGACGGACTGCCGCGTACTGGCACGTGTCCGTCGCAGCAAGTGCATCGAAATTCTCGGCAAGTTCCATGACCTGGTCGCCATGGCTCATCCAGACGGCCGTTTCATCCGGCATGCTCGCCAACAGGTCCGCCTGGTCCTGCACCATGAGCATGCTTCGACCGTATTCCCGTGACTCGGAAGCCTCGACGTTGCATCCCAGCAGGTGGCAACCCATCTGCATCCCGTAGCAGATTCCCAGGACTGGTACACCCATGTCGAAGAGGCGTTCATCGCATCGCGGTGCACCATCCTCGTGAATGCTTGCAGGACCGCCTGACAGGATGATTCCCCTGGGCTGGTGTCGTGCCAGTTCCTCTATTGGTGTATCCGGGCTCAGCAGGATGCTGAACGCGCCGGCTTCACGAACGCGCCTCGCAATGAGCTGGGCGTACTGGCTCCCGAAATCGAGGATCAGGATCGTCTCGACGTCCATCGAAGTTCGATGATCGACGGGTGGCATGCAGGTACTCCGGGGTGGAAACACGGATTCTACCCCCCCTGCCTGCTTGCCGCCAATACACGTCGGCCATTGCAGTTGGATGGTGCACGCCGGGGGGGCTGAGGTGTACCATGACCCCATGTCTTCAAGTCAACAGGCAGGCGTGATCCCGCCCGCAGGAAACTCCGAACAGCAGGCCCGTGACCTGCACGTCGAGTTCTTCAGTCGCCCGGGCTACCTTGCCATCATCCGGCAGATGGTTGATGCATTCTCTGGCCGCCTCGGATTTGCTCCCGCGGAAGCCAGCAGAATCTGCCTTGCCGTTGATGAAGCACTCTGCAACGTCATCCGCCATGGATACGACTCCTCACCGGATGGCAGGATCTGGCTCACCATCAATGAGCCCACTGATGACCACTGCATCGAGTTCATCATCGAGGATCGCGCCCAGCAGGTCGACCTTGATACGATACGGTCCCGCAACCTGGAGGACATTCGCCCGGGAGGGCTCGGTGTCCACCTCATCGGAGAGATCATGGACTCTGTGAACTATGAACACCGGGACGGTGGAGGAATGAGATTGACGATGCGTAAGCGAATTCCCGGAGAGGAAACCAACTGACTCGGACATGGCACGAATGGATCCCAAGCGATGAATATAAACGTTGAAACCCGCGACAGTGCAACGATCATCCAGCCACAGGGCGACGTGGACCTTGCCAGTTCCCCCGTATTTCGTGCCCGACTCCAGGAAGCACAGGAGCAGGCACAGGCCAGGCTGGTCATTGATCTTTCCAGCGTTCAATACATGGATTCATCAGGAGTTGCCACCCTTGTTGAATGCCTGCAGCGTTCACGAACCGATGGAACCCCACTTGTGCTCTGCCAGCTTCACGAGCGGGTACTCAGCGTATTCCAGATTGCACGCCTCGATGGCGTATTCGACATTGTCGCAACCGTTGATGATGCATTGACCGCCTGATCAGAAGGCCCTGTGGAACGAACCCATGGCGGACTCGACCAGTAATGAAACTCGACTGCCGCTTGGCCTGAGGTTCCTGGACCGATGGGGTGGAATGTGGAATGCCGTGTTCGCCCTCTTCGGAGGGATCTGGCTGCTCCTGGCGGAAGTAGCCATGTGGATCAGCCGTTCCTCCGTGCACAAGGACACCAGACTGGGTGGTGCAGCCGTCGTCCAGCAACTCGTTCGTGTCGGGGTCAAGTCGATCGGAATCGTACTGCTGGTCTCATCATGCATCGGCCTGATCCTCGCCATTGCGATGCAACCGCCACTGGCTGAGCTGGGACAGACGAACAAGATCGCGAACATCGTCGCTGTCGGCATCTTCCGCGAACTTGGTCCATTGATTGCCGCAATCGTACTCACGGGCTTTGCCGGTGCATCCATTGCCGCTGAAATCGGAACCATGGTCGTCGGAGAGGAAATCGAGGCCCTCGAGGCACATGCACTGAATCCAGTCAGGTTCCTCGTGGTCCCGAGGGTGATCGCCACGATAGTCAGCCTCTTTCTCCTGACTGTCCTCGGCGATGTCATGGCCGTGTTTGCGTCCGGACTGTTCACGGTGAACGTCTTCGGTGTACCCCAGGAGGTCTACATCGCCAACACGATCGAGCAGTTGAACCTGTCTGATTTCACGACCGGGCTCATCAAGGCAGCCACGTTCGGCACCCTGTTGAGTGCGATCGCATGCTACAACGGCCTGAAGGTGACAGGCGGTGCTGCGGGCGTCGGCAAGGCCACGACCGATACGGTCGTCCAGACCGTCGTCCTGATCATCGTCTCGGACATGCTCTTCGCCGCGATCTTCATGCAACTTGGCTGGACCTGAGCCAGGTCGAAGTCGAGATACCTATTCAGCCTCCTCGGCAACGGCTTCCATGAAGCTTCCTGCCATGATGTAGGCATCCTCGGTCG
Organism: Planctomycetota bacterium; assembly: GCA_036339395.1. GTDB lineage: Bacteria > Planctomycetota > Phycisphaerae > Phycisphaerales > SM1A02 > SP202. The sequence continues at coordinate 5,082 of JAYZBD010000056.1, read as the reverse complement.
ACCACCAGTACATGACCAACGGACCGAAGGCCGAGGACAACTCCTCGAGGGCTTCCGTTCCTTCCTTCATGCCATCCCGGTACTCGGCTCGCATGTCCTCGGCCATCTCGGGGTCATCCTCGGCCAGTTCACTGAGCACCCGCTGCATCTGGATGTTCGCGATCTCGGCCTGGATGGTGTTCGACTCGATGAGATTCATCACTGTCCAGAAGGTCACCGCCCTGTCGGGCAACTGCTCCATGCCTGCGGCCAGTTCCGGGGGAAGTTTCATCTCCATCCGTGTACCGACATTTCGAAGACAGGCCTCCACTCCAGCTGTATCACCGATATACACGTGCTCACCCCCCAGGGCGATCGCCGTGGTTTCTCCACCTCCACCACCCATGACACCTGGAATCATGCCACCGGCAGGCATCTCGTAGATCACGTGACCCTGGAAATCACGCTGTTCCATCCCTACATCAGCGGCAAGGCTCGCGAAGGCATCGTTGAAACGCTGGGTGTCACGGCATTCGACGGCCCAGATATTGTGCAGGCTGTCGACCTCGATTGGCCGGCTCACGGCCGTCACCATGTTCACACTGTTTCCGAGACTGTCCATGAGACTCGTCAACATGGGTTCAAACTGCTGGAATGCCTGCATCCCCTGGGCCTGCAACATCGGGTTCGATTGGATGATGCCCTTGATCCAGTCGACGACACCACCGAAGTCGACATTGACATGACCCGTCGAGACGATCCCGGAATCGAAGAAGGCAGGAGACGACTCCCGCTCATGGTTTTCCGAGAGAAGGCTGACGATGCCCGACTTGCCCTCGGGCATCCAGAGCGCAGCCCTGTGATCGATGAGCGATGGATACTCGCCTGCCTCGACTCCAAGTCCAACGGCATCGATCTCCCCGATCATGGCGACGAACATCGAGCCCATCATCCCGAACATGGGGTTGGGGAAGACGACCGAGACGAAATCGGACAGATGCTCGGTCAGCAGAACCACACGTGGCCCCTGCATGTCGAGCGTATCCGTGATCCCCTTCCAGGAAGGATTCCCGGAAAGTGCATCCCCGGGAGCGTCCCCCTCGAGCGCCTCGATTGCGCGACGCATCCCACTGGCGGATGAGGCGATCAGGATGACCTCGCCTTCGTGCAGAAGGTAGGTGTCCATGTCGCTGAAGGCAGAGAAGTCCGGCTCGAATCCCATGCCACCGGGCCCACCAAGACCCTGGCCTGGAACAAGAATGCAGTCCCTGCCAGCCACCTCGACCTCCTCGACTTCTCCCTGCTTCCTGAGGTCGTCCATCTGTTCGACGATGAAGGGCTCGAGCATGGCTCCATGTTCACCGAAGTCGACGAAGCCGGTGACCTGGGGCATCATCACGTAGGATTCCGGGTCCTCCTCGACCGATATGGCAAAACCGGCCCGCATCGATCCAAGCAGTTTTGCAAGATCCATGTCCACGTCGAAGCTCTCGAGCATGTCCTTCAACGGCGTATCAAGATCCTCGAGAAAGACCTCTTGCTGTTCATCGATGCGACTGGTCAACATGTCCTTCGCCGACGAGTCCATCAGTCGATCATGAAGTTGAGTCAGTTCGTCAATTGAAACGATGAAAACGCTCGTTTCCGGTGCGAACTCCTCGATCGCAAGTTCGCCTGCCGTCGACTGTGCTGCAATCACTCCTGCAAGCAGGAGGCCTGTCTTGAACTGCTTGAACACGGGACCTTCCCTTTCCAATGAACTCGTTCAGGGTTGAAGTTGAGGAGGAGCACCAGGCAGACTTCGCACCGGTGGATCCTGGTAGTTGTGCCCTGCATTGGGATTCATGGCATCGTAGGCGAAGGCCTCGCGATTCCTGATGAAATCCTTGACGTAGCGGGCGGGTATGGCAAAGCCGAGGTTGTCACCGGAGGGAATGCCCATGTTGGTGATGCCGATCACTTCGCCCTTCGTATTGAAGAGCGGTCCGCCCGAATTGCCCGGGTTGATCGGCGTATCGGTCTGGATGTAGGAGAGTCCGTCGAAGTTCCGCTGTGTCGTGGAGATGACACCCTCCGTCATCGACTGTTCCATGTTCAACGGGTTGCCGATGGCAAAGACCGGCTGCCCGACCATGATTCCTTCCCAGGACTCGATGGGTGAATACGGAAAGACATCCTTGTCGGGATGGCTCATCTTCAGCAGCGCCAGGTCGAGGTGGTTGTTGACGGCGATGATCTCGACATCCTCGACCGTCGTCCGCTGTTTCGTGCCATCAGGTTGCGGAACCCAGATGATCGCTCGAAGGTCCTGCTCTCCCTGGATCACGTGGGCATTCGTAATTGCATAGCCTTCCTCGTTGATGATGACACCGGATCCGATGGCTCCCGGTGTCCGGACCTTGATCACGCTCGACGAGACACGCTGTGCCTGGAGTTTCGCGCTCAATTCACGGGGTTCCTCGACCGTGTGGAAGAGTGATTCACGAAGGACCTTCACCTCGTCATCCCCGGATTCCACGACATCCTGGACGTCGTTGTTGTCCAGCTCGATGACCTTCGGCCCGATATCGAGCCAGAGCGTCGTCTCGTTCTGCTTGAGAATCGTCCCCTCCAGTTCCTTGCCATCACTGAGAATGACCGTATCGCCGGGGCATGGCGCAACGAGCAGCAGTGCGAGGAAGGTGGCCGTGGAAAGGTGGAGTACTGACATGGTGATCTCCCTGGGCATCGGTGAACGGGCCAGTATAGGTCCAAGTCAGGGCAACATGATTGTTTCCTGCCACGAAGTCTCCTGCGCGGATACCATGCCGGATCATTCCATGGCAAGGAGATTTCAAGGATGCTGCATCCCGTTTCACTGGTCGCCACCGTATTGGCCTGCCTGCTCGCAGGAGGGCCCGCCTCCGCGCAGGAAAGTGCCTCAACCCCGGAGAGGGAAGAAACCTCGCTCTCGGACTACTTCGGCTTCTCCTCGCATGATGTCATCAAGATCGGCGATGACCCGGGACCTATGCTTGCGGCGGATCTCGATGGCGATGGGCTCGAGGACCTGCTCGTCGTCAACAACCATGACAGTCGAATTGATGTTCTGTACCAGAAGCAGAACCCCGATCGAAAGGATGTCGAACCCCCGACCCGTGTCAATGAACTTCCGGATCACTGGCGATACAGGCGGGAGTCGATTCCACTTGCAGACCACGTCAGGGCATTCCGTACCCTCGACCTGGATGGAGATGGCGACCTGGACATTCTCTATGCCGGACGAAATCGGGTCGTTGTTCTTGAACAGGATGCACCGGAACAATTCACGAGAGGTCGGATCCATACGATCCACAACCTGGAAGCAACCCAGGGCGCCTTCATCCTGTCCAACGTCCTTGGCTCGAGTGACACCGACCTCCTGAGCATCGTCGAAGGCAAGATCATGGCTTGGCCATTGGATGGTGATGACCTTGGAACGCCTGTTACGCTCGCTGCCGGGCAGGCCATCCGCGGAATCGTGCCTGCCGATTACAACGGCGACGGCATGACGGACATCGCCGGCATCGTTCCGGACGACAGCGCCCCGGTCCGAATCTGGTTCGGACAGGAACGTGACGGACAACGTGAACTTGGAGCCCAGGTCATCTTCGAGATGCCCCCGATCATCGTCTTCGAAGCTGTTGAACTGCCTGGAGAGGCTGCTGCACGGATCGGGGTCATCGAGCGCGCCTCGAAGCGGATCGTCCTCTACGGTCTATCCTCGAACCATGTCGAGGACAGTGGAAATCGCGATGCCTCGTTCGTGGTCCACTCATTCGACGACCCCGGGAACCGGGATCGGACACAGGTCGTGGCCGACATCAATGGAGATGGGCTTGAGGACCTGGTGGCAACCGACACCAAGTCGAACTCCCTGGTCGTCTACAGGCAGAGCAAGGGTCAGGGACTGCAGGCCAGTGACTCCTTCCCCACGCTCTCGAAGGTCGGCTACGTCGCTGCATCCGATGTCGACGGTGACGGGACGGCGGAGATCTTCGTACTCTCCGAGGATGAGGGTGTTGTCGGACGATCGACGATCAATGACGGAAAGGTGGAGTTCCCCAGGCCCATGGCAATTTCCGAGGGGTATACACCCGTCGCGATGAATCTCGTCAATCTCGAGCAAGGTCCCAGGCTTGCCGTCATCGCCAATGAGAAACGTGAGTACCTCGTCGACCTGATCAGCATGGACGGATCACGCGAAACGATCGAACTGGGTGCCATGAGCAGGGCTCCCGACACGATCATGGCTGCCGACGCGGACCAGGACAATCACATGGACCTGCTCCTGTTCACGCGTGAGAAGCCCATGATCATGCTGCAGTCAAGGTTGGATGAGGAGAACGGATCGTCGTCCTTCCAGAAGATGGAAAAGGATGACATGGGGCAGTTCGGCCTCGTCGCCAAGGCTGCCTCCGACAATACGACCGTGTTCGACCTCGATGGAGACGGCAAGCAGGAACTGCTCATTGCAGACTCGAACCATGTCCGCGCCGTCCGCTACGAACGCGAGCCGGAAGATGGCAGCAGCCCCGGCTGGCAGGTCGTCTCGCAGGTCAACACGAAGGATCCGAACTCGAAACTCGTCTCACTTGCAACCCTCGATCGTCGGATCATCGCCGCAGACGATGAGAACAACAGGCTCGTGGTATTCGAAGTTGACGAAAGCGGTGACTGGAGCGAAACCGAGTCACTTACAGTCCGGGGATTTCCCCTCGGCCCGATCAAGGCCGGCACCTTTACCGGGGACCAGGAAGAAAGCATCCTGAGCTTCGGAAACGACGGGTTCGCAGTCGTTCGACTCGGGGGCCTTCGGCAGGAACTGGAAGAAGTCGACTCGTGGCGTACAGACGAGGAGCGCAGGCATCACTACGACCTCTATGTAGGGGACATCAACTCGGACGGGTATGGTGACATGATCGCCCTCGATTCCGGCGAACAGATGATGGAACTCTTCACGTTTGATCATGGGGGAACAATGCATCACGTGACGAACTTCAAGATCTATGAATCCAGGCTCTTCGGACGTGGTGAAGGTCGTGAATACCAGCCCAGCCAGGCGATCCTGACCGACTTGACGGG
>JAYZBD010000055.1:0-11373 GCA_036339395.1 Planctomycetota bacterium | reverse complement strand
TTCGTTTCCGAGATCGAGACCCTCATAGACGGGGGACTCGATCGCCTCATCGTGGATTGCACGAAACTGGACTACATCTCCAGTTACGGTCTGGGTGTGCTTCTTACGCTTTCGAAGCGTATGAAGAGCAGGGGCGGCATGGTCAAGCTTGCGGGGCTGAAGGGCATCGTGGTCCAGGCAATGCACATGGCACGTCTCGACGGGTTCTTCGAGATCTACGAGGACGTCAACCGCGCCCGACTGTCATTCCGAGAGCCCTGACTCAGCAGGTTCCCCAGCCCGAGATCACGACCAGCAGGTCCGAGACATCCACGTACCCGTCGCCATCGGCATCCCCGGTTTCATCTTCACTGTTCCAGGCGGCGATCACCGACAGCAGATCGTCGACGCCGACGGACCCATTCCCATCAAGGTCGCCCGGACATGCATCAAGCAGGACTGTATGGGTTGCATCCACCTCGATTGCCGTAGCAGTTTCATCCGAGCAGACGACGTTCTTGAATCCGAGCGAACTGCCAGAGGCCTCTTCGCCAAGTTGAAGTGTGCAGAGTGTGACCCCTGTACCTGGTGGCACCATCGCGTCGAATGACCATGCGAATCCGAGGACCATTTCCTGCGTGTGTTCCAGTGTCCAGTCATTGTCGGCGCACCAGCCACCACCGGCTTCAAGAAGTTCCGGAATGGAGATCTCGAATTGAAATCCAGCGAGGGTAGGACTATCCGAGATCCAGTGCACATCGACGGTCCAGCCGGTTGGATCATGGACGGGCTCACCGAAGGAGAGCACGGCTGTCCCTCCGCTGGATGTTCCAGCAAGGAGCAGTGCCAGGCAGGATGTGATTTGTTTCATCATTGGCGTTCCTCTCCAACGCATGATGTTGGATGCAGGGGCTTCCTGTCAATGAGAAATGTTCCAGAAGCCTCGCAGGATGCGATCCAGCATGCTACAAGGGGGTCATGCTACGAAACAGCCTGTCCCTTGTCCTTTCCGTCCTCCTGCTCTCGGCTGCATTTGCACAGGAAGTCAACGAGCCTGTGAAGGTACGCACGATTCCGGATGTGAAGTTGTCACCCTGGTTCGGTGGCCATACGTTCAAGCGTCCTGTCCAGGCAGTTGTTCCTCCCGGTGATGATTCGACGGTCTACATCGTCGAGCAGCATGGCAGGGTCCTGGCGATGGAGAATCTCGAGCGTGGCTCCGAGCCTCGCATCTTCCTGGACATCCGCAAGCAGGTCCACGACAAGCACAACGAGGAGGGACTCCTGTCCCTGGCCTTTCACCCGAAGTACTCGGACAACGGGAAGTTCTACGTGTACTACTCGGCCAACGCACCTCGAAGGGGAGTGCTCTCGGAGTTCACGGCGAAGGATGATCGCACTGGCGTGAAGGAAGAAAGCGAGCGTGTCATTCTCGAGGTCGAGCAGCCATGGGGAAACCACAATGGCAGTACCGTGCTCTTCGGACCGGACGGCATGCTCTACGTCAGTTATGGCGATGGTGGAGCGGCCAACGATCCAAAGGAAGCCGGGCAGGACCTGTCCACGCTGCTTGGAACCGTCGTGCGAATCGACGTGGATCGCAGGGACGAGGGGCTTGCATACGCCATTCCGCCTGACAACCCATTCCTCGGGACAGAGGGTGCCCGGCCGGAGATCTGGGCATGGGGACTTCGAAATATCTGGAGGATGAGTTTCGACCGGGACACGGGAGATCTCTGGGGTGGCGATGTCGGGCAGAACACCTGGGAGGAAATCGACATCATCACCAGGGGTGGGAACTATGGATGGAGACCACGTGAGGGGTTCGAACCCTTTGCATCGCATCGAGGTGCGGCCCTCCCGGAAGGAAAATACATAGACCCGGTGGTCGTCTATCCGCGTGACAAGGGCATTTCTGTTACGGGAGGCTACGTCCAGCGTGGCGATCTCCACCCGGAACTGGAGGGCATCTATTTCTATGCCGATTACGGGACCGGTCGGATCTGGGGGCTGCGGTGGGATGGCGAGAAGATGACGGCCAACCGCGAGGTCTTCATGCAACCGGGCTTCTTCATCAGTTCGTTCGGCGAACTCAATGACGGCACGTTGCTGGTATGCGTCTTCCGCAACACCTTTTCCGGGAAGGGCAAGGTCTTCAGGCTTGAGAAGGAACGAGATGGCGGCTGAGACGTTGCCATTTGAAATACACGAGCCAACAACCGGCCTTGCTTCAAGATGCGAACCGATTCTCCGCGCGCTGCCCGACTGGTTCGGCATCGAGTCGGCAATCGTCGACTACGTCAAGGCCATCGAGTCCCTGCCGACACTGATGGTCACATGCGGGGAAGACGACATCGGCTTCCTTTCCCTGAAAGTTCACGGACCCGAAGCGGCCGATGCCTACGTCCTGGGCATCCTTGAGCCATGGCACAGGCAGGGGGTTGGCAGGGCGATGTTTGCTGAGGGGGAAGCCTGGCTTGCGACGCAGGAGATTCGCTTTCTGCAGGTCAAGACCGTCGACCCGACTCGCGAGTGCAAGTATTACGCAGTATCGCGTCGATTCTATGAATCGATCGGCTTCACGAAACTCGAGACCTTTCCCACGCTGTGGGACGAGTGCAATCCCTGCCTGCAGATGATCAAAATTGTTGAAACGGGGCTGCACGCAACGCAGGATCAATAAGACGATTCATCAGCAATTACCGCTCAAGTTTCATCTACTGGGAACTGCTCAGATTGATTCCGGTACTGCAAGAAGAAGTATGACCAGGGTAGAGACACCCAGGCCAGTGCAGCCGCAGGCTATTGCCACGATCGAATGAGCAAGGCCGTGGCTTCTGTGATTCTTTTTCCAGTGGCGGATTCCAAGTCCTCCGAGAATGATGCCTGCAATTGCAAGGGGGATGCCGAGAAGGGGAATCAAGCCGAAGATGCCCAGGTAATACCCGATCAGTGCGTACTTGTTTCGCCAGGGGATGATCGTTGCCACGGCTTCGTTACCAGTGGAAATGTGCTCCTGGCTGCTGTTCTCATTCATCATCATCTCGCCTCAAAGTTGAAGGGTTGTGTAACGCAACTACTTTACATCGGGACGCCAAGGCTGTTGATCATCCTGTGGTTTCCGGATATCGCTGACGCGACCATCGCTGTCGAAGTAGACCACCCAGACCCGGCCGGGGGCATCAACAGGGAACAGGATCCCAGTGGCATGCGTGCTGAGCGTATCCCCGTACTGCCAACGCTCCTTGGTGAAGATGCCATCCTCCTTGCTTGCCGTGAAGGTCGAACTGGGTGTTCCCAGCAGTTCCCGGACCTCGGATCTGCTCATTCCTTCATGAACTAGATGGAACTCCTGGACGTGTTGGTTCGAACAGGAAAGGAGGGCAAGGAAGCTCAGCAGGAGCAGTATTCGAGATGTACAGGGCACAACGGGCATGCAGCACGGGGATCCTAGCAGCCCTCGTATCAGGCATGAAACAGCCCTTCCTGGGCAGCATATGCCGCATGACCCGCATTTTCCGAAAGGGAATCGACCCCAGGGGCATCATCGCTGTGGAGACAGGCCGGGAACAGGCCGAGGGAGGGGGGAGAAATGCAGAAAGGACTCGCATGCCCAAACCCCTCTACAGGTCAGTCGATTCCTCCGGAGTAGTGCCGATCTACTCGACGAACTCGCTCGCCATTGCCAGTCTCCTCCTGGCATGTGGAGCAGTCATAACCGGCTTGAGCCCCCTGTTGCAGGGTGCTTTCCTCCCATTGAGCCTTCTTGGACTTGCAGTTGCAACCCTTGGACTGTTCTCGCTGCATGATCGCAGTGGTCTCCAGGTGAGTGCACTGGCAGTCAATGGGCTGGTTCTCCTGCTGGCGCTGCTACTTGGTCCAGCCTTTGGGCCCTTGCCTGCACAGGCATCGACTTCGGGTGAATGGACATCATTCCAGTCAGGCCTGGAAGGTCGAATCGTTGACCGACGATGGCATCGGGTCGATGAGGAGACGTCGGCGATCGAACTGGCAATCACCTGGAACACGAATCATCTGCAGGGATGCTGGAACTGGGTGGATGGGACGCTTCGCCTGAGTGATCCAACAAGTGAACGCGTGTTGGAACTCGATTGGCGTATCCCCGGCACGATCGAGCAGGGTATGGAACTCGTCCGGACCGGCAGTTTCGAATTCGACGAGTCTGATGCACTCCATCGCTGGTTGCAGACGACATCGACGTTCGATGTGGAAGTCTCGTTCATTCCGACGCGGTGGGAGCATGCAGCGCTCCAGTCGACGGAAGGCATGCTTGTTCCTGCGCCGACCTCGACGGTCAGCACATGGGACGGGGTCGCCGGCCAGCACTGATCAGCCACACGTCGCAGCTTCCTCAACTCAGCAGTCGCCCCATGCACCGATGATCATCAGCAGGTCATTGACATCGACGACGCCGTCGTCGTTGATATCGCATGCATCGTCCGATGAACCCCATGCAGCGATGACCGCCAGCAGGTCATTGACATTGACGACGCCATCATTCCCTGCACAGTCCTCGGGACAGTCGACATTGCCGTCATCACAGGTAATCGCCTCGATGAGAACACCATCAACCCCCGCTTCAACCACGGATCCATTCCCGAGATCCTCGGCAGTGAAACGCAGGCGGAACTCGGTGCCGGGTACGAAGCCGGGAACACCGTCGAGATCATGGCTGACGTTGTACCAGCCACCGGACGAATCCGGAGCATCGGGGGCAACAACCTCGAGTTGATACCAGGTCACGCCGTTGTTGTTCGAGAAGTCCACGAGGAAGGAATCCTCGTTCGGGGCTGCGCCGAAGTCGTTCGAGAACCAGCGCCAGTACGAGAGGGTCAGCCCAGGTTGACCCGCATCGAGTTGCGGCGAGGTGAGTATCGTCGACCCGCCGTCGACATCGCTGTTTCCATCGACATTGTCGGTAAGCCAGCAGGCTCCACTTCCATCGCCATCGTTCGGTGGGTCGCCACGGTCTCCGCCACCGGCAGGGACACCCCGAGACCACTGGCCATCAGAAGCGTCACCTGAAACCGTCCATCCGGGGTCGGTTTCCCCGTCATCTTCGAATGTGGTGGTGATGGATGTGACGACGCCTGCCGTAAACGGCTCGTCCGGTGCCGTGGCCGGTTCTCGGAACACGCCTCCAGAGATGGTTTCAACCTCGATGTAGAAGGCCGGCGTGTCATCGCAGTCGCCGGGTGGAAGTTCGGCACTGTAATCGCTGCCGCCACCCGGGTTCTCAAGGACGGCCGCGTCAAAGTTGCCACTGCCATCGTAGGACCAGTTCAGAGTGACACCGCCCGATGCCGGTGGGTCACCATCGCCGCTGATCCGGACCGAGAACGTGGTGCCGTCCTGCGTGTGGATATTCGCGGGCAGTCCATCGGGGAACTCGATGTCGAGCGGGACACCCGCCCATTCCATCATGGTCAGAACAGCCTCGAGATTCTCCTCGCAGGTGGGTCGAATCTGGCTGGCGGGAAGTTCGAAACTCGTGCCACGCAGTTCAATGGTGTAGCCGAACGCGCCGGTTGCACCGTAGACCCAGTCCGGGAAGATGCCACTGGCCAGGTAGAGCAGTTCATCACCGCCACCATTCGGGTAGTACATTCCATGCACTCCAAGAATGGCCTGGGACATGGCTGCACCGAGGTCGTCGATCTCCGCATCGTCCGGTGGCGATACATTCGTGTATCCCCAGGGTTGCAGGATGACTTCCGCGTAACTGTGGAAGTCGATATGCCCGACGATGTTCGGTCGTGCCAGGATGAAATCCCTCATTGCCGCGGATTCGGGCTCGGAAAATGGGCCCGCTCCGACGTAGATGTCGCTGCACGTATTTTCACTCGTGCTCTCGCCACCATTCCAGTCGACGCCCCAGTTCCTGTTGAGATCAACTCCATAGCATCCCGTCCCGTTGTTGCGTCGGTTCTTGCGCCAGAAGCGATCGCCACCACTTGCGTAGGTGTAGTAGTAGCCATCCGGGTTGACGACGGGGATGATGTAGACATCAACCAGTTGAAGCAGCGCCGTGATCCGGGCATCGCTGCCGTAGCCTGCAGCAAGTTCATCGGCTGCGTAGGTCGGGACCATGGTGGCGACCCATTCGCGTGCATGCTGGCACCCGTTGAAGAGCAGCGCCGGCTTGCTGCCGGCTTCGCCCGTGCCGATTCGAACTCCTCGGATATCACGACCTTCGAGGCTGACTCCCGCGTCAGCTGCATGGACGTGGTCCGGGTACATGGCAATGAGCCCGTCAAGCCGTGCATGTATTTCTTCGATCGTGTGGTACGCCGCGTACCAGTCGCCTCGTGCAGCACCCTGCGCCTTGGCCTCCTCGTTGGCTCTCCGTTCCGCCTCGACATGGGCGGGTACATCATCAACAAGCACTTCAACCGGCATTCCCAACGTTCGTGCGAAGGCCAGTTGCGAGTCATTGGCCAGCCAGTGGCCGACTCCGGGTCCAGGTCGGCAGGCAAGGGGCCTGAGGCCCTCGTCCATCAGGACTCGAACGAGTTCATCATCATCAACCACGATGGACAGGATGTTGTCATCCGCCAGTGGGTGGTGATGAACATGCGGGGCAGCCTCTGCGAGGCAGTTCGAGACAGGCATGCCTATCCAGGCAGCCAGGACGGTGATGAGGAGCATGTTCTTGTGCATTCAGGTGTTCTCTCTTCCTGGTAGGGGACTCTTCTCGTTCCAACAAGTATGGCACGTGCTCAAAGCGGTGTCACGGCTGAGTTTGGAGCATTCCATGGAACGGGCCAAAAACGCCACGGGCGGACCGCCAGGGCGGTCCGCCCGTGTCCCCCTGGTGCTTCGATCAGCCGCTTTGGCGACCAAAGCCGTGTCCCCGTAGCAGCGGGGGTGGATCGAAGCCCCTCAGAATCGATCAACACCCCCACTGTCAGTTGCTCCCCCTATGCAGCAAACCTCGAAACGTGTGACAAGGTCCGGAAAAAATCTGCGTGATGTCCCGGAATGGACGATGAGACGCACCGGGACTCATGGACGAGCCCCCTGACGCGTGCTTTGGAGAACCCCGATGACCCAGAACGAGAAATCATCCTGCTCCTCCTCGAATTGCAAGATCTGGTGCTACCTCTACGGGCTTGGCCATCTGCTGCTGTTGACCTGCATATCGATGGCGGTCTGGGAGATAGCCCATGCTCTCCAGGCGGCAAACGCAGGTTGATATCCTGGTTGGAAAAGCCTGATTTCGCCTGATATCAGCTCTCTTCTTCATGCAGCCTCCCCGGCCATGTAGACTCAGTACATGGGAAGAGTGAGAGGGAGAGCATCCAAATGAAGCAGTCGAGGTACGTATTCAAGGCGGTTGTCGCTACGACCATCCTTTGGGCAAGCTGCGTCGCCCAGGTGGGTGCAGACGAAGAAAGTCTCGGAGCGGAGACATTCATCGACCTGCCCAGCACGATCACCTGCATTGCCAGTGCACCGGACGATGACACCAGGGTGTTCATCTGCGAGCGAGCAGGTGTCGTAAGCATCCTGAATGCCAAGACCGGGGTGATGAACGACGAGCCGTACCTTGATATCAGCGATCAGATCACCATGGCCCTGGGTGAACAGGGGCTTTGCAGGCTGATCTTCCACCCGAACTACCAGGAAAATGGTCGCCTCTTCGTCTATGCAACCTATCCCGAGGGCGATGCCAAGGGAGATGCGATCCTCATGGAGTTCGCACGTGATGGTGATGATCCGGATTTGACGGATCCAGATGGTGATCGGGTCATGGTCATCGAGCAACCAACGCCATACCACCAGGGTGGATTCATGGCATTTGGTGACGATGGGTATCTCTACCTGGCAACAGGTGACGGTGGTGGAGGCAATGGCGGTGGTCCACGAGCACAGAACATCACGGACGGGCGGCTGCTCGGGAAGATCTTGCGAATAGATCTCGACGCTGATGACTTCCCCTCGGACTCAGACCGCGACTACTCCATTCCACCAGGCAATCCCTTTGTCGGGATCGAGGGTGATGATGAGATCTGGGCCTACGGGTTCCGCAATCCGTGGAGTGGCAGCCTCGATCCGGTGACCGGTGACATCTACATCGGCGACGTCGGGCGGGTGTCCTGGGAGGAACTCAGTGTCCTGGTCGGGGGTGGCCTGGGTGGTGAGAATTACGGATGGCGCTGCATGGAAGGAAGCGCCTGCACCGGCTTCAACGTCTGTACCTGCAACGATCCCTCCCTGGAACTTCCCATCTGGGAGTACTTCCATGACCCTGACCCGGTGCGTTGCAGCATCATCGGTGCCAATGTCTACAGGGGATGTGCAATGCCATTCCTTGATGGGCACATCATGACATCCGACATGTGTTCTGATGAGATATGGAGTATTGATTGGAACCCGGCAGAGGGCCTCATTGACGTGCGTGATCGAACAGCGGAGATCAGTGGTTCCGGCGCCGTGATCAGTTCGCCGACGGCAATCGGACATGACGATCGTGGAGAAATCTGGATCGGGACCTACCAGGGCGTCGTCCACAAGATCGTTCCGCAGGTTCCGGTCATCGCCGAGTCCGACTTCGATTGCAATGGCGTGGTTGATGTCAATGACCTGTTAGTCGTCCTGGGTGCCTGGGGTCCCTGTGACGGGTGCCGTGCCGACCTCGATGGCGACCATCTTGTGACGGTTTCTGAACTGCTCCAGGTCATCGCTGACTGGGGTTGAATCCCTATCTTTATTCTTCTCGGCCGAACGCTGACCGGTATGCCCAGGCTGCCAGGGCGGCACCGAGGATCGGACCGACCCAGTAGGCCCACTGCAGATGCCAATGCCCGAGCACGAGCGCCGGACCGAAGCTTCGCGCGGGGTTCATTGATGCGCCGGTCAGTGGTCCAAGGCAGAGCACGTCCCCGGCGATGATCAGCCCGACGGGAATCGCCATGAGTACTGGCGTGTCGTGTCCGCTGCGGCGATCGACGATGACGCCCATGATGACGAACATGAGGAAGAAGGCGCCAACCAGCTCAAGCACCATGACCCGCCAGCCGCTGTCAGGAACACCCAGTTGATCCAGGTCACTGAGCATGCCGACGGTCAGCCCGACATGTTCAAGGGTGGCCTGTCCTGAACCGATGGTGGGGGCATCAAGCACTCCCAGCAGCGTTGCCCAGAGGAGCCAGGCGGCGAAGATTGCTCCGGCAACCTGTGCCAGGATGAAGCACGCGCAGCGACCCCAGGACTGCTTGCCAAGCAGGGCCACGGCAATGGACACGGCAGGGTTGAACTGGGCGCCCGAAACATGGAAGAGGGTTGCGATCATGACCGTGATCACGATCCCGTTCGCCAGGGCGGCTGCAACCAGGTTTTCGCCGCCGGTGACGATGACCGTCCCTCCGGTGACGAACATGAGTGCAAAGACCGCGATGAACTCGGCCAGGAGTCCGCGAGGAAGGTTCATTCCCCTGAGGATGGCCTGGTATCGATCTCCCGTGTCCATGTGCCTGCCCTTCCACGTTTAGTGGGATCCATGTGCCGGGTCCATGGTAGGCTCTGGAGGCCCGGGGACAAAGGAGGATCCCACCATGTCCTGCAACGACCACCTCGCCACCGTCCTTGACAAGTTGCATCGAAGCCAGGATGAACAGGAGCAGTGGCTCCGATCGGACTCGGGCTTTGACAATACCTCGAAGAAGATGATGTGCAAGCTCGTAGGAGGCCATCGCGAGTGCATCGAGGAGTTCAGGAGCTGGGTTGCGACCCTTGATTACGAGTTGCCCGTGGCTCTTGTTGCGGATGAGACAACTTCTGGATCATGGCGCTTGAACTGGGACGGAACGACCAGCGACGAGATGACCGAGACGGATTGCGACATGCTCGATGCCATGCAGTACATCGTATTTAACGGCGAGACGAGTCGCGAGGGCAATGAGATCATTGATCGCATGCTCAGTTTCGGCCTGCCCGAGAAACTGAGGGAAGACGTCGCGGAATCCTGACCCGGCTCTGGGCACGTTGATCACTCCCAGGGCGAGCAGGCTTTCCGTATGGTTGCGGCGACTTCCAGCATGATCTGAAGCAGTTCCGGGTCGGCAAGAGCCCAGTCCATCCGCAAGGCGCCAATGCCTCTCTGGCGACGTACGCTGACGCGCATGTCCCTGGACGTCATGGCATCGACAAGTGCATCTCCTTCATGGCCCAGGGGATCATCTTCACCAAGGAATACGTAGGTTGCCGGCAGGTCTCTCAACGAGTGGGCCATTGGCAACCCCTCTTCTCCGAATGAGGGTGTCAGGAGGACCAGCCCCGAGAGTTGCTTCTCTCCATCACGATCGCGCTGGGCAAGTTTGGTTGCCAGGGCAGCTCCGGCACCTTCCCCAACGAGCAGGATGCAGTCCGGGTTGCCTCCCCATCGTGCAACACGCCCGTGTGTCCATGACAGGACATCGAAGGAGGCATTGATGACCTCTCTTCGGGTGTTTTCAGGTTCCAGGGGCAGGGAGGGCAGGATGACGAGGGCGGGTGTCTCAGCAGCAAGGGACCGTGCAACATGGTCGTGGGTGACGATGTCACCAGCGGTGAAGTCAATCGAGGGAATGAGCAGGACGACGGGCAGATCCTGCCCGCCAGGCTGGTAGACCTGGAGTGTCACGGGCCTACTGCTGGTCTGTACCGTTCGTTGCTCGATCGATTCCATGCTTGGAAGCGGGTTCGTTGATTGCAACGCCCTGGTCCTGAGCACGTCCCGCTGCTGAAGCAGTTCCGGTCCGGGTGCATGGGCCTGGGTGGTCCTGGTGTGGCAGCTTGGCAGGAGAGCAGCCAGTACTACAAGGAGGCAGGCGGGGCTCCGGGACATTTGTCGCTCTATCAATCCGCGGTCCACCAGGAACCGAAATTCGGCCATACGCTCTTGGGAAGGGCCAGGCAGATCAGGCCAAGTCCACTTGCGAGCAGGAAGAATCGCAGGTTTACATCTGCTCCGGGGTAGAAAGCGTCGGAGAACAGGCAGACAACGACGGCCGTGACCCCCGTCCAGCCCATCAGATCACGTTTTCGATTGAGGATGCTCTCCAACATCGCCTGCTCCTTGGCACCAGGGAGTTCTCCAGGTAACCAGCATACCGCCTGTACTTCCTATCGGCCGTGGGGCCTTTGAATGATCGAGTGTTTTTTGGCTTGCCCGTTCTGCTTGAAATCAGCACACGTTCAAGGGGCCCCAGCCGTCTGCCTGCTTCCTTCCAGGGCTTCCCTGTATTCAAGGAGCGTTTCCTGCAAGGACTCATGCAAGGTGGCCTCTGAGGGCAGTTCAACCGCCTGTTCCTGCAGGGCAAGGGCCTGCTCCAGGTCTCCACGGATGAAGTAGACCCTCGCGAGCGTGTCCAGGTTGTTGGCATCCTCGTG
>JAYZBD010000054.1:0-14503 GCA_036339395.1 Planctomycetota bacterium | reverse complement strand
GTTGAGTCCTCGATCATCACGTCAGCTTCCTGGACCTGCGGGTGGCTCTTGAACCAGGCCCCCATGAGTTGCCCGTACCAGGGCCATGCGTACTCGGTGTCGGCCGCTGCGTGAATTCCTACGTACCCACCACCATCGCGGTACCACTCGATGAATGCCCGTTGCTGGGCATCATCGAGTACATCCTGTGTCGTGTTCAGGAAGACCACGGCGTCATAGGCGGCAAGGTCATCTGCATTGAAACGCGAGGAATCCTCGGTGTGTTCGACTGCAAACTCACGCCCGCCAATGGCCTGCAAGGCCTCGATTCCCGGTTCGATCGAACCATGGCGGAATCCAGCCGTCTTCGAGAAGACAAGGACACGAGGCGTCTCGACCGGCTGTGGTGGAGCATCCCCTGGTGATTGGCCCAATACGATCGACGCCAGGATCAAGCAGATCATGCTTCCTGTCCTGCAGGCGAGTGCCAGGCGCAATCTGCCTGGGAACTCCTGACAACTGCATCAATGAAACGCATGCCTCGAAGGCCTTCATGAACATCCGGATAGCAGTATGCCGCCCCATCATCACGCCCCTCCCGCATGGCCCGTGCCGCCCCCAGGTAGACATTGGCGAAGGCCTCGATGAAGGCCTCAGGATGGCCTGCAGGCAGGCGGGTCCCATTGACGGCTTCCTCACAGAGACCCTCGCCCCCCCGGTGATGCACCGTATCCGGGCCGTCGAGGGAGGTCAGGTAAAGCGTGTTGGGTTCTTCCTGGTGCCAAGCCAGGCCACCAGTCGTGCCCCAGACCCGGAGACGAAGATCATTCAGGCTTCCGATGCAGACCTGTGAGGCGGTCAGAATGCCACGGGCTCCCCCTTCAAATCGAAGGAGCACATTTGCATCATCATCAAGCCGTCGCCCCTCGACGAAACTGCTCAGGTCGGCGCAGAGTGAGTCGATGTGCAACCCGGTGACATTGGAGATCAACTGCTCGGCATGGGATCCGATGTCACCGATCGCGCCCCCTGCTCCTGCGCGAGCTGGATCAGTGCGCCAATCCGCCTGCTTCTGTCCAGTCGACTCCAGTTCGGTCGCAAGCCACCCCTGGTTGTACTCGACGATCACCTTGCGAACATCACCAATGGCGCCCCCACGAACAAGATGCCTGGCCTGCCGAACCATCGGGTATCCCGAATAGTTGTACGTCACGCAGAAGACGACACCCCGCTGCTTGACGAGTGAAGCAAGGTCTTCGGCCTCTTCCACGGTCAGCGTCATCGGCTTGTCGCACACCACATGAATACCCGCATCGACAAAGGCCCTTGCGACGGGGTAATGGACGTGGTTCGGCGTGACGATCGAGATGAAGTCGATCCGATCATCCTTCGGGCGAGCGAGTTCACCCTCCAGCATGGCTTCCCAGGTCGAATAGCATCGATCACCCGCCAAGCGGAGATCCTGCCCGCTCTCGACGGACTTCTCCGGGGAAGAGGACAATGCGCCTGCCACGAAGTCGATCTGGCCATCAAGGCGGGCCGCTGCTCGATGGACTTCGCCTATGAAGGCGTCCCGCCCACCGCCAACCATGCCCATTCGTAGTGGTCGATCGCCATTGCTCACGTCAAGTACTCCTCCTGGACATTCGCTTACGCCTTCTGGAAGGCGTCATCGTGGGCGACATTGGATGTACGGAAGGCAATGGATCGGACGTACTCACACGATTCCATGGCTCCATGTTCGCGATGCATGTGCGGGTCTTCCCATTC
This sequence comes from Planctomycetota bacterium, assembly GCA_036339395.1. Taxonomy (GTDB): domain Bacteria; phylum Planctomycetota; class Phycisphaerae; order Phycisphaerales; family SM1A02; genus SP202. The sequence goes on along the minus strand of JAYZBD010000054.1, from coordinate 12,754 downwards.
AACGGAGAGTGGCCCCTCGTATCCCACGCGATTGAGTGCGCGAATGATCCCGTCGAAATCAACATCTCCACGGCCGACACTCCTGAAGTCCCACCCTCGCCTGTGATCACCGAATGGAAGATGTGATCCAAGAATGCCTGCCACGCCGTCGTGGTTGACGGTCACATCCTTCATGTGCGCATGGACAATTCGGTCGCCGAACATGTCGATGAACTTGACCGGGTCAACACCCTGCCAGAGCAGGTGACTGGGATCGAAGTTGAAGCAGAACGCTTCGTGATGCCCGATGGCCTCAAGAGCCGTCTGCGTGCTGTAGATGTCATAGGCGATTTCGGCCGGGTGCACCTCGAGCGCAAACTTCACACCGACTTCACTGAACACATCGAGGATCGGTCCCCATCGATGTGCGAAGTCATCGAATCCCTTGCTGACCTGGTCTTGACTCGTAGGAGGAAAGAAATACCAGTCGGGCCAGATGGAACTGCCCGTGAACCCATTCACAACCGGAACACCCAACTTTGCAGCTGCACGCGCGGTGTTCTTCATCTCCTCTGCTGCACGCTCACGCACGCCTTCAGCATCACCAGGTCCCCAGACATGGTCAGGCAGGATCTGGTGATGTCGTTCGTCAATCCGGTCACAGACCGCCTGGCCGACAAGGTGCGTGGAGATCGCCCAGCACTTGAGTTCATGTTTCGACAGGAGATCGTGTCGACCCTGGCAGTAGCCATCATCAGCGAGGGCAAGAGTGACATCAAAATGATCTCCCCAGCAGGCAAGTTCAAGACCGTCGTACCCGAGTCGGGCCCCGATGGCGGCCATGTCCTCGAGGGACAGGTCGGCCCACTGGCCGGTAAAGAGCGTAACTGGTCGATGCATGGCGGCTGCCTCCTTCTCGGGGTGCATCCTACAGGCCAGGCCCCCACTCGACAGGCATCGCCGCCTCCTCGATGATGGTGATGTGTCCTCCCCCATCCATGTTCTCGGCGTCGATATAGGCACAGGCGGAGTCCGTGCCCTGCTTGTGGAAGCCGCAACAGGTGCAGTCCTGGCTCGAGAGCAAGGAACGTGGTCAAGCAGCAGCCTGCATCCGGGGTGGTCGGAGCAGGACCCGGATACCTGGTGGAAATCCACATCCGATGCAATCCGTCGCCTCGTCGATGGACTCGATGACCCGGGAGCAATCAAGGCGGTGGCCTTCGCCGGCCAGATGCACGGGCTCGTGCTTCATGATGAAGTCGGCAATGTGCTCAGGCCCGCCATCCTCTGGAATGATCAGCGAACGGTCTCACAATGTGAAGACGTCCATGCTCGGGTCGGACGGGATGCCTGCATCTCGATTACAGGCAAGCCCGTCATGACCGGCTTCACCTCACCCAAGCTCCTCTGGGTACAGGAGCATGAGCCCGACATTGCCGCACGGATTGCGCACATCTGCCTTCCAAAGGATCACATCCTGTTCAAGGCAACCGGTGCACGTGTCATGGATGTGACCGATGCTTCAGGCACATCATGGCTTGATCTCTCCTCCAGGAACTGGTCGGAGAGCATGTGCAGTTCGCTTGGCGTAAACCCCTCGTGGCTGCCGCCAGTACAGGAATCAAGTGAAGTCATCGGTGCCATCAACGCCCAGGGCGCAGCAGCCACCGGATTGCCGGAAGGCATCCCGGTCGTTGCCGGGGCAGGAGACCAGGCCGCTGCAGGCCTCGCCTGCGGCGTGGTCCGGGAAGGCCTCGTCAGCATGACCATCGGGACCTCGGGCGTCGTGTTCGCCCAGTCAGACACTCCCCCCGGAGACCCTGCAGGAATACTGCATGGCTTCTGTCACGCCGTCCGGGATCGCTGGCACGTGATGGGTTGCATGCTCTCTGCAGGAGGATGCCTGGAGTGGTGGAGAAATGTCATTGGAAGACATGATGGCGCTGTGGGATTCGATGAACTGGTCAGCGAGGCGTCGCATCTCTCCCCGGGCGCGGAGGGACTCTGCTTCCTCCCCTATCTCAACGGTGAGCGTACGCCCCACGATGATCCACGTGCACGAGGCGCCTTCATCGGCCTGGCCGGTCGACATGACCACCGCCACATGACCAGGGCGGTCCTGGAGGGAATCTCGTTCGGACTCGCAGACATGCTTGACCTCCTCCGTGATGCAGGCCATGCAGTTGATTCCATACGTGTTGCCGGCGGGGCAGCGCGAAGCGGGACATGGCTGCAAATGCTCGCCGATGTATTGCAGGCAAGGGTGGAAACGGTCAACGAGCCCGACGCCACCGCCTTCGGGGCAGCGATGCTGGCATCGATCGGAGTCGGGGCCGTTCCCGATGCCCAGGCTGCAGCAGATACGCTTGTCCATGTCACTGGAACATTCGAGCCGGGAGAGCGATGCTTCAAGCAGGCCCGTTCAACCTGGCAGACGCTGTATCCAGAACTTGCACCTGCCATGCATCGACTCGCTGATCAATCGACGACCTGCTGACCCTCCCGGCTGGTCCTGTCCATGTACATCCCGGAGAGTCGCTTCGTCATGGCGCCGGTCTCGCCATCGCCGATGACGTGTTCGTCGACACGGGTGACACCGGCCAGTTCGCCCATCGTGCCCGTGCAGAAGACTTCGTCGGCTCCATGCACTTCCTCGAGGGTGATGTCGCGAACCTCGTGAGGGATCTCCTCGGCTGCACAGATCTCAAGTACGACGCCGCGGGTCACACCCTCCGGGCAGGAGGTCGTCGTCGAGGTCATGACGACACCATCCTTCACGATGAAGACATGCGTCGCATTCGTCTCGGCGAGGAAGCCATGCTCATCGAGCATGAGCGCATCGTCCGCCCCACCGGAGGTTGCCTCGATCTTGGCGAGAATCGACTGGAGAATGTTGCAGCTGTGGATGTTCTGGTTGAGCATGTGGGGCGGAAATCGGCGAAGTGAACTGGTGTTCAGGGTCAGCCCGCTCGTGTCGTAGACAGGCGCCTTGAACTCGGCAAGCACGATGAGCGTCGGCCCGGACTGGTTCAGGCGAGGATCCATCCCCGAGGTGATCTTGACTCCACGTGTAAGAGTCAGCCTCACATGAACTCCGTCACGCATGCCATTGGCTTCAAGCGTCTGCCGCAGTTGATCGATGATGAACGCATCTTCGGGGATCGTTTCAAATGAAAGGGCCTCGGCTGATCGTCTCAGTCGATCAAGATGCTCCTGGAGCCGGAAGATCCGGCCTTCATAGACGCGCAGCCCCTCCCACACGGCATCACCACCCTGGATGGCGGAATCAAAGGGACTGATGCCCGCCACATCACGATGCAGCAGTTCCCCGTTGATATTGACCATGAGGTTGGCATTGCGTTCATCGAAGTGCTGAAGCATGGCTTCTATTCCCTGATCCGGTGCTTGAGCAATGTTTCATAGCATCCCATGCAGGACTCCAGGACAGCATCCAGTTCCCGGGGAAGTTCCCTGTCGATCTTCGAGGGCGGCTTGAATCCCGTTGAGGATTCAACGGAGTGATACCAGAAGGGCGCCCAGGCGCCATCGCTTTCACGCAGGCCCGAAGGCCATGAAAGCATGCTCTCCTGGAACTCGACTCCAAGTCGATTGCACAACTGGCGAAGTGTCCCCCCTGGATTCCCAAGCACGTCGTCTGCATCGAGCACGGGAGGGATTTCGTCTCCCATGGACATCGCTTCCTTGAAGAGACGCACCTGCTGGGGAAGCCCGGTGTCCTCAAGCGATGGGAACGGGGTCTTGGCATGGAGGGAGGCCAGCATGGCTACGGGATCTCGAACCAGGAAGCAGTGACGGACGGACTCCATCCATGACCTGTCTGTTTCGGGAAGTAGGTGGTGCGCCATGTGCTTCTGGTACCAGATGGCTGCATCATCGGGTGCAGGTCCGCGAAGCATCGATGCAACCACGGTCGCATCAGACTCGTGCGATGCGAGGGTTTCGTCGCGTCCAGGATGATCAACTCCCGTGACCGACAGGTAATGCGCGTAGAAGGGCTCGTCTGATACAACTGCATCGCTTCGATTCCCCCATGAACGCATCATCGCCGTGGAAATATTGCGAGGACCGGACCACATTGCAATGCGAATGGTCATGACCCCGGCACGCGGATCAGGGTGTAACAGGCTCGTTCATGCGATAGTTCATCTGCCTCACGGTTGCGAAGACCGGGAAACTCGAGCTCGTGCACGTAGCCTTCACGAAGTCCATCGACCTGGATGTCGAGTACCAACCCCCCTTCGAGGATCTTTACGGACTCGATCCCGGGCTCTTTGACATCAACCTCGGGCGACCCGTAGGGACTGTGCAGTCGATATGTAAAACTCCGCATCGTGAATGAACCGGGCTGAGCTGTTTCAGGATCAACAGGCTCCGTGAAGGTCAGGCGGAACCCTCCAGGTCGCGCTCGCATGGTCTTGACAGCGAACGGAACCTGCCCGTTGAACCTGACATGCTGCACACCGTCACTACGGGAACCCAGTGACGGCCAACCCCTGTCAGTCATCCCGACGATCAGCACCGGTGTTCCATCGTCCTGTGCCCAGGCCAGTCTCGAGATCCCGCAGTCGAATCCCTCGAGGAACGGGAAGCAGGCTCCCTGCCAGTGCCCTTCGACCTGCTCAAGATCGACACGCATCACGATGGGCGCGTACTGGTCACCGACATAGACCTGTCCGGCAAACGGACCGAACTCTCCTCCAGTGGTATCCCAGACCATGCCGGATGGTGATCGACCCATCCTGTCATAGGGAAACCACACTGCCGGAAGCTTGAAATGTGGAATCTCATTCACGACCTCAGGCATCAACAGGCCATCGGGCACCTCACCAGGATGCTCGACACGGGACGCATCAAGTGAACTTGAATCAATCCCATGTGGATGCCCATGGAAGTCCCCCACCTCAAGGTGCGACATTTTGCTCGCCCCACACCACTCTCCCTGGTTGTCCGTATAGAAGACATCTCCGCCTGGTGAAATCTCGATGCCAGCCGGCGAACGCAACCCGGAGCAGGCGCCCTCCATCGTTCCATCCGGACTGATACGAACAGCCCAGCCTCGCCAGTGGGCCTTGCCGAATGGTTCATTACCAAAGGGCTTGTTGAGCGTGACCCAGAAGTTGCCTTCCGCATCGATGCGTGGACCAAATGCATACTCGTGGTAGTTGCCGCTGATTTCCCAGTCATCACAGACCGTCTCGATCTCGTCGATCCTGTTGTCACCATCGACATCACGCATTCGACTGAGTTCACCCCGCTGGACCGTGTAGATCCAGTCCTCGTGCTCAAGCAGACCAAGTGGTTCATGGAGTCCATCCGTATACAGGGTGTAGACCGGCTCTTCGCTGAAAGCCTGCTCGATGACCCAGGACTCTCCACGCCGGGTACAGACCATGATGCTGCCGTCTCCCAGTGAGGCCATGCCCCCGACCTCAAGTACTACATCATCTGGCTGCACGACCGTGCCGACGGTCCAACCCGGATCAATCGCAATCATGACTGCCAGCAGGGAGAAGATCACCAAAGCACCTCCACTTCAATCACACCGGACCAGGAACCATCATCATTCTTGAGCATTCGGACAGGCAGGAGCAACTCCTGCCCCTCCTCTGCATTCCGTACTGCACCATCCACGTTCCGGGAGGTGATACGTACATGGTCGTCGACCAGCCACTGTCCCTCTCCGAGGTCTTCGATTCGAGAACCCAGGGCAGCACGGAGCCGGATTCCCGAGATGTGCTGCGTAGAACGAACCTGGAATGACCGCACAAGACGGCTCCCGCCTGCCCAGAGATATGGCCGAGCCATCTCCTCGATGCCCAGGTCACCCTGTCGAGAGTCGAAGATCGGGATTCGAGCCTCGTCACGACGAATACCCTCCGATATTCCACCGGTTTCCGGCCATGGGGTTCTGCTTGTTGCCAGTGCGGCAATGGCCGGACCCGGAGGAAGTTCCAGGACATCTTCACCTTCCGGCCGTTCCAGTGCGCCTGCACGCTGGTGCCAGGTACCCCGGGCATTCATGAAGTCTCCACGCCAGGCCATCACCATCCGGGCGGACTCCGAATCCCAGGCCACATGGGTTCGTTCCGGGAATCCCACAGCAATTGTCCTCGGGCTTACACCCTCCATGAACGCCCCGAAGAGAATTGGATCATCAACCGGGTCCAGTCGGTACTCGCTTGCATCAACCACTACGCCAGAAGGCAACGGCATCGATGCACCGAGGGACAGGTACGACCAGATCGCATCTGCCTGTCGCTGTGGGTCGCCCTCGAGCAGATCCGGGAATACGGGCTGGTCCGGTGCAAGGAACGCGGGCATGTGCGTTCCGGGATTGACTGCCTGTGGATCGATGACGAGTGAAGTGAACCATCCAGCACGCAGCCGCTCATGGGTATCTGCAAGGTCGGGGCCTGGCTGCCCGAGACTTGGATGGCCATCGAAGACATGGCACTCGATGCACTTGAAACCCTTGTCGCCAACCAGTTGTTGCCCAACCGCGGCAATCTCGATGGAGAAGACCGGCTCGACCTCATCGCCCTCGACTGCTTCTGCGTCTGCAAAATGACCAGGCAGGTCGACGAGTGCGTCTCCGAAATCCGGCATTCGCACGGACATGAACGGTCGAATCCGCTCGCCCTCGAGCAGTACGTTCCAGAGCGTTTCCTCGTTCAACTTGTTGCCCACCCCAGTCAGGTCCGGTGGCAGCCTGCCCTCGTCTCCAAGATCGGCTTCCGAGACAAGGAGCCGGTCAAGTTCACTGCTGACACCCCCGCTCCCATCTCGCGCATGACAGGCAAGACAATTGAACCTGTCCAGGGCATGGCTCACCATCCTGCCGGGGCCAGGTGACCGACCAAGCATGTCGGCATCTTCAACAAGGCTGGAGAGCATGGCGTGCTGGGCCTTGGTGAATCCATACGACGGCAGTCCCGGCCTGACATCGATGGACAGGCACCCCTTCTCCGGATCGAGTGTTGCCAGGGGCGGCCCGGGCATGGGAGCCCCGGGGACATGACAGGAAGCGCAGTGGAATTTCCTGAAGACACTCTCGCCATCTGCTCGCATCGTCTCGTCGATGACGAATGATGCATCTACAGGCGGATTGAATGTGGCCAGTTCCGCTGAGAAGGCAGCATCAGGCACCGGCTCCCACTCGCCCCCTGGAGGCTGCCACTCCATCGACAGTTCCTCGTAGGAGGTGTACTCGAAGAACAGAAGTTCAAACCCATGTGCGCCCTTGTCCAGTTGGACGAAGTTCTCCCGGCTTGTATTCGAGTGCGTTCCGCCGTGTTCAACAACCTCGTCGCCATCGATGTACAACCATGATCCGTCATCGGAAGTCAACTTGAAACCCCACCTTCCCCCTTGTGGCAGGTGAATCATTCCCATGAACCGGAGCGCAAAGAAGTCATCGGGATGAGGAAGATCATCGAGACCTATATTCTTCACGGGCATGACATGGTCAACCTCCAGTTCTGGAAACATGTCCGGCGCGAGGGGCTTTTCGATCCTGAACATCGTTGCGACCAGGCCTTGTCGAGGTGACAGGCCCTCGGGTTCAACCTGGTCCCGGAGGAGGAAGGTTGCAATCGCATGGGCTTCCCGGGCATCAAGTTGCATGCCCGGCATGCGACCCGATGGACGCACATGCAACGGATCCTGGAGAAACGTGGTCAGTGCCTCGATGGACGTCTTGGATGCAAGGTGCTTCATGCCTCCAGGATCATGACAGGCGATGCAACCGATCTGTTCGTACAGGATGCGGCCCCGGTCGATGTCGACAGGCAGGTGCTTCGTCGGAGCAGCTGCAAAGGGCCCCCCGAGTGACTGCAGGTAGTGCACAAGAGAATCGACCAACACTTCCTGGCCTTCACCGGGCATCCCATGAAGCAGTGATGGCATCGGGCTTCCTGGTTTCGCTTCCCCGGGATCCATCAGGAAGGACCGCATGGATGCAGGACTCATCCGGGCACCAACTGCGTCAAGCCGAGGCCCCGGCATGAGCCCGATACGAGCCACGGTGGAGGAATCCGCCTCATGACAACCAAGGCAGTTGGACTGTGCCATGAGCACCTCTGCCTCCGGCAGGTGTCCATCCGTATGACTGCCTTCATCACAACCAACAAGGAGGCTTGAAGCAAGCGTAACCAGGAGAAGGGATGCTGATATTCGGGCCACGGGTCAGAAGGGCTGGTAGGAATCGGGGAATCTGCGAAGGAGATCACGCTGCTGCCTTTCAGCAAGATGATTCCACCCGAGTTCTTCCAGCAATTCCAGGCGGAGTTCATGGAGCGATCGTTCACGCGGATGCTTCTTCAGCCGGGAATCAACCATCGCGATCGCCGTCGCCAACCGGCCTCGTCGACGCTCCCTGTCAATCGCCACCAGGTACCCGTCATCCGTCGTAGATGGATCGGTCCATTGCTCGAGTTGTTTCCAGGTTTCTTCGAATGCTGCTTCCCGATTCTCCCGGGACTGCTCCATGCCGACATCAATGAGATCCGATTCAGCTCCGGCACGGGCATGCAAGGCCTTGATGATCAAGTCACGTCGCTGGTCCATCTCCTCTGACGCCTCCTTGTCGGAAGCATCCCGGTCATCCTCATCATGTTCCATGCCATGCCATGCGGCTACGGAGGAGACATCGATGGAATCAAGGAGGGTATTGGACGCCGTGATGATCCTTCTGGCGTGATCGTCTTCCTCAAGCGTCTCATCCTTCACGGTCCAGTCAAGTTGAAGCTCAAGGACATCCAGATCTTCTCCGTCTGCCTCCAGTCGCTCCCTGACAAAGGCCTGGAACTCATCACGTTCCTCCTCATGGCTGAAGTCGATCGCGTGTTTCAGCCTGGTTTCCCGCACGGCATCGGCAAGGGTCTCGCTCGTGGCGACATCCACCTCATCTTCGGCCTTGGAGGGCTTTTTCATCTTGATCGGATTCGTCGCGACTGTCAGTTCGAGTGGGTAGCCATCTGGATTTCGGCCGGCACCAACCGTGTCGGATGCGGATGCCCCGAAGTGAATCGTGCCGATGAGCAGATCACCCGGTTCAGCTGCATCATTCTGCTTGCCTGGGCTCGGTGAAACGAGATGAATCGCCTCGGATTCACCGTGTCGAAGGATCCTGTCATCGTGTGAACCACCGGCGGGATGGGACCTGGTTGCAACACGCAACGGCTTCTTCAATTTCCGATCGAAGCGAAGCGGGAGATCCTCGAGATCCTCCAGCGAAGATCGATCATCGTGGCGAACGTGGTACCTGGCCAGGTAGGTGCCCTTGTCGAGCGAATGCCAGTCATCGCCCACGGCCGCCAGCATCAACTGCATCGACTCGTCGTAGATGAGCACCATCGTCGACTCGAGGTCCCGGGTCTCTGGAAGATCTGCTTCCCAGACTCGGATGCTTGCATCCTCATCGAGCTCGAAGTCGTAATCAAGCACCATCTGGTGTATGCGGCGTCCCTCCGGCAGTTCATCACGTTCCTTGCCAAGGGGCGAGATGACCCGCTTCTTCGACTGGAGCCAACGCCTCACGAAGGTAAGTTCTGCAGAAGGATCGAGCATTTCAGGTCCAAGAGGAGCCTGCACATCGACCCGTGTCGTCAACCGGTTGCCATCGATTGAAACAGGGTTGCTTGATGGCACAAGGCCATGGGCTGAGACGGTGACCTGGTAGTCCCCCGCCTGGAGGCTCGACCAGTACTGGGCGATGGTCAACTCCATGACCCGCCCACCGATCGCCGGCACACTGATCAGGCTGCGATCATCGTCATCGAGCGTGATGTATCTCCGGAGATTCGTGTCGGTATAGGGCCGGTCAGGCAGCAGTTGCGTTGCCTGGACGACCAGCCGCCTTGAAGCAGTATCCACAAGACGCTTGATTTCAAGATCGATCCAGGTTGCCCCATGCGGCACGTCCAGGAACCATCGCTGCACATCGCCTGCCTCGTAGTGCCGCTGCTCGGAGAGTTTCCAGCCATCGGCAGCGTCAAGATGAACGGGTTTCAGCACCGTGACCGGAACACGGAACAAGGGACCAGAGGCTGCGTCCCTGGCATCAAATCCAAGCACTTCGCCGAAATGAGCACCTGGATCGAGTTGGGTTGGATCGACTCCGATCCGGAACTCCCTGCCGCCATGGACAAGCATGACGCTGTCGGGTGCGTCGATCCACTCGGCTGTTGCCTCGAATCGAATGCTCCGTTCGAAATCGACACGATCCTTCTTCGGGTCATCTCTGGGGAACTCCGGCGAAACCTTGACACGGACCATGTCCTTCCGATCGGTTTCCCATGACTCTCTCAGGTAGATCCCGCGGCCTTCATGGCGATCACTCGTCGTCACCCTGTACTGGACCGCATCGTCATCGCGTTCCGAATTCCTGAGGAGGTAGTCCCAGGCACCAGGTACGTTGATCATGCCTGCCCCAAGACTGAATCGATCCATTCCGGCGATCGGCTGTGCCGTGTTCTCAATGGCCCTTCGGATCGAGTGAGGAGTCCACGACTGGTCGCTGGCCTTCAAGCCACTGCAGAGCAGCGCCAGGCAACCACAGAGGTTCGGTGAAGACATGGACGTACCGTTCATGAGTGCGTGACGCTTCAACTGCCAATTGGGAACCGGTGAGATTGCCCCTCCCGGCGCGCTGATGACGACGCCGAGATCACCGTCGGAGGTCGGACCTCGACTGGACCACGTGTAATGAAGCGTGTCATAGGGCTCCGTGATCGCGTACTGGTCGTGCATCATCGCGGGAGTCAGAACCGCTCCGACACCGATCACCTCGGTGGTCGTGCCACCTGGTGCTCCCACCGTCGTGAGGTTCGGCCCCGCATTGCCAGCGCTGGCGACGAAGATGACGCCGTGCTCATTGACGATGTCCTTGTACATGTCGATGACACGACCGCTGTTGGGGAAGCCCGTTGAGCCACCGTAGGACATGTTGATGAGATCGCACTTGTTTCGAAGCACCGCGATGAGACCGCGAACCTCGCCAGTCCCAAGGGAGGTCGATCCCAGTCGAGTATCACCGATCTTCACCCCGACGATCTGTGCTCCAGGAGCGATGCCATCGAGTTCCGGTTGACCCGGGAAGTGGGCCGCGACCGTTCCAGCCACATGGGTGCCGTGTGCCCCGGCATCAGCAACGATTGATAGAAGGTTCCCATCCTCGTAGATGTTGACGCAGAAGTTCAGCAGATCGTCTTCCCCGAATGTCGCGTACGACCGGTTGAGCCTGTAGTTGGACAGCAGCGCCTCGTCAGCAAGGTCGCCATCCTCATCGGTATCTACGACAGCCCTCCAATGCTCGCCATCGTTGAAGACGACGCAGTCGAACACCGGGCCGGGGTCATCCTGGCCCTTGGACAGCAGTTCGAGCCGTGCTTCAAGTTCCTCTCGATCTCGACGCTGAGTGTCCGTCTCCTCCTCATGAGCAACGCGGTGCTGCTCGAGCATGGCGGACACCCCCGCCTCGATGGCCCGGTGCTGCTCCTTGAACGTACGCCGTCGTTCCTGCTTCATCCTCGAGACCAGTTGGCCCGGATAGAGATCCCATGCAGCCTTGATACCGATGTGCCACTCTCCAGAAGGATTGTTCCAATCACCGGGAACCAGGAGCGTTCGGCCACTGAGACCATCGATCATTCCTTCATCTGCGGTGACTACCGTCGATGTGTCGACATCCCCACTCCCCGTACCATCGACGATATCGATGATCTTCGGACGCCCATCACTCGTAACCTGGAGGCCATCCGCCCCGGGATCGACTCCCGTGTCAAAGATCGCCACGACAATGCCACGACCATCCATTGATGGGTGGGCCTTCAGAAAGTCCGCAGCACCCGTTTCAACCTTGGGCTGGTACTCCGCCCCTCGTGAAACCGGCTGCGTGACAGGGGCGGTTTCAACACGTGGAGATGATGAAGGTGAAGGCGAAGGTGACTGCGACTGGCAGCCACAGAGCACGAGGACTGGAGTCAAGAATGTCGTGAATCGCATGGCGACCTCCTGGATCGGGTTCGGCCATGGTAGCAGCGGAACACGCGGTCCTGCGAACTTCAGAAGTCCATCGGGGCCTTGTGATGCACGTCCTCAAGATGGGCATTCTTCCACTCCGGCTTTCGCAGGGCGTAGACAACGTGTGGAACGATGAATGCCACGACGAACGAAGCCGCCACGAGGGACACGAAGAATACCGGGGAGAGATGAAGATTCGAGGAATCGGGGGGAACGAAGAGCATGAAGATGCCGGCAGTTCCTGCCAAGGTCCCTGTCCCGGCGATGATCCAGATACCCGTGTTGCCCCATGGGATCCGGAACGGACGTTCCACGTCCGGCCTTGTATACCTGAGGACGATCGCGGAAACGAACATGAGGATGTACATCACGAGGTACAGTTGAGCCGAGACGACCGTCGCGATGTAGAAGACGTTGTTCATGTCGATGAAGATGTACATGGTGCATATGACGGTCACGATGATCGCCTGCAGGAGCAGAAGATTCTTCGGAACGAGCGCAGCATTGACCTTCTGGAATGCAGGAGGAATGACCCCGTCCTTGGCCGCATATCGCAGTGTTTCAACCGGCCCGATGATCCACACGATCATGTGTCCCACCATTCCCAGGAGCACGCACAATGCCAGCAATGGCAGCCAGCCACCCAGACCATATTCATTCAGGAAGATCCTGAAGACCTCAAGTGGCCCCGCCGCCATCGACTCGCCATCCTGCGGCACCAGGATGCCTACGG
>JAYZBD010000053.1:0-24395 GCA_036339395.1 Planctomycetota bacterium | reverse complement strand
ATACAGGTACATGCTTCGATATGTTCTCCGGCTGCGAACCCGGGAGGATCCGCCCAATGAACTGGAGGGGGGAGCATTCGGAACCCTCGCCCACGATGTGCTTGAGCAACTTGGTCTCCAGGAAATCGATCAGCAGAAACCGTTTCTTGATGCCGCCCTCGTGAGGAAGGAACTGGATTCGATTCTCGACGGCATCGTCCAGGAGCGACTCGGTCGATCACGGCTTCCATCGGTCCATCTCCAGGTGGAGACGCTTCGTCGAAGATTGCATGCATACGCCCCGATCCATGTCCAGGAGGCAAGCGCAGGTTGGAGAATCATTGCGGTCGAGAAGTCCTTTGGAGAGGGGAAGGGCGATGATCATCCAGCGGCGATGCTTCCAGGGGAATCACGGATACGCCTGACCGGAAAGATCGACCGGATTGATGAACACCCCGAGCATGGCTATAGGGCGATCGACTACAAGACGAGCGACAAGGGCAAGGGTGTGCTCAAGGTGCACTGGTCCAAGAAGACGGATCGGTGGTACGACCTCCAGATGCCGCTCTACCGGCATCTCATGGCCTCGATTGACCTGCACGTTGAGCCCCGCAATCTCTGCTTCATCGAGTTGCCTGCCAAGATCGACAAGACGAGCCTGGACCAACCCAAGTGGGATGATGACATCCTTCTTGCCGCGGATGATGTTGCCAGGAAGATCGTGTCGGACATCATTGAGCAGAAGTTCGATCCGAATCCCGATTTCAAATCTCACTGGGATGACTGGGCGTGGATCTGTGGTTCAGGCGTGATTGATCTTGAACAGGATGAGCCGGAATCATGACCACTCGATCCGTCATCATCGCCTCTGCAGGCTCCGGCAAGACCTTTACGCTGTCCAACCGCTTGATCGGCTGGATGGTGCACCGACTTCGGACCGAAGGTGACCCCGGTTGTGATCGCATCCTTGCATCAACATTTACCCGGAAGGCTGCCGGAGAGATCCAGTCACGCATTCTCGAGCATCTTGCGCAGGCCGTGCTCGATCCAGAAGCGATGGAGCGGTACCAGGCGAGTTTCGGGCTGCAGGAGCCACCATCAAGGGAGGAAGTACGAACCGTCCTGTCCGAGTTCATCCATAACCTGCACCGAATTCAGATCAGCACGCTCGACGGTGTCTTTCACCGAATCTGCCAGTGCTTCCCATCCGAGGTCGGGCTTCCCGCCAATTGGACCATTGCTGATTCGTCGAGCATGGACAGGCTCAGGTCCGAATGCGTGAACGAGGTTCTCGATTCCATAGATTCAAGATCGATGTCCCTCCTGGTCACGCTCATGCAGCGTGGCGAACGCAAACGTTCGATCCACGGGGACATTACTCGCAGGATCTGGGGTGGGGGCTTCAGGACCGAACTGCTGCAACTCATCCGCGCAACTCGAATGGCCCATGATCCGGAGGGACCCTGGTCATGGCTTGCTCCAGCCGAGGATGGATCCGCCATCGATGGAGGGCAGCGACTTGATCCAGGCGACCTGGCGGCCGCCATCAGCAGCCTGGCGAAGATCTCGTTGCCCCTGACCAAGGCAGGAACCGAAAACAAGGATTGGGTCAAGGCTCGTGATGCGATGGTCTCCGACCTGGAAGAAGCAGAGTGGGAGCAGTTTCTCGGTCGAGGGCTGACGATGAGATGCTCGGCTGACCCCCCTGAGGAGTTCTCGAAGGCCATGCCAACTGATGCCATGATCGAGGTCGTAGAACTCCTTGTCCGCCATGCAAAGGCCGAGTACATCCGTCAACGGCATGAAGAACTGGTGGCGACACGTTCGATTCTCCTGGCAATAGAGGCCATCTATCGACGCAGGCAGTTTCGCGAAGGGCTCTATACCTTCGGGGACATAGAGCAGATGCTTGCCGAAGCCGGTGTCGTCCAGCGTGAATCACTCGGGGCGCTCTGGTTCCGCCTTGATGGGATGATCCGCGACATTGCTTTCGACGAGTTCCAGGACACTTCTACAAGGCAGTTTGAAGTACTCGACCCCTTGATCGAGGAGGTGCTCAGTGGTGATGGTGGGGATGTAGATCGTGGTTTCCTCGTACTGGCGGACCCAAAGCAGTCCATCTACGGCTGGCGTGGAGGCACGCCCGGCCTGGTCTCGGCAGTCGAGTCGACCTACTCCGGCAGGCTCGATGAAGAAGCGCCTCTTGCAAGGAGCTGGCGTTCTTCACGTGTCGTGCTTGATGTCGTGAACATGGTGTTCGATTCGATCAGTGACAACCAGGTGTGGAGTTCCATCGATGGGTCAGCAGCTGGTGTGAATGCCTGGGCGGACCGATTTCAAACCCATGAAGCTGCCAGGGACCTGCCAGGTTTCGTCCAGGTTCTCGTTCCCGACCCCGGTGAATCAAAGCCTGGACTGGAGCATGCGCTTGAGGAGGTCGTCAAGCTCCTGGTCGAACGAACCTCGGTTGCTCCGGGTCGAACCATCGGCGTGCTCGTATCCCAGAATTCCACGGCGACTCGGCTTGTAGCCATGCTTCGAAATGCGGAAGTGGATGCCAGCGAAGAGGGTTCTTCGCTGCTGGTTGATTCACCTGCAGTCCTTGCCTTGCTTTCTCTCCTCCACCTTGCGGAGCACCCCGGTGATACGAGATCGCTCTACCACGTTGCGAAGAGTCCATTGGGAGCCTTCCTTGAACTGGATGCAATCGATGGCCTCGATCGATCTGCCCGCCGCATGGCCGCGCGTGACCTGTCTCGTCGTATTCGAGCCGGCCTTCTTTCGAGAGGGTACGGCGAATACATCCAGTCGCTTGTCCAGGGGATTTCGGGATCCTGCACCCCTCGGGATTCACTCCGTCTTCGTCAGCTTGTTGAACTGGCCGACGAATGGGAGCCGAATGCAACCCTCCAACCCGGTGATTTCACCAGGTACGTCCTCGGTACGCCTCGAAGTGCGTCAACCGTGTCGCCTGTGCGTGTCATGACGATCCACAAGGCGAAGGGACTCGAGTTCGACGAGGTCGTTCTTCCCGAGTTGACCCGGGATTTCTCCCGGATCACCGACTCCGTCTACCTGCACAGGGAGAATCCGACGTCGCCACCGACCAGGGTCGTCCCGTTGCTCAACAAGTCGGTCATCGAGTACTTCCCGACGCTCAATGGCGAGTGTCGCGCTGCCCGGTTCAAGGAAGTTGTCCAGGATGCGCTTTCGGTTCTGTATGTTGCGATGACACGGGCACGCCACGCGATTCACATCATCATGCTCCCGCTGGTAGACGGGAAAGAGGATGAAGGACCACCTTCGACTGCCACGGGCCTGCTGCGAATCGCCTTGCCGGGTCTTGACAAGGCACTCAAGGAACATGCCGAGCAGCAGGATCACGTCGTGTGGACGCATGGAGATCCATCATGGTCCGAACATGCAGACGAGCCGGTTCCCGCCACGGATCGGCTGCCCCTGGCTCGCCCTGTGCTCAAGCCTTCTTCACGTCGCCATCGCCCCAGGGTTGCGCCTTCTTCACGGGGAACCCGTACGGCCTCCGATGTCCTGGGCGCATGGCGTCTTGCTCCTCGAGGTGCTGCAGATCGCGGAACACTTCTCCATGAGTTGTTCAGGCATGTCGGCTGGATCGAGGATGCTCTCCCATCGGAAAGCGAGATCCAGAGGGCCCTTTCAACGACTGCAATGTTGACCGGCGCCCCTGTTGGAGAAGAACGTCGAAATGAGGCGTTGGGCGCGTTCCACAGGGCTCTTGAAGGTCCAGCTGTTCGGCTCAGGTTGTCCAGGGAGGTATATGCGGATCGAGCAAGTGACGAACTGGTTCTTTGGCGGGAGCGACCGATGCATGTTCAACTTGAGGATGAAGTCCTGGTCGGTCGTTTCGACAGGGTCGTCATCGGGTACAGGGATGGCCGGCCTGCCTGGGCCGACGTGATCGATTTCAAGTCGGATGCAGTAGCGGATGATGGAGGAGCCTCGCTCTTGAACCTGTATGCCCCTCAACTGGATACGTATGCATCCGCAATCTGCCGGATGCTTGATCTCACCAGGGATATGGTGACAACGAGGCTGCTGCTCATTGGAGCGGATATCGACCTGGAGCTTGCTCCTCCCTCGTCATGAAGTCGACTTCTCCTCGGTCATGCGAATCGAATCGGGCAGCTCGTGTTCCTTGGACAATCCTGCCTCGGTGATCCGGGACTTCCATCGATCAACTTCATCACGAAAGTCCTGAATGACCTGGTCGGGAACACCCTGGGATTTGGAAACGAGTACGCGTCGGTAGACGGTACCCGTAAGTACCTCGTCGTCACGTGTTCCCCAATATGTCCTGTAGAAGGCCAACTCCAGGGCGGAGACACCAAGTTGCTTGGCAATCTGCTCAACACCGGGGAGTGGGTCGAGTTGAACTCCCACGACGATTTTCCACAGTTGTTCCGGTGTGCCCTGCGGCCTGCTGTCTTCGTTGATCTTCTCGCCGACCAGGAGGACGCAACGATGCT
The DNA here is from genome assembly GCA_036339395.1 of Planctomycetota bacterium. Lineage (GTDB taxonomy): Bacteria > Planctomycetota > Phycisphaerae > Phycisphaerales > SM1A02 > SP202. Next base: position 19,911 of record JAYZBD010000053.1, on the reverse strand, counting down.
CTCCGTATGTCAGGCGGTGTCCATTTGAAAGGCAACCGTCTTTCCAAGCGATCAAGCTGTCCCCGAATGACTGGGCACTTTTCGTCATGCCTCTCCTTCTTCAAGGCATCTCCTGTTCATTCTATCTTTGTATTGGATTTGTCCGTGGACAAGGCACATCCTCTTTGCAGGGTGAAAATGGGGGGTCAGGCCTCCCATGCAGTGGAAACGGACAACGGCCCGCCTCGAGAGGCGGGCCGTCGTGTAGTTATTCAGTTATCCAGCGAATACTGCCCTTAGGCTCGCTGTCCAGCTCGGTAGAGGCTGATGACCACCAGGAGGGCGATCAAGCCTGAAATACCAGCACCGCCAAAGTCATTAATCACATCAGTGAGGTTGCTAGTCATGTTTCCGAAGTACGGAATACCACTTGTTCCGCCATCACCAAAGATGATCTGGCAAATAACGCCGAGAACGATGAAAACAAGCAGAAGATCAATGAGTTCACGCGCCCAGCCTTTTACTGTATCGAGGCCCTTCATACAATGCTCCTTTAAGCACATCCATGTATAGACCCGCAAGTAGGCGGGCGGAGAAGAGCATGCCCACACGAGCATGCACGAAGTGACTACTTCGAAGTCCACCTATCGGTGATCACCTGAAAGAGAGTCCAGTTTCAGGAGTCATCTCCAGGTCAATCCTGGCAGCAGGGCGATCAAATGTGCATTTTTGACCCCACCAGTTGATGGAAGAAGCGTGTTTGTCGCCCGAAGTGCCTTGGTACAAGCAACTTACAACTTTCCAGCAGATAATTTTACTTACCAGCTCCAGTACCCTGTTTAGAGGCTGAAATCCCAGCAAGCCGGGGGAGTAGTTCAAGCAGCTTTTCACGGGTTTCGGGGTCGGTTTTCATTGATTCCAGGTGTGGGCTCAGGAGGAGGGTTCGCCCGTTTCCCCAGGTTCCTTGGACGACGGCGGGAGTGCCCGGCATGATCCCGGTTGGCGCTCCATTCAAGGCAATTTCACCCCTGTAGATACCCAGGACCTCGTAATCAAGAATGTCATCCCGATGTGCCGGGGCAAGAATAGGTCCATTGGCGTAGCGAATACGACTTGTGCCAGCGCCAAGAATCGGTTGCTTCAAACCACGATCCGTCCACTCGACGTCGACGATGCCTGTGCCGCGTTTCCAGTGTTTCCTGTCAATGACTTCGACATCGACAATGCCAAGTGACCAGTCATATGACACGGAGCCAAGGTATGCGCCGGCACAAGCGCCAATGTAATTGCCGCCCATTTCGACGAAGTCGCGAATTGCTTCGCGTCCAGTTGAACCAAGCCCTCTGCCTTGTCGGCTGCCGCTGCCTCCTGGAACGATGAGAATATCAAAGCGATGCAATGCGCCATTCAGGATGGCGGCCGGTCCAATGCGCCTGACGAGCAGCCTTGAATCACTGGCAAGCAGTGTGGAAAATGCCTTGGGGTTTGCACCAGGCCCGTCATAGAGAGCTACGTGGATGAGTTCATCCGACGTATCTACCGGTGGGAGCAGCAGGTCCTTGTCACATGGTTGCATGCCCAGGTGTTCAAGCAGCCTGTGGACCATGATTCGATGTTGCCGTGCACGAGTTGCAACATGCTGACCCTTCGTCGTTGTTTCAAGAATCATGCCCAGGATTTCGGTTCGTTCACATGTAGCCCGTACGAGACTTCCACGTACAGGTTGATGAAGTTGGAGAAATGGCGGACTGTCTTCTTCCCTTGCCGCGTTCACTGCTTCGAGCATCAGTGCTGATGCGGCAATCGCTTCGGGTTCATCACAGGAGATGATCGTGCTGCCGACGCTGTCGGGGTTGAGTTCCCTGAAGTCATAGCCCTCGTGAAGGTCAATGACCCAATCCGGCCTTCGTTCTTCGATCAAGGACCACAGGTCGCCGGCATGTTCACTTCGTATTTCCACCTCGGGGTCAACCGGAAAGTGCCTGTTGAGATCTCCATCGTCTCCATCCAGTCCGGGGATGCGTCGCGTCTTTGCATCCAATGCAGGGACATTCGCACGTGGAATGACAATGAGTTGCCCCCGTTCGATCGTCCAGTGGGCGATCGCCGACGCTGCCTCTGCTCCTGCCGGTTCGTTGCCATGCATGCCACCGATGATCAGCACCGTGGGGCCCGGTTCATGGCTGCTGATGAAGTGCACGGGAGTAGCGAACCCCGTACCCGAACCAAGCACGGTCTGCCGTGCAGCCGGGGCCTGGGGAGTTCCCTGGATAAGGAGCAGGGCAGTGACAATGAAGGCTGGGTTCATGGCATCGAGTCTATCCGCTGGAGACCGAATATCATGAAATGATGGAATACGGTGAAAACGAGTACATGCAGTGCACCAAGTGCGGTCATCGATGGGAACTCGGGACCTTTACATTCATGCACTTTCCAACGTGCAGCGGGGAACGGGTCTTTCGAACCTGCGAGCGATGTGGTCGGTTCTGCTGCCAGGCCATTCACATGGAAGGCTTGCCCGGGACGGATTCCGATCTTACTGCTCAAGGTTGATGACGTTGATGTTGCGACCATGTGTTTCCTTCAGGAACATGCAGAGCACGATGGTCGCAGCGAACAGCAGTGGTATGACGGCAAGGGCGTAGATGAAGTCTCCAGCGGCCAGCCCGTCGTATGCATTCTGTGCCAGGGCCTGGTCGGGATCCTTGTGAACAGTCGCCCTTGCAGGTGATGGGGAAATCCCATGTTCGACGGTGATTCGCCAGTCGAGGATCCAACCGATGGCGACCTGCAGAAAGCCGGCAAGCATCATGGTGATGAAGTTGCATGTTGATACGGCTGTCGCCGCCAGTTGTCGCGGGCTTATCTCGATGACTATTGCAAAAGTAATCGACTGGGTGCTCGTGCACAGGCCCATGATCAGAACGAGGATGAGCATCATCGCGAAGTTCAACTGGGGGGCCAGCAGGAACAGCCCGAGGGTGATCGTGCCACCGATGCATCCAAGGAGAATGGGAGCTCTCCGGTTCTGGAAGGAGTCCGACAGTCGTCCGAAGATGGGGCATCCAAAAAGCCAGCCCACTGCAAGCATCGTAATGATGGCGGTCGATTGGTCTGCGTCGATGTTCATGGTCTCTTCCAGGTAGCTCGTTCCCCAGAGTGCAGCAATGACACTCATGGGAAGGTAGAGCACGGCACTGATGAGACCGACTATCCAGATCTGGGGATTCTTCAGGAGAATGAGGAGGCTGTGCAGTACCCCGATTCGTCGCTCATCGTCGTGGCTGAAGCGTCGCTCGAACCACGAGGGCCGCCTCGGTATCAGGATCAGCATCCCGACTCCGAGGATTGCACCGATGATTCCCGACCAGAACACGACTTTCTCCCAGCCGAAGTTCGTTGTAAGTACGGAAACCGGGTACTGGCCGATGATTTCACCGATCATTCCCACGCTGAGTGTGATTCCCGCGATGAGTCCGAGCCTGTTGGGTGGAAACCAGACAGTTGCGACGTAGATGGCTCCCACAAATGCGAACGCCGATCCAAACCCGATGAATCCCCGGCCGAATCCCGCCATGAAGAGATCATCGGCCATGGAGAAGATGATGCAGCCGATGGCGCAGAGCACGGCCGCGGTGGAAACGACATACTTCGAACCCCACCGGTCGAGCATGACCCCGACAGCGAGTTGCATGGGGGCATAGACCCAGAGATAGGTGCTCATGGCCGTTGCCGTGGCTCCAGGTGTGACGTCAAGTTCCTTCGTCAACTCGGGAAGAATGACACTCGGCGTAACCCGGATGAAGAACTCGTAGAGGTAGAACGTGGCGACGATTCCCCAGAAGGCCCATGCATACCAGCGCCCCTGCAGCAACTCGCTGCCCTTTCCGGGCGCGGAGAGTTTCCTGCCGGTATGTGGGTGAGGGATTCGTGTCATTCAATCGCGTCGCGGCGTTCACGAGCACTGTACAACATTGCCTGGGGGCGGTTACGGTGCAGGAGACAGGGATCGCTTCATCCCCCTGAAGACAAGTCCCGCGGCAAGAACAGCCAGTCCGATCAGCCATGTGCTTGGCGGGACACAGAAGGCCAGCACGCAGCAGGAGAGCAGGCCAAGGGCGGCAACCCATCGGGGATATGAGCGATCTTCGGCGGGCAATTTCAATGCCGCCAGGTTCGTGATCGCGTAGTAGATCAAGACCGTGAATGCACTGAGACTCCATGCAAAGGTGAAATCGCCGACCAGGATGAGCACGGCGATGACGATGCAGGCGTCGATGACGGCCCAGGGAGGGGTCGAGTTCCTCGCCCAGATCACTCCATGGGATCGAGGCACATCGCCTCGCCTTGCCATAGCAAGTACGACTCGAGAGAGACCCAGGAGCAGGTTCAGCAGTACGCCGATCATGGCTGCAATGGCAGCGAATGCGACAACCGTTCCAGCTGCTCTGCCCCAGGACCTGGCAGCGATCGACTGGAGTGGGTTCAGATTCGAATCCTTGAGAACCAGTTCATCCGGCATGGCGGTGCATGAAAGAGTCCATCCAATGAGCAGGTAGAGAAATCCGCTCAATGCAATCGTGACGATGATGGCTCTTGGAATGGTCCGAGCAGGTTCACATACTTCTTCGCCGAGTGTTGCAATTCGACCATACCCCGTGAATGCGACGAACATGATCGCTGCCGCGCCTGGTATTCCTGCCGAGTATGGAACGACCAGCATGGTCTCATCAGCCGGCTCGGATTTCATGCATGCAACGAGATAGACCAGGAGTCCGATGCCGACGAAGACGAGGATGATCATCGTTGCCAGCACACTTCGTCGAATTCCAAGAAGAACGGTACACGTGACCATGAAAAGCAGGAACAGTCCAACAACCGTTCCCCAGGCGGAAGGATCCACCCCGACCATGGCAAGGAGGTAACTCCCGGCGCCCAGGGCTGCAGCCGCTGCAGATGCGGACTTGGCGCAGAGGAACAGCCAGCCTGCGGCAAAGCCGGTAGCAGGCGACAGGAGCCTGGTGGCATATTCATACGTACCTCCACTGACTGGATACGCGGCGGCAAGCTGGGCACTGCTGAGCCCGTTGCAGGTTGCGGTCAACATGGCCACCGCTATCGCAACAAGAACCCATGTTCCGGACATCGCCGTAGCCAGGGCGATACCGACAAACAGCCCTGTGCCGAGCATGGAGCCCATGCCCAGGAGAACGGATCCCCCTGTCCCAATCGATCGTTCCATCTGTTGCTGACCCGCAATTTCCATGTGCTGCATGCTAACTCGTCGTACGTGGATGGTTACCATGGGCATTCTCATGGCATGCTTCCTCAAGTTGACAACCTTCCTGCTCCTGGCCAGCAGTGCTGGATCCGAACAACCAGATCCAGCAGAAGCATTGAAGCCGATCGAGGGTGTGTCGGTGGAGACCTGGGCATCGGATCCACTGCTGGTCGACCCGGTCGCCTTCTGCATTGATGAACGTGGCCGCATCTATGTAGCCGAGACTGCCCGGCAGGAACGAGGAGTTGAGGACTCCCGCGCACAGTCCTACTGGAACCTCGATGACATTTCATTGCAGACGAATGAAGACCGCCTTGCCATGTACCGGAAATGGGCGCACAAGTTCGAGGGTGGGATGGACCACTTCACGAACTACGAGGACCGAATTCGACTTGTGTACGACGAGGATGGTGACGGTACTGCCGATGCCTCGCAGATCTTTTCCGATGGATACGACGATGCCCTCGACGGTACGGGATCAGGTCTCCTGGTCGAGGGGGGGCATGTCTGGTACACGAACATCCCTCATCTCTGGAAACTCGAGGATACGAACGGTGATGACGTGGCCGATGTGCGGGAGCAGGTCTTCAGTGGGTTTGGAATCCGCATAGCACTTCGCGGCCATGACATGCATGGCCTGACGTGGGGTCCCGATGGGCGTCTCTACTGGTCCATCGGTGATCGTGGCTACAACGTCGTGAACCAGGAGGGAGAACATCTCTTCGATCCCACCTCGGGCGCCGTGTTCCGTTGCAACCCCGATGGGTCAGACCTCGAGGTCTTTCATACCGGCCTTCGCAATCCCCAGGAAATCGCCTTTGATGACTATGGAACCCTGTTCACGGGAGACAACAACTCCGATGGTGGCGACAGGGCACGCCTGGTTCATGTAGCCGAGGGCGGTCGCACCGGCTGGCGGATGGAATACCAGAGCCTTGCCGGGGACAACCTGCGTGGCCCATGGAACCAGGAGGGCTTGTGGCACGAACGCCATGAGCATCAACCGGCATGGATCATTCCTCCTGTCACCAATATTGCCAGTGGTCCTTCGGGCTTCGTGCACTACCCGGGCCTGGGCCTTGGTGCCCGGTATCGGGATCACTTCTTTCTCTGTGACTTCACGGGGAGCCCCCAGCACAGCAGGGTCCTGTCATTCGGTGTTGAACCAGATGGTGCCGGGTACAGGATCAAGGATGTGCATCCCTTCGTATCAGGTCTTCTTTGTACCGATGTCGATTTCGGCTGGGATGGCCGGATGTACGTTTCCGACTGGGTCGAAGGTTGGGAATGCACAGAAACCGGTCGCATCTTCGCCCTGCACGATCCACGGTATTCATCCGATCCACGGATCGATGAAGCAGCCCTCATCATTCGTGAAGGTCTTGAGCACCGGGCCAATGGTGAACTTGCAGGTCTCCTGGATCATGCAGATCAACGCATTCGCCTGCAGGCCCAGTTTGCACTTGCTCGCCGAGGTGACGAATCGATCGGTGCTCTTGCAGGAGTTGCCCGTTCATCTGGACAACTGGCCCGCATTCACGCAATCTGGGGACTGGGAATGGTTGCTCGAACAACCTCCCTGCCGCAGGGCGATCCCGGCCACCCGATGGAGTTCGTCCTCGAACTGCTTCTGGACGAGGACCGTGAGATCCGTGGGCAGGCTTCGAAGGTGCTCGGGGAGGCCCTGTACACCCCGGCCGCCGATGCACTGGTGGAACTCATCTTTGATCCTGAGCCACGGGTGGTCTACCACGCAACGATGGCTGTCGGCAGGCTGCAGTACATGGAGGGCCTTGACGCGGTCACGGAGATGCTCTGGTCGAATGACAACGAGGATGCACTTCTTCGACATGCCGGTGTCATGGCCCTGGCATGGATGAATGACAGGGAAGCACTGCTTGAACTTACGGGGGATGAAGTCCCGGCGGTACGACTTGCTTCGCTGCTGGCTCTCCGCCGCATGCAGGACCCCGGTGTCGAGCTTCTGCTCAACGATCCGGACCCCTTGATAGCCGCAGAAGCAGCGCGTGCGATCAATGATGAACCCATAGACGCCTCGATGCCAGCTCTTGTCGATCGGCTTGCATCCTTCCACGAAGGTGCCGTCGATTCCTATTCGCCTTCTGAAATCGCCATCCTTCGGCGTGCCCTGAATGCGGCGATGCGCTCCGGGCAGCCCGAAGACTCCATGTCGGTTGCCAGGGTCGTACTGGAACCCGGCAACCCGGCACCCATGCGGCGAGAAGCACTGCTGGTGCTTGGCGAGTGGATGTCTCCTTCCGTACGGGATCGTGTCAATGGAGCCCATCGGCCTGTCGATGTCCAGGGACGAGATGAAGAAGCCTGGCGTACGACCTTGTCGCTTCTGCTCCCGGCCCTCCTGGAGGATCATGATCAGGATCTCGCATCATTGGCCAGGGAACTGGCAGTCGAGCATGAAATACAACTCGATGACACGGCAGCGATGGCGACCCTCTCTGAACCAGGTGCGCCTTCACGCGATCGAGTTGCCAGCCTGCGGCAACTGCATCGAGACAAGGATCGCCGGGATCATGTGGTGAACATAGCCCTGTCGGCTTCCGATACGGAGGTCCACCTGGAAGGTCTGCAGCTGCTGGCAGCCGTGGACCCTGAGCGAGCGATTGACATCATCAAGGTTGACATGGAGCACGAATCATTGGGTCGACAGCAAGGCGCCATTCTCATTCTTGGTTCGCTGAATACCAAGAGAGCAGGCCTGCTGCTGCTCGACCTGTATGCGGATTACATGAATGGACTTGTCCCAACCCAGCTGCATGTGGAGATCGAAGAGGCCGCTGCCGGTCGCTCCGAGTTGAGCATAGATTTCCTGCGGTCGCTTCATGGCGAGGAAGAGCATTCTGGCGACCTGTACAAGTCTGCATTCGAAGGGGGGGACGCGACTCTTGGTCGAGAGTTGGTCAGGTATCACAGTGCGGCAGCATGCCTGCGATGCCATGCAATTGGTGAGCATGGAGGAACCACGGGGCCGGACCTGGGCGCTGTTGGCTCACGCCTTGATCGTGAAGCCATCCTCGAGTCGCTCATTTCTCCCGGAAGTGTCATTACCGAGGGGTATGGAGACTCGTCGGCCATGCCGGACGTGAAGCAGCACCTGACACCCCGACAAGTCCGTGACATCGTTGAATACCTGGCTTCACTTCGCTACAACGATGCTTGACTGAAAGCAGGGTTGCGAAATTTCGCTCGGGCGACATATCGCTGCTTACCCCATAATTCTAGGCGGCGATATTGGGCGTCTCTCCGGCCTTTGTTCATCTCGCAAGCGCTACAGCCACATTCTCAGGGAAAGTGAAATCTTCGGCATGGGCACTTCGCCCATGCCTTGTTTTCAACTGAATGGAGAATGAAATGCAACAGATGCTTACAACTACGTTCTGCACGGTGGTCGGCATGACGTCCATGCTCCAGGCGGAGTTCCTTGTCACCATAGTTGACAGTCTCCCCTCCATGCCGGGCGATGCGGTCCTGGGTGATGTCAATGGTGACGGAATGCTTGACCTGGTGACCAGTCTCCAGGACAGGGTGCTTGTGCAACTCAATGGAGGCGATGCTGCAGATGGAACATGGCCGGGATTCAAGGGTGAAGCAATCGAATGGAGAATGCATGGAACGTCGCCGGGCCTTGACGTCGGGGATGCGACAGGTGATGGAATCATGGATGTTCTCCTGGCACTCCCCGAGCAGGATGCAATATGCATTCTCGTGAATGCAGGTGAATCAATACCGTCCTTCTCATCAGTCAACATGCCCATCACCGGCCTGGGGGAAGGCAGTCCCCATGACGTGTCTCTCGGTAACTATTCGATTACCAGTGAACCGATGATCGCAGTTGCAACTGGTTCTTCCGGAGCCCTGACATTCAGGCCGACGCTTGATGGGATTGCACCCGCTGACGTCGATGTGGTTGAAGATTGGACGGCCGATGGAATGCAGGAGGAGTTGCATGCCTTGCCGGTGATCCCAAGTCCGACCCAGCCGAAAGGCTTGATGCCCGGAGATATTGATCCTGGAGGTGGAAAGGATGAGGACGTCGTTCTTCGATCCAGCAGCACGATGTACATCAAGCTGCCGAACATGATCGAGGCATGCATGCTTGATGAAAGTGAACAGGGCTACACGCTGCATTCCTGGCCGGTGGGAATGGAACCTGTCGGGTTCGCACTTGCCGATCTTGATCGTGATGGATTCAGTGATCTTGTGACAGCCAATGCGGGAGATGACACGCTCTCGATCCTCAGGGCTGATCATTCAGCGGGATTCTCAATGGGACTGGTCATCGATCTGCCGGCAACGCCTCGAAGTCTCTGTGCAGGAGACTTCGATGGCGACGGAGATGCGGACGTGGCGGTCGCACTGGACAAGGATGGCGCAACCGTTCTCTTTCTGCGGAATGAATCGGAAATCCCGGGCGAACTGGAACTTCACATCGACCCGGTCCAGCACGAGATCGAGTCGATCTTCTTCGATCTCCTTCCCGGGGATGTGGATGGTGACGGGATCGTCAATGCCGTCGTTCTTGCATCTCCGAACCAGATGGCTGCTCCTCGCGCCGGCGATCGTGATGGTGATGGAGTCGTAGGATCGAGTGACCTTGTTCTCGTGCTCGAGGCGGGCCAAAACCCGGTGGGCTTGCAGCCTGTTGAACGCCAGTTGCTCAAGGACATCATTGAAATCGTTGCTGCCTGGGATGCTGGGAGCGATCGTTGACTTGAAGCCGCTAAATACGCATACCGCTGGTGTCCAATCGCCGGGGTGATATCCTTCCCCCTTGCCTGCAAGAACACCAATCCAGTTGGCAGCGTTGTTGCTGAGTGCCACGTCCGCGGTGGCGAACCCGCTCATCCTGCCGGGCGACCATGTCGTCCTGCTGGGTGACCAGTTCGCCGTGGAATTGGCTGGCAGGGAGACCGTCGCAGCTGCAATCAAGTCATCCGGTGCCACTGTCAAGGGATATGGTCGAAGCGGCGCAGAATCAGCCACCTTCACCCTCCCAGAAGACCTTGGACGGGATGATGTGGTGATCCTGTGCATTGGAATGATCGATTCATTTCGTGGTGACAGCCATCTCGATCGTTTCAAGGTCGAACTGGAGAAGATCCTGGACCTGATGCCAGAGAACCAGGTCATCATGGTGTCACCAGTGCCGCGAGAAATCGAGATCGGTGATGACCCGGTGAAGGCTTCGAATCACGCCATCACCCTTGGCCTGTTTGCAGATGCAGTTCGCAACACGGCGCATGAGCACGATCTGCTCTTCATCGATCTGCATGGTCCGCTTCGGCATGCGCATGCTCCCGATGGGATTGCACGTGACGGGCTGCACCTGGATGCCCACGGCTGGTTGCTTGCCGAACAGGAGATCCTCTGGAACCTGGGGATGCGTGATGATCCTCCCGGCCTCTTCCTTCCATCTATCACGCTGCAAAAGGAGGGGCAGGAAGACCAGGGCACGTTGGAACTCGACTTGTGGCAGGGCAGGGCAGCCCTGCCAACACTGCCGGGAACCATGAAGATCGATGTGCCAGTCGAACCGTCCGACGAGATCACCTGGGACACCGCCCTTGAATACGTCCAACATGCAGCCAGTGGCGAGGAGTCATTGAAACAGGATTCATTGCGATCGTCCCTGGATGTCCTGGCCAGGGAACCAGGGCGATCTGAAGATGCACTTGTCATACTTGCCGGGATAGCAGACAACGAAGAACTCGCCATGGATATTCGCCTTGCAGCCATGGCGGCAATCGAAGATCTGCCTGCCGGCCTCGCCGGTGATCGTGCTGGTATGCAGACTGTTCGGATCAGTGCTGTGCCGGTCAAGATGACCTATGACCCGAACCGATTCGAAGTAACGGCTGGTGAACCCGTCAGGATTCTTCTTGATAATCCAGATGCGCAGCCCCACAACCTGCTCGTGTGCATGCCCGGTTCTCTTCGAAGCATCGGGCGAGCGTCTGAGGCACTTGGAACCACGGCCGAAGCCAAGGCGAGGGACTGGGTTCCGGACTCACGGAAGGTGCTGCATGTCATGCCGATGGTCATGCAGGGTGAAGTTGGTGAAGTTCGCTTCATTGCACCCACGCGACCGGGACGATATCCGTTCATCTGTACCTACCCGGGCCACTGGCGCATGATGAATGGTGTGATGACTGTGCGGCGCGCGGAGCAATGAGTCGACAGCCACGATCATGAATTCACATCCGCCTACCTCCGATCCTTCCCTGAAACCACAGCGTCACCCCGCGATGGAAGTCTGGATCCAGGCGTGGCCGACGATCATCACCATGACCAGTTACACGGTCATGAGTTTCGTAGACAAGCTGATGGTCGGACAGGTGGGCCCGCTGGAACTGGCCGCCCAGGGAAATGGTGGAATCTGGGCATGGACTCCGACGGCCTTCGCGATGGGGGCACTTGTCGTCGTCAACACGTGGGTCAGCCAGCACATGGGAGCCGGCAACCCAGGGAAGGTCGCACGGTATCCATGGGGGTCCTTCTACCTCTCCCTTGCAATGTGGCTCCTGGTACTGCTCCCCTGGGCGTTGCTTCTGCCATGGTTCTTCGAAACGGTTGTTCATACAGGGCAGGATGCCGAGCAACTTGATCGCCTCATCGAGATGGAGACCGGCTACGGTCAGATCATTCTCCTGGGCGGGATCCTGCAGTTGAGTTCGCGTGGGCTCCACCAGTTCTTCTTCGGAATCATGAGGCCGAAGGTCGTTACGGTGGCCGTGATAGCGGGCAACATCGTCAATGTCCTGTTGAACTACATCCTGATCTTCGGTGAAGAAGGACTGCCGGCCCTGGACCTTCCAGGAGTCCCCGGGGTTGCCCCGATGGGCGTGTATGGGGCGGCCGTGGCCACCGTAGTCGGCATATTCGTCGAGTTCCTGATTCCCCTGATCGTATTCCTCGGTCCGTGGTGCAACCGGCAGTTCAAGACCCGCACCGCTTGGCACTTTGACAGGAAGACGATGGGCGACCTGGTTCGCCTGGGTTGGCCCGGTGCACTGGTCTCGGGCAACGAGATCGTCTGCTGGTCCATCTTCATGACCATGCTGGTGGGCCTCTTCGGCCCGGACTCCCTGACTGCAGGTTGGATCGTGCTGGGATACATGCACCTGGGTTTCATGCCGGCCGTGGCAATCTCCTTCGCCATCAATACGGTCGTGGGAAACGCAATTGGTGCCGGCCAGCCGGAACTGGCAGTCGAACGGACTCGCTGGGGTGTTGGAATAGGCGTGGTGTACATGACTCTCTGCGGCCTTGCGTTCATCCTGTTTCGCGAACCGATGGTCGCCATCTTCATCGGGCCCGATGCCACCCCCGAGCAGGCACAGGCCATCCTGGACGTGGGAATGCAACTCATGATCGTGGCGGCCCTCTTCCAGACGACGGATGCATTCGGGATCGGGTACAGCGGCGGTCTTCGTGGAGCCGGCGACGTCATCTGGCCGGGCCTCTTCATCGGAATCAGCGGCTGGCTCTTCATCATCGGGGTGGGGTACGCCCTGGCCATCGGCATGCCGGAACTGGGAGCACTGGGCCCCTGGATCGGGGCAGCGATCTACATCATCGTGCTCGGCATCGGCCTGTCCTGGCGTTTCGAGTCGGGCAAATGGCGGAACATCCAGCTCATCAAACCCGAGCCGGAGTCGGAGTAGAATCAGGACGCCCATGACTGAACCTGCCCCATGTGATCGTCCACACCAGGATGGAGGAGATGACCCCCACCGCGCCTTTGTGCTGACGATCGTGCAGCCCGGGCTTGCTGGGCTCATGGACGGGTCCGTCTCGACCCTGGCCCCGATCTTTGCCGCTGCATTTGCCACGGAAGATACCTGGCCGACCTTTCTCGTTGGCCTTGCCGCCTCCGTCGGCGCGGGTGTTTCCATGGCATTTGCCGAGGCGCTCTCCGACGACGGCAAGATCAGTGGTCGGGGCAGTCCATGGGTTCGAGGTTGGATCTGCGGTGGCATGACGACGCTCGGAGGCCTGGGCCACACGTTGCCGTTTCTCATTCCAGCCTTCTGGACGGCGATGATCGTAGCGATCATTGTCGTCGTGATTGAACTGTTTGTTATTGCCTGGATCCGCAATCGTTGGATGGACACACCTTTCCTGGCTGCCAGTTTCCAGGTGATTGTCGGTGGAACGATCGTCCTGGCCCTGGGCATCCTGATCGGAAACCTCTAGGCCAGCAGGTCGCTGATCACGTGTCCGTGTACATCCGTCAGGCGCATGTCACGTCCACCATGCCGGACCGCCAGCCTCGTATGGTCGATCCCAAGCAGGTGAAGCATCGTTGCATGAAGATCATGGATGGCCAGTGGATGCTCGATTGCACGGTAGCCAAATTCATCGGTCCGTCCATAGGTCATGCCGCCCCGTACGCCACCACCAGCCATCCACATGGTGAAACCAAACGGATTGTGATCGCGGCCATCAGTTCCCTGGGCAAAGGGTGTGCGTCCAAACTCTCCTCCCCAGATGACGAGAGTTTCATCGAGTAGTCCACGGCTTCGCAGATCCTTCAACAGGCCCGCGATGGGCTGATCAACTGCAAGTGAGTTGTTCGTGTGCCCTGTACGCAGGTCATTGTGCTGGTCCCACCGGTCGCCATCGACACTTGGGCAGGTCAACTCGACGAAGCGTACCCCTCGCTCAACCAACCTTCGAGCAAGAAGACACTCGCGGGCGAAGATGCGAGTCGGTTCATAGGGAGCATCAAGTCCGTAGAGCTGCCTGGTCGCCTTTGATTCCCCATCGAGATCCATGAGGCCCGGAACAGACCACTGCATCCGGAAGGCCAATTCATGGTTGGCAATCGCTGATTCGATGGCATCATCGCCTTCCCGCATGTCTGCATGCCGTTGATCCAGGGACCGAAGCAGTTCATGTCGCCGTTCCATTCGCCCATGATCGCCATCGATCGGGACAACATTCGCCATGCCGCTTCCATGAGGCTGGATCACGGTTCCCTGGTGGGTGGCTGGAAGAAAGCCGTTGCCGAAGCACTGGAGTCCGCCCGGGGGCGTCAGGCCGCCATTGAGGACGACGAAGCCGGGGAGGTCGCTGTTTTCGCTTCCAAGGCCATAGCTGGCCCATGCTCCCATGCTCGGTCGCCCGGCAATTCCCAGCCCTGTATGAAGGAAGTAGTTCGCGTTCGTATGTTCGGAGAACTCGCTTGTCATTGAACGGACGATGCAGAGTTCATCGACGCACGTTGCCGTGTGCGGAAAGAGCTCGCTGACCCATGCACCGCAGTGGCCATGCTGCTTGAACTTCCACGGTGATGCAAGAACACTGCCATTGTCATTGAACTGTGTCCTGGCCATCTGCATCGGGAACGGTTGTCCATTGAGACGTGAGAGCCGGGGCTTCGGGTCGAAGGTGTCGACCTGGGAAGGCCCACCATCCATGTAGAGGAAGATGACACTCCGCGCCCTGGCAGGATGATGCGGGGAAGGCAGGGAGCCATCGAGCATTCCGGCAAAACCACGATCGGCAAGCAGGCCAGCCAGTGCGACGGACCCGAAACCGGCAGCGCATCGCGAGAGCATGTCCCGTCGGGAGCAGGGAACGTCGTGATAGTTGCCACATTCGTGCATTGGGAACTCAGCCTCAGTCGAGGAAGACGAACTCCTTGGTGTTGAACAGGACATGTGCGAAATCGGCCAGTACTTCATTCTGCGACCGTTCTGCATCCGCAGCAAGGAATTCATGGGCCAATGCCGTCTCCTCGCTCGAGGGGGGGCGTCCGTAGGCGGACAGGTACATCTGTTCGATCCGGTCGGACAGGTCGAGACTCGCGTCTTCAAGCAGTCGATCAGCCCAGAACCCCGCCTGCTCCCTGATGAAGGGGTCATTCATGAGAACCAGGTACTGGGACGGAACATTCGATTCGAGGCGAACACCCACGGGCCTGCATGGCACTGGAAGATCCCATGCCTGCAGCATGGGTGGAAGAAAGTTCCTCCGTACTTCCTGGTAGATGGATCGGCGACCATTTCCATCGAGAGGTCCTGATGCACCGGGTCGGCCCCGACCAGTCATGAACTCGGTGAGGTGAACCGGTACTGGTGATCCACCCATTGTCATGTCGAGTCGGCCTGAAACAGCCAGCACGGAATCCCTGAGCGCCTCGGCTCCCAGTCGCCTTCTCGGGGCCGAGTGAAGCAGGAGGTTGTCGGGATCGATCTCGGCGCACCTCGGGTCTGGATTGCTGGTTCCCATCCGGTAGGTGCTGCTCATGACGATGCTGCGAACCAGGTCCTTCATCGACCAGTTCGATCGGAACCTGGTTGCCAGGTGATCAAGCAGTTCCGGATGTGTTGGAGGCATGCCCATGGCACCCAGTTCATCCGGGCTGCCTGAAAGTCCCTGCCCGAAGAGGTGATGCCAGGTCCGGTTCACCATGATCCGTGCCGGGAAGGGGTTCGACGCATCGAGGATCCGGTCGGCAAGTTCAAGTCGCCCGGAGCTTCCTTGAACGGCTTCCTGTGCTTCTCCCCCGATGGAAGCGATGAATCGCCTTGGCACGATCGGTCCCGGATTCCGGTGTTCACCGCGTATGAAGACGTACTCGTCCTCGGGGGTTCCATCCTGCGCTGCGAGTACTCTCACCGGCACAGGGATTGCCGGAGGGGTTCCTTCGAGTTCAACCTGGGCCAATTGCTCGTTGACGGTGTCGATCGCGGTGGACTCCGGAAGGAACCACTCAACCTCCCCGATCGGGCCGAACTTGACGGCATCGACGACCAGGTATCCATCACCGTCATCCATGAAGGCCAGGTGCGCACGGTGGCCCTGGTATCGGCTCGTATCCATGGACAGGGTCGTCCAGGACTTCGAGTCGATATCGATGATGTGCCCCTCGAAGAGGAGCGGGTTGTATTCACCAAGTATGAATCCATCGATCACGAGTCGGATCCTGCAGCCCTGGCCCCGGGCTCGAATGTGCAAGGCATCCTCGTCGATGGTGAACGTGGGGGATCGCAGTGTCCCCTGGCACTCGGGAGCGATTCGCCCGCTGTGCGCAGAACTCGCCGAGGTGATCATCGGTACTCCACCTTCGAGGATCAGGTCACCAGCGTGAGCAGGTCCATCACCGAAGGCCCAGCCCGATGTGAACCAGTTTCCATACGAATCGCCGTCGAAGTCGCAGAAGGCATCCAGATCGGGCTCGGTGGAGTCAACCGGCGTCGCATTCATTTCCAGTCCTTGAACCTGCCGGGCATTCCACAGTGTTCGTTCACCTACGGCCCTCGCTACGGCTTCATTCGGGTCGAGGTATGCATTCTGTCTTCGTGTCGATCGAAAGAAACCCGCCAGTGCGTAGTAGTCCTCGGTCGAGATGGGATCGAACTTGTGATCGTGGCAACGCGCGCATTGAACCGACAGGCCGAGGAAGGCTGTTCCGAGTACATCGATCTGGTTCTCGATCCGAAGCGCTCCATCCTCCCGGACATCGACCGGTGCATGGGTTCCCTGGGCCAGGTACCAGACGCCCGTACCTGTAATCGACTCGTCGACCCCGGTTACGGGATGCCGGCGAGGGTTCTCGAGCAGGTCCCCGGCGAGTTGTTCGAGCACGAAGCGGTCATAGGGAATGTCTTCGTTGTATGCGTGAATCACCCAGTCGCGGTAGTGCCACGCGTGTGGGATGGGGTAATCAAACTCGTGTCCACAGGTTTCCGCATACCGGACCAGGTCGAGCCAGTGCCGACCCCAGTGTTCGCCGAAGCGAGGTGAGGCGAGGAGTCGCTCGACGGCCTGTTCGTAGGCAACCTCGAGATCTTTCGCCCGCCATGCCTCGATATCACCAGGAGTTGGCGGGAGTCCGGTCAGGTCGTAGGTCAATCTTCTCAGGAGGGCGGCGCTCTCCGCCTCGGTCGCAGGGGCAAGTCCAGCGTCCTCCAGCCGTGCCAGTACGAAGTGATCAAGTGGTTCGCGCGCCCACTCCGGAGTGGATACACCAGGAAGCGGAGGATCGGCGATGGGTTCCCAGGACCAATGTTCCTCCCAGTGTGCTCCCTGCTCAATCCACCTGTGCAGGATGTCAACTTCAGCAGGTGAAAGTGCCTGGCGATCACCGGGGGGCATGCGATCTTCACCATCATGGGAAATACGGCGAAGCAGTTCACTTTCTCCGGGCTTGCCGGGCACGACGACCCCGGAAAGAGCTGATTCCTCCAGGTCGAGCCTGAGTTTCGCCTTGCGTGTTGAATGATCCGGACCGTGGCAGAGGAAGCAGTTGGACGCGAGGATTGGTCGAACATCACTGCTGAAATCAACCGGGTCCGAACTCCCGGTGAGAACAAGCATCATGGTAACTGCCAGGTACAACGGTT
This sequence comes from Planctomycetota bacterium, assembly GCA_036339395.1. Taxonomy (GTDB): domain Bacteria; phylum Planctomycetota; class Phycisphaerae; order Phycisphaerales; family SM1A02; genus SP202. Next base: position 2,259 of record JAYZBD010000053.1, on the reverse strand, counting down.
CACCCACCTTCCAGTCTCGATTGTAGAGGCAAGGAGATTGAATTCGAGGCTTAGCCTAGGACTCCTCTCCAGTTCCTCCCGGAACACGGATGTATTCGACGAGTTCCTGCACCTTCTGAGGCGGTGGTGGGGTCATGGATGAAACCGTCAGGCCGACCGCGAAGTTGATCAGCATCCCGATGCTTCCAATTCCTTCCGGGGAGATGCCCAGTAACCAGTTGTCAGCAGTATTGGTATCGGGAGAAATGAATTTGAACCAGACGATGTAGGCAGTCGTGAAGGCAAGCCCGCATGTCATCCCTGCAATGGCACCTTCGCGGTTGAATCTCTTCGAGAAGATGCCCATGACGATGACGGGGAAGAAGGAAGAAGCAGCAAGACCAAAGGCGAACGCGACAACCGCTGCCACGTAGTCCGGTGGATAGATTCCGAGCACCCCTGCACCCATGACAGCAACGGCTGCTGCGATGCGTGCAGCGAACAACTCCTTTCGTTCCGAGATTCCTGGTGCAATGATGCCTTTCAGCAGGTCGTGTGAAACGGCGGAAGAGACGACCAGGAGCAGCCCCGCCGCCGTCGAGAGCGCTGCTGCAAGACCACCTGCCGCAACAAGTGCAATGACCCAGGGAGGCAGTCCTGCGATCTCGGGATTAGCCAGCACCATGATGTCTCGATCGATGTACAGCTCGTTGTCACCAGGCACGTCATCATTCACCACGAGTCGTTGCCCATGCGCTCCCCGGAGTGGTTCCTCGGTTGCGTAGTTCGGCTTTCCCTTGAACGCCTTTCCACTCGTGTAGTCGATTCGCCCGTCGGCATCGTGGTCCCGCCACGCGATCAGGCCGGTTTCTTCCCACGTCGTAAACCACTCCTCGTTCTGGCGTACGTCGACGTATGACTGGTTGGGCACCTTGTCGAGGAGATTGGTGCGTGCAAAGACGGCAATGGCGGGTGCGGTCGTATAGAGGATCGCGATGAACAGGAGTGCCCACCCTGCGGAGATCCGTGCGTCACGGACCTTACGCACGGTGTAGAAGCGGATGATGACGTGCGGCAACCCGGCAGTGCCGAGCATGAGCGCAGCCGTGATGCAGACGATGTTGATCATCGACCCCTGGTAGTCCGTGTAGGAAGAGAACCCCAGGTCATGCTGGAGTCCATCCAGTCGTTCCAGCACCCAGGTCCCGGCTTCGTTTGCTCCGCCGAGTCCCAGCTGCGGCAGCGGGTTACCCGCGATCATGAGCGAAAGGAATATGGCAGGCACCATGTAGGCGAAGATCAGGACGCAGTACTGGGCAACCTGGGTATAGGTAATGCCCTTCATGCCTCCAAGGACGGCATAGGTGAACACGATCCCCATGCCGATGAAGACACCAAGGGTGATGTCCACCTCGAGGAACCTGCTGAAGACGATGCCGACGCCTCGCATCTGTCCGGCCACGTAGGTAAACGAGATGAACACGGCACAGATGATGGCGACTGTTCGTGCTGTCTGCGAGTAGTAGCGATCAGCAACGAATTCCGGAACGGTGTACTTGCCGAATTTCCGGAGGTAGGGAGCGAGCAGGAGTGCGAGCAGGACGTAGCCGCCCGTCCATCCCATCAGGTAGACGGAGCCGTCGGCGCCCATGAAGGCGATGATTCCCGCCATGCCGATGAAGGAAGCTGCGCTCATCCAATCGGCGGCGGTCGCCATGCCGTTGGCCAGTGGAGAGACATGCTTGCTGGCAACATAGAAGTCGCCGGTTGATCGAGCTCTCGACCACCAGGCGATGCCGATGTAGAGGGCGAAGGTGCCGCCGACGAAGATCCAGGTCCAGGTCTGGACGTCCACGGGTCAGTCCTCCTCGACGCCATAGCGCCGATCCAGTCGATTCATGATGATGACGTATGCGAAGATGAGCAGGACGAAGACGTAGATGGAACCCTGCTGGGCGAACCAGAATCCGAGCTTGTACCCGGTGCCCGGGAGGTAGAACTGGTTGAGCCACGGGGCGAACAGGATGCCGCACCCAAAGGAGACCAGGGCCCAGATCGACAGCAGCACGATGATCACCTTCAGGTTGGCGCGGAACCACCGTTTCGGTTGTGTGTCCTGCTCCGTCTCCCCGGCATTCATCCGCTCCGCGAGCATCATGAGAATGACGAGTCCGCAGAGGGTCCAGAAGATCCATCCCCACCATGATCCATCCTGTTGTTCTTCAACGGGAGAGGCAACAGCCTGTGTGGCGGGTTCAGCCACATCGGGAGCCTGCGTGA
>JAYZBD010000052.1:0-7389 GCA_036339395.1 Planctomycetota bacterium | reverse complement strand
CTGCCTCGTACAGTCCTTGACGGGTATGTCTTCCCCCTTGGGGTCATTCCTGTTCCTGGGCTTGTCCCACGCGAAGGTTGGTGCGTTGATTGGAATGAGACCGAGGGAGAAGCCTGCTGTACGTTCCACGTGGTCGCTTCACTCGATCGACTTGCACCGCTGCTGCATGATGCACTTGAACTGCTTCCCGAATCGGAAGTCTTCGGAATCCTCGAACTTGGTTCACGGGATGCCTACCGAACGGTAGACGTGTATCTCGGGGCACGTGGCATGGAACGATCGAAGTTCCTGGAAACATGGGCCCTGTATGAACCCCTGCTCCTTGAGGAAGCATCTCTTGCGATCGGGGTCAATGGGGATGACCCCTTCGTCGAGGTGTTTCTCGATCCGGACAAGGGCTTGTTGATCCACGTGAATCCCAGTGAGCAGGAGCGTGTGGAATCGATGCTGGCACGGCATGGAATCAAGCAGGTGGCGGACCCGGGGTACGGCGTCGATACGGATGTGCTTGAACAAATCGGTGTTCGCCCGATTCTCGAGGAACATCCCGAGATGATCTGCGACATGGACCAGCTGCTCATGGAACTCAAGCACGATTGGAATCTGGAACTTGACGAGGATCCGACTACGAATCTCGATGGACGAGGGCGACGCATCGGTCGGACCCTCTGGCATGCCGTGGTCATTCTCGAGGCCGACCCAGTCGAGGGAACGGGGCATGCAAGGGAGGCGCATGCAACCGTCTGGGGTACAGCCTCATCGCGGGATGAGATGGAACTGCTGGTTCGTGAACGTCTCCGGCGGGAGCATCCATGGTGCGTCAGGGAGTTCTACACGCTTGACAGGGCGGCCTTCGATGACCGGCCCGAGGAAATCAACTGGCTTACTCCCAGGCCTGGTTCCAGTTCCGTCCACATGCTTCGCATCGACCCATTCAAGCCGTCCACCTGGATGAATACCGATGGCTGAGCAGGAGTGGTACGCAGAGGGGCTCCGTTTCGACTGCACCCAGTGTGGCAACTGCTGCACGGGCCCAGAGGGTGCCGTGTGGTTCTCGGAGGAGGAGGGGCAGGCCATGGCCAAGGCCGTGGGCCTCGAGCATGAGACGTTTCTACGGAGACACGCCAGGAAGTTGAAGAGAGGCTGGTCCTTGAAGGAGCACAAGACGGAGCATGGCTTCGACTGTGTCTTCCTTGATCGTGACACCATGCCGGGGAAGGCGATCTGCTCCCTCTACGATGCCCGCCCGCAGCAGTGCAGGACGTGGCCGTTCTGGAAGGAGAACCTGGAGACTCCACAGGCATGGGAGTCAGTCAAGAAGACGACCCCGTGTCCTGGCATGGGCAAGGGCAGCCTCGTATCGATTGATAGCATTCGCATTCAGCGCGATGCCTTGCCCTGAAGCCCATCATCGGACTAGGCTGTACCTCGTGCAGGCTTTCGCCTGCACCTTTACCAGGATCAGAAGGAAGGGAAGAGAACATGTTCAACTCATGTACCAACTATCGAAACTGGTTGCTCATCGCAGCCGCGATGCTCGGCTTGTTGGCCGGCGGAGTCCATGCACAGGAAGACCCGGCAGCTCCTGAAGCACCAGTGGGCGAAGGTGAGAATGCGGCGGATGATCAGGCGGACGAACCCGAGTTCATCCATGTCCGGATGGAGACATCAAAGGGGCCCGTGCTCCTGGAGTTGAACAATGCAAAGGCGCCGATCAGTACCGCGAACTTCGTGCAGTACTGCAGGGACGGGGCGTACGATGGAACCATCTTTCACCGGGTCATACCGAGCTTCATGATCCAGGGTGGAGGACTTGACCCCGACATGACAAAGCGTGAGACCCGTGCCCCGATCAAGAATGAAGGGAAGAACGGGCTCTTGAATACGCGGGGCACCATCGCCATGGCAAGGACGAACGACCCGGACTCGGCGACAAACCAGTTCTTCATCAATGTCAAGGACAACCCGTTTCTCAACCAGGGCCATATGCGGGATGGAACAAGTGTTCCAGCCAGCGTTGGCTACGCTGTCTTTGGACGCGTTGTTGAGGGAATGAATACGGTGGACCGCATTCGATTCGTCGAGTGCCGCACCAAGGCAGGCAGGCAGAATGTGCCTGTGGACACCGTGACAATCGACCGCATGACGGTCCTGACCCCCGAGGAGGCTCGAACAGCAATGGAAGAATCTGCAAAGGAACAACCAGCAGCGAAGGGATCATCCGAGTATCCAGGTGCTGAGCTCGGTGATGCGACACTGGTCGAGTCGCCCAGTGGGCTGATTTACTACGACCTGGTCGAAGGGGATGGAGCGACACCTGCGTCATCCGCCAGCACCGTGACCGTGCATTACACCGGTTGGCTTCTGGATGGAACCAAGTTCGACAGTTCCGTCGACCGTGGGCAGCCCATCGACTTCCCGCTCAACGGTGTCATTCCCGGTTGGACCGAGGGAGTCGGCTCGATGAAGGTCGGTGGCAAGAGGAAACTGATCATTCCTGCAGACCTGGGCTATGGAGCACGGGGAGCAGGTGGCGTGATCCCGCCGAATGCAATATTGGTCTTCGATGTCGAACTGCTTGATGTACAGGATTGAAGCAGTAGTGAAATTTCCTTCAGAATTGGGAACGGCAGTGTCGTATTTGTTCCTTGTTCTCCGGCCGGGTTTCCGCTACTAATGGAACTGTGTGGACCGGGGATTGAACGGAGATTCGACAGGTCATGTCTGCTTTGCCTTGTGCATTGAATGAACGCGTACTCGTACTCAATCGTGGGTACGCCGCCATTCGCGTGGTGTCCGTCAGGGAAGCATTCCTGCTGCTCTTCCGCGAGGTAGCCGAGGTCATCTCGGTCAATCGCGGCCGGTACGAGATCTTCGACATCGGATCCTGGCTGGAGATCGCGGAGTTGCAGCGGATGTACGAACGTGGTGATCATGACTGGATCCGCTGTGCTCGCCAGCATGTTGCTGCGCCCCGGATCATCCGTATTCACAGCAACAATCGCCAGCCCGATTACCACGTCAAGCTGAATCGACGCAACCTGTTCGCCCGGGATGGCAATCGCTGCCAGTACTGCGGCAAACGGTTCCCGATCTCCGAGTTGTCGATTGATCACGTTCTCCCTCACTCTCGTGGAGGTGAACATACGTGGCAGAACCTCGTGTGTTCATGCGTGTCGTGCAACTCTCGAAAGGGCAGCAGGACGCCGCTCCAGGCCGGGATGAGCCTGGTCCGGGAACCACGGCAACCCCGAAAAAGTCCTGATCGACTGCTCAGGCTCCGCCGACGCCAGTACGAGGCCTGGAAGGTCTTCCTCAACGAGGCCTACTGGACTGTCGAACTGCACGACTGAGCAGGGTTTCTCAGGGACACGGTCCCCAGTTTCCAATCACATCGAGCAGGTCTTCAACATCCCATGGGTTGCCCCAGTCGGCAATCACGGTCAACAGATCCTGTACGTCGACGACGCCATCACCCGAGAGATCGCCAGGGCAAGGCTGCGTGATTGGTGTCAGGATGTATGCGTGGCCGCTGTTCTTCGAGCTTGAGAAGGCCATGCCGACAATCTGGCCGTTGTTGTTGATGGCTGTGGCCTCTATGAGGATCCAGTCTCCTCCATCGACAAGATCATTCAAGTCCGCGACCTGTCCCTCGAGCCATCGACAGGCATGCTTGGAACTGAATCCGTCACCGTAGGAATATCCGATGATGGTTCCTTGATTGTTCACATCCTTGGCTGAACTGAGGGTTCCACCAGGGAGGGGAGGGAGTTCGAAGACGTTTCCTTCCTCCCACAGGATTCCACGATGACTTCCATACCCGACAACAGCTCCATCCTCGTTGATGGCGTATGCCCATACATGGGAAGGGGGTTCGCTTGGCGTTGTCAGTTCCGTCATGACACCATTTTCCCAGAGGAATCCGCTGGACATGCTGCTGGAGAAATACGTACTTCCAACGACCTGCATGTTGTCATTGATGTCGTAGGCAATACTGCTGTGCTTGCTTGAGTCGAGGGCCTGCCATGCTCCATCGATCCAGAGTGCAGCACTGTTTGAGCTGATGCCGTTGAGTGAAATACGCCCGCAGATGATCCCTGTTGCGTTGACGGCATGGGCTTCACTGCAGCAGGAGTTCGGAGTATCGAGTTGTTCAATAACTCCCCCTGCCCAGCGATAGGCGTTGATGTTGAATTCATCGCTCATGCCCACGATCATCCCCGAGTTGTTGATGCCATTCGCCGTGGCACCACTGATACCCAGTCCAGTGAGGTCGATGGCTTTGCCATCAATCCAGGACACGGCATTGAGATACGCAGTACCTGGAATCGCCGATTCACCGACAACCACGCCGGCATCATTGATGTCCCCTGCACGGCAATTTGTTCCTCCCGGAAGCGTTGGAAGGATGGTGAGTTCGTATTCGACCTCTGCCATGCTGGTTGAGATTATTGCAAGAGCAACTGCTGCAGCCGTAAATACCGCCCGGTAGGGGAGCAAGGTGGAATGGAACAAGGGGCTTCTCCGTTCATGCGATCCATTGCACGCACAGTCTGCATACTCCATTGCAGGATGTCTTGTAAATCCGGCAAGAACTGAATTTCGGTAGTTCGTCAGGACTCGGACACCATGTCCGGGTTCAGGGAGCAGGTACCGGAGAGGGTTGCCTGGGCCAGGACGTGGCCCTCGATCGCTTGCAGGACCTCCGGAGCTCGGAAGTCGGTCCCCTCAATGGGGCACTCCTTTGCATCAAGCGCGTAGATCGTGAAGCGGTAATGATGAAGCCGCTCATCGTTCCATGGTGGGGCGGGGCCGTCGTAGCCGTGGTAGTGGCCTCCCATGTCCGGATCACCCTCGAACCAGTCCGTGAAGTTGTTTACTCCCTGGCGGGATCCGGTGGGACCCGGCGGATCCTGCTTGCCGCCAGCCGTGATGCCTGAAGAGCAGTCGCCCTCGGCCAGCTCGTTGCAGTCGGCTGGAATGTCGATCATCACCCAGTGGCAGAATTCGCAGCGGGGCAGGTCGTGGGGGACGACGCGGCCTTCCTGGTTCACATCATCACCGACCGTAGGAACGTCGGGATCCATGCACAGCAGTGCGAAGGACCGAGTACCTTCGGGGGCTCCGCTCCAGGCCAGGTGCGGACTGATGTTGTCGGACATCCCCACGTGTGATTCGGAATCGATCCTGCAGAAGCAGCAGCGTTCTGGAATGGATTCGCCTTCGGCGAAACTGGTGCTCTTGAGTTCCATGGGCCATGTTCCCCTGTATGAAGAAGGGAACCAGACTAGCGTGCACCTTGCATCACATCCAGTTGGGGGAATCAGTGCGTGGCGGCGAATGGAGCCTGGACGGGCCAGCACTCACCCCATGCGTCGAGTACAGCGAGGAGTTCGCCGATATTGATCAAGCCATCTCCATCGAGATCCATCTCACCACTCTCGTTCCAGTGACTGAGAACCAGCAGCAGATCCTGGATGTTGATCAGCCCGTCTGGGGAGAAATCAGCCGGGCAGCCAGCCTCCCGGATCAGGTCGCCGAGTACGGCAGCGAAGAAGCCGGCGCCTTCTTCCCCCAGCGGGTGAACCCGTGCGGAGTCGAGCAGGGTGCCGGAGATTGGGAAGTTGACGAGGTCGGCCTGCAATGAGCCGAACTCGAAGTCCTCGAAGCCGCGCTCCTGCAGCCACTGGATCGCATCTGGATTTCCATCGAAGAGGATGCCATCGGTGGCGGCGTAGATCGATGCGGCAGCAACATTTTCCCGCTCGTGGGCGAGTTCGAAGGCGACTTCCTGCTGGGCCAGCATGTACCCGTGGCCGTTGGAGAAGTAGTACATGTGCGGGATCACCAGCAGGTGACGGACGTCATCGAGCCCGATCTCGCTGCCTGCGGTATCCATCTCGTCGATCATCCGTTCGAATGTCTTCCGGGCCTCGTTGTAGTCGAGCGCTTCCGGTGCGATGTACCACGTGAAGATCACCGGTTGCATCGGGTCGATGGTCGTTGCATCCAGCCAGTGCACGAGTTGCGAACGCGAGAACCGCTTGTCGAATGCATGGGTAGCCGTCTCGTTGCTGCAGAACCCGTCGTAGGACCAGCTGTCATCGGCCAGGTAGGAGTAGTACAGCCCCGGGAGCCGCTGTCCCTGTTCATCGACGTGGTAATACACGCCTCCTGCAACATCGAGGTAGGTATCGGATCCGACGAATGCAGGATCGGTCGATACGCGAACACGGAGCAGTTCAGCCACGTCGTTGTTGACGTCCATGTCAGGAAGTGTTGCATTGACCTGTCCCGGTACCGGGGCTCTGCCGACCAGCGGGTCTTCACCGAGGTGGAGGAACCCACGGGCATTGCCCAGCAGATCCATCGGGACCAGGCCACCGTAGTAGTCCTGGAGTGATACCGAGGGAAGTTGCAGTGCTGGATCCGAGGTGCATCGGTAGAGCATGCGGAACTTGACGTTGTCGCCGGCGTTGCTGAAGGGGCCATGAACACCAGGTTCGAAACGATAGTTCTGGATCCTGAACTCCAGGAGCCTGTTGCCGTACCCGAGCACCATGTCTTCGTTGGCATGGAATTCCCGCATGCCCCTGACGGGGAGTGCAAAGAAGGAAGGTTTCGGCTCCTGTCGTTCGACGGTGTATCCAAGTCCTTCAGGATCTCCCGACTCGACAGCAGCGACCTGGTTGCTCAGGGCCAGGGCGCGCATGAGATCGTGGTATTGCTTCGGTCCACCTTCCATGGCCGTGATACGGGGTATCGGCCAGACGCGGAGGCAGGCTGGGGGAACTCGGAAGAACCAGGACACGCTGTAGGAATCGCCCATGACGATCATCCTGGCATCGTCCCTGAGCAGTTGGGCCATGTCCTCGAGACCGACCCATGCCTGGTTTCCGGCAGATGCCGGGGAACCGAATCCAAATGCTACGGCCGCCGAGCAGATGCCCGTGAGCCAGGCGTGCCTGTGCCGGGAGAGTGCGTGCATGACCGTGTCTTCCCCTGAACTGGAACCCGGGGCATGAACCCTCGGGTCTCTTCCGGACTCCATTGTGTGTCCATGTAGCAACGATCGCAAGAAGAACTGTCGGAACTGGCATTCAACGGGCATCCATCGCGTCATTCAGAGCAGTTACACGGGTTCCAGGTCTGGCTGTTCCCGAACCCGAAGGTCCCTTTTCGTCCTCACCAAGGGCACGTAGAATGCCTCGTTACCGGACAGGTGTCCGAGTGGCTTAAGGAGCACGCTTGGAAAGCGTGTGTGCGTTTCGGCGTACCGTGGGTTCGAATCCCACCCTGTCCGCTTCGAGTACGGGCTGTAGCGCAGCTTGGTTAGCGCGCTTGACTGGGGGTCAAGAGGTCGACGGTTCGAATCCGTCCAGCCCGATT
>JAYZBD010000051.1:0-10149 GCA_036339395.1 Planctomycetota bacterium | reverse complement strand
TGGAAACCAGCCACCGGATCAAGACATGGGGCCGTCGGTGGCTGGGACTCGAAATCAAGTCCCGTCTAGGATCGATCAAGTTTCGCTGATTGTCAACTCGAAAAACACGTTGATTGGACTTCCAGGGCAGTTTGGGACTGTTTGGGAGCCTTTCTTGACCATGAAACAGGCCGCTCCCGGAGGAGCGGCCTGTTGAGTGGCATGAGTTGGTCATGAGCCCCGCTCTATTCAGCGATGACATCCCTGCCATGGGTAAGCCCACCAGCCGTGTGGGTATGACCCGACCAGTTGCCCCAGTCCGTGCGGCACTCGACGAAGAATCCATTCTCCAGGTCACCAGCGACACCTCGGTGCCAGAGACCCTTGTATCCACCAAGTGCACCAGTGGAATCGTTGCCGTCTGCTACGACGTAGTCGTGCTTCTCGGCTTCCTGGCATTCGATCATGTCTACGTGGCCATCAACGAAGCAGGCCACGGGAGCTGAACGCCATGAGGCGTTGAAGTAGTTGGGATAGCAGCCCTGGTATGACCATGTGTCCTCGTTGTTGTTTCCCTGGACGACGTGGTAGTTCGCGCCGGAAATGGCGTCTTCCCAGCGAGGCCCACACTCACCGGTGGTGAGGTTCTGCATCCAGTGCATTTCCATCAGGAAGGTATTCAAACTCGAATACCTGGCTTGCCCGAGCGTTGCGGGACGGAAGCCGGTTGGAATCGACATGGGATCGGTGAAGGCCTCCTCGGGATCTTCGTCTGTAGCCGGCAGGCGGTAGACGGCCGGGTTGACCATGTTTGGTGGACACAGTCCATAGGAGGAGGGCTGAAGGAGGAAGGGCAGGTCGATCGAGGCATTGCCCCCATCGACGAGCGAAACGGAACACATGGTTCCATCTTCGTCCCAGCAACGCTGAAGTGCACGTTGAAGGATTCGATCCTTTGGTGCCCAGAACGACTTGTGGTAGCACTTGTCATCCATGTACTCCGAGATCTGCCGCGTGTTCGTGAAACGGAACGTGCCGACCCGGCCGAATCCCCAACTGGACTTGGTCAACCCTTCCGTATAACAGTAGGGGACCGTGTGGCAGGGGAAGTTCAGGGGGAACCAGTGTCCACCGCCATCTGTTTCACAGGCAAGCACGCCTGGCAGAATCGTGAACGTTCCTCCGTCCTGCTTCCAATACCGAGCACGCCAATTGTTCGTCGCGTTCATGACCGGCAAGCCCGTCCAGGAACCATCAGGCCCGGAAGAGAGAACTTCAGGTGTTCCTGTCCAGGGGACGCCGTAGTCCGTCTCGAACATGTCATGAGCGGTCTTGATGTTCCGAATATTGCTCTTCGACATTCCAATCTTGGCATTGTCTCGAGCACGGGAAATAGCCGGCAGGAGTATGCCGACCAGCAGGGCGATGATGGAAATGACAACCATCAACTCGACAAGCGTAAATGCGCGGGTACGACGTGACATGAACCAACTCCTTCCAGGGGGTGGTGGCACCCCTTTCCATGTCCCGAGACAACTTCGCTCGCTCGTCGGCCTTGAGCAGGGCGCTGGTACGGGACGTTGCAGGCCTGTAGACATGGGGCCGAGGCCTGCACTGATCCAGTGGATCACCCCTTGACCATCCCCGAACTTCGGGCAGTTGTCAATCGAAAATAGGCATTGATACTCAAATCGGGCGTGCTTCAAGCCAATCCCGGGCCGCTCCCGTGAGTTGCCGCCCTTGGCGGGTGCGTGCCAGGTGCCCGATTTGAAGCAGGTATGGTTCGACCAGGTCCTCAAGAGTCGTTGCATCCTCGCCCATGGTGGCGGCAATGGCCTCCAGGCCGACGGGGCCTCCATCGTAGACCTTCATCACGGTCTGCATGTAAGCCCTGTCGAGTGTATCGAGGCCCATTTCATCAACGCCTTCCAGTGCCAGTGCGCCGGTCACGGCTTCGGCATCGATGCGACCGTTGTTCTGGACCTGCGCGAAGTCACGGACTCGCCGGAGCAGTCGAAGACAGATTCGAGGTGTACCGCGACTCCGTTCAGCAATACGGACCTTGGCATCGGGTGTGATCGACTCGATGCCCATGAATTTCATGGCTCGTTCCAGGATGGATTCCAATGCTTCGGTTTCGTAGTAGTCGAGTCGGTGACTCAGGCCGAACCTGCTTCGAAGTGCACTCGACAGCAGGCCGGCACGTGTCGTGGCACCGATGAGGGTAAATGGCTTGAGGTGATAGGTGACGACCTTTGCATGCATGCCGGAATCAAGAGTGAAATCGATCTTGAAATCCTCCATGGCCGGGTAGATGTACTCCTCCACGGCAGCAGGGAGTCGATGTATTTCGTCAATGAACAGGATGTCGCCTGCCTGCATGCGAGTCAGGGTCCCGACGAGATCACTGCCCTTTGTCATTGCAGGACCGGAAGTCACATAGGCTCGCGAGTCCATTTCGGAAGCGACGACATGAGCGAGTGTTGTCTTGCCTAATCCAGGAGGTCCGTGAAGAAGGAGGTGCTCCATGGGCTCGTTTCGTTCGAGTGCCGCGGTCAGTGCGATCCGAAGTCGATCCCGCAGACGTGGCTGTCCCGTGAAATCATCAAGCATGGTTGGACGCAGCGTCCGCTGGAGATCCATCTCTCCACGGGAGAGATCTTCAGCCTGGGACTTGGCAGACACGATGCGTTCCTTGGCCATGACGCTGGGCCTCCTGGACCTGCTCAGCCGCAATCATCGCCGAGGCGAAGGCGGTCGTCCTTCCATTGCATCGGCAGCGTACAGGCCCCAGTAAGAAAACGGTGAAGGAAATCCCCTGCGAGTCGTCTTCGCCATCCATCAGGCCATGGTCCATCCTCCGGATGCTCCAGCCCTCCACCCTGGACCCAGTCGGCAATGTCGTTCCGGGTGTTCACGAGGGGGGGGGCGATTTCATTCGCCATGCACCAGCAGGCCAGTGCCGAGCAGATCGAGTCGATCTGTATCCGTGAGGCGGCCGTTTCCTCGGGGAGTTTTCGAGGGAGATCCGGAATGTCTTCGAACCCATCCTTGCGAGCGACGATGTCCAGGATCTCCTCACCGCAGCATTCCACCGTCGGTCGTGGCATCCCCTTGATCCGAGACAGGTCTTCAAGGGATCCAGGGGTGTGTCGCACGAGGTAACTGACACAGTTGTCCGGCATGAGTGTTCGGGGGGGCACGTTCCGCTCACGGGCGGTGTTGTTGCGAAGAGCCATCATGAGATGAAGCCGTTTCCACTGCAGTTTCCGAAGCGGGCTCCTCCTGTGCATCTTCCTGCATTGTTTCTCGATGTTCGGCCGGTAGGCACCAGGTCGACAGATCGAGGCGAACTCATCCCTGGCCGCATCGAGGTGGGACTTTGCCTCGAGATGTTCCTTCATGCGTGACCAGATCAACGGCAGGAAACGTACGTCCCCGGCAGCGTAGCGCAACTGTTTTGCAGACAGCGGACGTGCACTCCAGTCGGTGAAGGTCATTCCCTTGGGCATTTCCCATCCCACGAGATCCATGATCAGGCGTGCAAGTGAGACGGGGTATGGCTGACCCGTGAAGCCTGCAGCCAATTGCGTATCGACGACATTGGAAGGTGGTACATCCAGGTATCGCTCAACTGGTTCAAGGTCCTGCGCTCCAGCGTGGACGATGGTCTCGATGTCAGGATCTGCAATCAGCCGCCAGATCGAATCAAGCGAACCGACGCTGAACGGATCAACAAGCCAGAGGTCCTCCGTCGTCGCCAGTTGCACCAGGCACAGGTGAGGGAAATAGGTCTCCTCCCCGATGAATTCGGTGTCGTAGGCGAACGAACCGGATGCACGTATGGCCTTGACGACGCCTTCCAGTTCGGAGGCGGTTTCGATCATGACAGCCTTCCCGGACGGCACCCCAGGCAGGTCAGGTATGGCTTCTGTTGCCATTTGACTCTCGCCGGCCTCATGCGAGGCGGCATGCTGCCGTGCACGTTTGCTTCGTCGAGTTCGCTTGTTCATCGCCGACAGGGTACAGGGGGTTGCCAATGAACAGCGGGCCGTCCCTCGGGAGCGGCCCGCTGCTGTGAATCATTCAACGAAATCAGAAGTCCATGTCGCCCATTCCGGGGGCAGCAGCCTTCTTGTCTTCCTTCAGTTCCGTGATGGCACAATCAGTCGTCAGGAGCAGCCCACTGATACTGGCGGCATTCTGCATGGCGATCCGTTCCACCTTGGTGGGTACGATCACACCGCTTTCAACGAGGTTCTCGTATTCCCTCGTCAGGGCATTGAAGCCGAAGTTCGGTTCTTCGGACTCCATGACCTTCTGGGTGACGATGGAGCCATCAACTCCGCAGTTTTCAGCAATCTGTCGAATCGGGGCAGCGAGTGCGCGATAGACGATGTCCATACCCAGCCCTTCATCACCCTTGTTCTTCTTTCGGAGCTTGTCGAGGCATTGTCTTGCCTTGAGCACTGCGACCCCGCCACCTGGAAGGATCCCTTCTTCGACGGCTGCACGGCAGGCATGGAGTGCATCTTCGACCCGTGCCTTCTTCTCCTGCATTTCGACCTCGGTTGCAGCCCCGACGTTGATCTGGGCGACGCCACCTGCAAGCTTTGCAAGACGCTCCTGGAGTTTCTCGATGTCATAGTCCGAAGTGGACTGGTCGATCTGGGAGCGGAGGAGGTCGATCCGACCGGTGATGTCCGAGGTCGCCCCGCCACCCTCGATGATGATGGTCGCGTCCTTGTCCACCGTGATCTTCTTGGCTCGGCCGAGATCCTTGATCTCCAGCGTTTCCAACTGCATGCCAAGTTCTTCCATGACCGGCTGTCCACCGGTGAGCACGGCGATATCCTGCAACATGGCCTTCCGGCGGTCACCGAATCCAGGAGCCTTGACAGCGGCTACCTTCAGGACGCCGCGGAGTCGATTGACTACGAGGGTTGCAAGTGCTTCTCCGTCGACATCTTCGGCGACGATCAGGAGACTCTTTCCCGCCTCCGCGACACGACCGAGAATGGGAATCAGGTCCTTGGCTGAACTGATCTTCTTCTCATGGATCAGGACGTAGCAGTCTTCGAGTACCGACTCCATCGTGGCCGGGTCGGTTACGAAGTGAGGGCTCAGGTATCCCTTGTCGAACTGCATGCCTTCGACAAGCTCGACATGGGTATCAAGGCTGGAACCCTCTTCAACGGTGATGACACCATCCTTGCCGACCTTGTCCATTGCTTCGGCGATGATGTCGCCGATCGTGCTGTCCTGGTTGGCTGCACAGGTTCCGACCTGGGCGATCTCGCTCGAGGATTCCACGGGCTTGGACATGCCCTGCAGTTCGTTGTTGATGGCCTCGATGGCCATGTCGATTCCGCGGCGAACCTGCGTGGCATTTGCACCAGCAGTGATGTTCTTCAGGCCTTCTGTGAAGATCGATTCGGCGTAGACCGTGGCGGTCGTCGTTCCATCCCCGGCATCCTTGGAGGACTTCGAGGCGACTTCCTTGACCATCTGGGCGCCCATGTTCTCGTATGGGTCTTCGAGTTCAATCTCCTTTGCGACGGTCACTCCGTCCTTGGTGACCGTGGGTGCACCGAAGGATTTCTCGAGAATGACGACACGTCCGGAAGGTCCGAGCGTGGTCTTCACGGCCTTGGAGAGTTTCTGGATGCCTCGGAGCATTCGCTCACGGGCATCGATGTCATAGGCAATCTGCTTTGCAGTCATGGTGTGCTTCCTTCTTCCTTTCGCCTGCTACAGCGACTTGGTGGTTCGACTGGTTGATCGATCTGCGATTGGTGCCTCGTTGACAGCATGGTCGTCACGTGCCTGCCACATGGCGGACACGTGGCTCGCATCGAACCAGATGTAGTTCTGCTTGGTAGTTACTCGAACTCCGTTGGCACTGCGAAGTGTCTCCACGTCGAGAACGTTCCGGATTTCGATCGGGTTGTCTTCCCCCCACAGGATCATGTCGAGCTCCTTCTCGGTGCCCTTCATCTCCTGGAGGATTGTGAGTATCGGTCCACGTTCCATGTGTCTACTTCCTGTTGCCGCCTGGAGGCGGTCATTCCTTTCCGGGAATCATTCAATGATTCCAAGGATGTCATTTTCCGTCATGATCAGGTAGTCATCACCATCGATCTTGACCTCGGTTCCGGAGTAGGACGTGAAGATCACCTGGTCACCCTTCTTTACGGTGAAGGGCATGTACTCGCCATTGTCATGGTTGAGTATGCCCTGGCCGGTGGCGATGATCTTGCCTTCTCTTGGCTTGTCCTTGGCCGATTCAGGCAGGTAGATGCCGGAGTCGGTCTGTTGTTGTGGGTCGGCTCGCTTGACAATCAACTTGTCGCCGAGTGGTTTGACGTTCATGATTCCTGTCTCCTCGCTGATCGACACGAAGTCGATCGAGTTCCTATGTGATGCTTGGCCAGCCGTCCTGGTAATGCCTCTTGAGTATTCGGCGAAGGACTTCCAGCATTGATTCCAGTTGAAGTGGTCGATCCAGTACGGCAAAGGCACCATCTCGAAGCGACTGTGAAAGACCGCGTGCATGTTCACGCGTCGAGGGTTGAGGTGGTCGGACGACAATCGTCGGGGGAGAGGGATCAAGTCGCTTGAGCAACTGCAGGACACGGAGTCCTTCCTCTATTCTCGACATGGGAGGGGCACCGGTGCGGGTGATTGCCCGGTGTGGTATTTCCAGGTCGACTACGGCGATGTGAACCGACTCACGACGAATAAGCGCCTCGGCTTCTTCACCGCACCTGGCCTCCATTGCGTGGATGCCCAGAGGAGCAAGCAGGTGGGGAAGCTGGTGAACGGCGGGCCGCTCCCGCCACCCCCCATAGGTCAGCAGGAGGTTCAGGCGGTGTGAGCCTGTTCCCTTGACCAGGGGTTCCCTGTTGTTGCCATGCGTATACACGTCAAATCCTCGGGTCGCCCCACGGCGACATGAAACAGTGGCAAGCAGCGTGCCTGTCTGGTCGCTCGAGAAACCGCATTTTTGAGGCAATGGAATGGGATGAGTTCTCTTCGAGTGGCTCAATGAGGGCCTGAAGGGGTAATGGGTACTGGAATTCCTGCCATATTGACGGGTCCTCCAGAGGCTGCTGATGCTCCTATACTCCGCTTCTTGACAGCCAATGAGGGCTTCAGAGGAGTCGGAACCATGTCAATGAATGCACCCTGGGTCTCGGTGAACGAGGTCATTGGAGGTCCTGGATCTACCGGGAGCCTGTCCAAGGATGATCGTGTACTCCTGAAGGGTTGGATACGAACCCGCCGTGATTCAAAGGCTGGATTGTCCTTCCTCCACCTTCATGACGGGACATGCTTCGACCCGGTACAGGTTGTCGTCCAATCGGATCTTTCCAACTACGAAGGTGATGTACAACGGCTGACAAGCGGATGCTCTGTGGAGGTTGTTGGAGTGATCGCCGAATCCCAGGGCAAGGGCCAGTCGGTCGAGATTCACGCGGAGTCGGTCGTCGTTGCCGGTTTCGTCGAGGACCCGGACACGTACCCGGTTCCTGCGAAACGACACACGTTCGAGTACCTCCGTGAAGTTGCCCACTTGAGGCCGCGTACCAATACGTTCAGCGCAGTTGCGCGTGTGCGTCACTGCCTGTCACAGGCAATCCACCGGTACTTTCACGAAAACGGATTCTACTGGGTCCATACACCGATCATCACGGGAAGTGATTGTGAAGGTGCCGGCGAGATGTTCCGCGTATCGACACTTGACCTGGCGAATACTCCGAGAAACGATGAAGGTGAAGTCGATTTCTCGCAGGATTTCTTCGGCAAGGAGACGAACCTTACGGTTTCAGGACAACTCAACGTCGAGTCCTACTGTCTTGCCTTGAGCAAGGTCTATACATTCGGACCGACCTTCCGTGCAGAGAACTCGAATACCTCCAGGCACCTGGCAGAATTCTGGATGATCGAACCCGAAATTGCCTTTGCTGACCTGTCGGATGATGCCGACCTTGCGGAAGACTTCCTGAAATCGATCTTCAGGACACTGCTTGAAGAGCGACCTGATGACATGGGCTTCTTCCGTGATCGGATCGACAGTACATGCATCGATCGTCTTGAGAAGTTCTGCGAGGCCAGTTTCGTACGAATGGACTACACCGAGGCGATCAAGACACTCGAGGCAGCTTCAGCCGGTGGTGTGCAGTTCGAGTACCCCGTGTCATGGGGCATGGACCTGCAGTCGGAACATGAGCGGTGGTTGACCGAGGAACATGCCAGGTCTCCAGTGGTGGTCATGAACTACCCCAAGGACATCAAGGCCTTCTACATGCGCCTGAATGATGACGAGAATACGGTTGCGGCCATGGATGTCCTTGCCCCCGGCATCGGTGAGATCATTGGAGGTTCTCAGCGTGAGGAGCGACTTGATGTTCTTGACAAGAGGATTGAGGAGATGGATCTCGACCTGGCCGACTACTGGTGGTACAGGGACCTGAGGAAGTACGGCACGGTTCCGCATGCCGGGTTTGGACTTGGTTTTGAGCGAACCATGGCCTATGCCACTGGGATGGCGAATGTCCGGGACCTGATTCCATTCCCCAGGACACCCCGAACAGCGACCTTCTGAGGGCTTTCAGGAGCGATTTGAGGGGGTATTCTTCTCGGACATGAAGTGTACTTTCAGGCTTGTATTCGCCAGCCTTCCCACGTCCTCGCCCTATTTACTGATGTAGACTTCAATGAGCCCTTTTTGGGGGTTCTGGACGCTGTTTGTGTGCCTGTTCAGTGTACGTACAGGGGAGTATTGGGCACATGAGAGCGGAGTAAGGCATGGACAGGGAGGTTGATTTCAAGGGCATGAAATCCAGAGTCGGCATCTTTCAACGGCTTGCTGCCGCTGTGGCTGTGGTTGCCATGGTGGTACCGGCGGTCGGTATGGAACGAAGTCCAGATGCTCGTTTCACTCTCCATCTTGGTGGAATTACATTCGATCCGCTTGTCGAGAGGCCGGTGTTTCCAGAAACGCTTCGCCATGTTCCGGGTACGGGCCCCGATCTCAGGATAGTCCAGTTCAAGGGCCCGACACGAGATGCATGGCTTGATGAGCTCAGGTCCCTTGGCCTGGAGGTTGTCCAGTACATCCACCCGCATGCATACGTGGCCTGGGGGGAAGCAGCGGCGATGGAAAATGCCAGGTCCCTTCAGTCTGTGCGATGGGCTGGTGACTTCGCTCCAGCATGCCGCCTGCTGCCACACCTGCGTTCACTTGGTCCTGATGTAATCGACATACGCATGCTTGCGATTCACGCTGCAGGCATGGACCAGGTTGTCCGATCACTTCATGACCTGGGTATCGAGAGCGTACATCGACGCCGACTCGATTCCGTCTTCGAGGTACTTGCTTGTTCGGTACCGGGGGACCTTCTGCAGGAGATTGCGTTGATGCCGGGCATCTACACCGTCCAGCCTGTTCCTGCAGGTGGTGGCCTTCGAGGAGAGATGGCCGACCAGGTTGATGCAGACAATTTCAACGGAAACTCGTTGTCCCCGGGGTATGTCGACTGGCTTCATTCACTTGGTTTCACAGGTGAAGGGGTCATCCTGGCAAGTGTCGATGGTGGCATCTACGAAGGACACCCTGATCTTGCTTCAAGGATGACAGGTTGCGAAGGTGAAAGTTGTGGTGACGATGTTGCAAGCGCCCACGGAACACTCGTGGCCGGGGCCATGGCTGCAGACGGTACGACCGGAGTGACTGATCCTTGGGGATTCCTTGCCGGTCTTGGAGTTGCTCCTGGGGCACTCATACTTGAACAACTCTATGACCCGATCTACTCGGAACCAGGCGGGATGCTGCTCCTGATGCGTGATTCCCAGGCCAACGGCGCAGTCCTCTCCAGCAACAGTTGGGGGCCTTCGCCGGTACCACTGGGGTACGACCTTGACACCCGGTTAGTCGACCAGGGCGTACGTGATTCGGATATCGACACCCAGGGGAACCAGCCGCTGGGCTTCGTGTTGTCCATCATGAATGGACAGGGGGGCTACCAGACGCAAGGCACGCCTGATGAAGCACTCAACATCGTCAGTGTGGGTGCTACGAGATTGCGTACGGCAGGCGGCAACCTTACGAATCAGTACAACGATATTTCATCGGTCTCTGCGCATGGCCCATGCCTGGACGGCCGT
>JAYZBD010000050.1:0-4469 GCA_036339395.1 Planctomycetota bacterium | reverse complement strand
GCCTCGGTTGCATCGAGGGGAGTCATCGAGAAGACATGCTCGATTCCATAGAGTTCTGCAGCCTGCTTGTAGAGTGCTGCCGCACGGGGGCCGTTGATGTGTGCATGGACATCAACCACGGCAACAGGCGGGCTGCCAAGTTGCATGGCGGCATCGACGTAGTCCAGTCCAAGCCTGTTGGAGGGGTGCATCGGTACAGGGTATCGAAGTGGAGGGTGTTCAGGTCTTGCTGATCAACCCGAGTTCATCTCCTGCGGGCACCTCGATCTCGTGGACCGGAAGGACATCCGGTTCACCTTCGAGCATGCCGGTCGCACGTACCTGGCCCAGGTAGAGTCGACAATCCGCTTCGGGAGCTATGTGCCCGACGAGTTCGCAATCCATGTAGAAGAGACCGCGGTGCACGAGGGGAGATCCCGTGATGGCCGTGGACGTTGGAATTGCCACGAAGGGGTCATCGCCCCTGCGTGGGGTTGGATCGAACCGCCTCATCATGAGTCGATCATCCTTCTCGATACGGCAGAGTCCGAAGGAGCGACTATCGCGAATCAGGGGTTCGATCGATGTTCCTCGTGGGATGGAGACGACGACGAGGAACGGTGTTGCGGAGCACACCTGGACCCGTGTCGTGAGGATCCCTGAGCGGGCGTCATCGTGCGCAGCGGTCATGAGAAAGAGCCCGTGCGGCACGTTCTGAATGACCTCCTGAACCACGTCTCGCGCAACCATTCAGTGGCTCCAGTTCATCGCCATCGACATTGTTCAACTCCCCCGTTGCCCACTCATCCCCGGCGAGTGGGCGTTTTCATTTTGCGCCAATGAGCCCCGGATGCTGTCCACGTTTGCCCGAATGGGGCAGAAAGGGGTCATCCTGGAGGCCAAGAGCTGATGGAGTATACGTAAACCTCTCCAGGAACGTGAGATACGGATGTTTCCGGACGCTCAGCAGGGGGTCTTTTTGGATCTGCTTTCCATTTCTTCATGAAAGGTGTTGATCTGTGGGTCAAAGTGGGGTACTTTCCCATTGACCCACCAGGAGCCGCCAGGAACAGATGCGTGTTATTTACAGGCGAATACGAATACACGATCGACGCAAAGCAGCGTCTTGCCATTCCGTCCGACCTTCGTGGTCGGCTGGATCCAAGGGTCCATGGACTGGCGTTCTACATTGCTCCCGGGCAGGAGGGATCACTGTGGCTCTGGCCGGAGCTGACCTTCGAGGCCATGGCCATGGCGGGGGAGCAGTCCCTGATTCCCGACGAGGAACTCCTGGAATACGAGCAGTTGCTCTATTCGCAGGCGACCCGGGTGGACATGGACAAGGCGGGCAGGATCCGGATTCCAGAGCGCATGCTCAAGTTGGCCGACCTGGGTTCGTCCGTGGTCGTTCTTGGAGTCAAGGATCACCTCGAGGTTCGAGATCCTCAACGCTGGGAACAGGTTCGAGAGAAGAAGTTCGCGCAACAGGCGGAGATCATGCTGCGTGCACGACGAGCCATACAGAAACACCGCGAAGAATAGGTTGCTTCGTGCCTTCAACGAATCGCTTCAATGAAAACCACGGACTCTTCTCCGAGGAGTACTGCAGTTGCATCGATGTGAACCCCGGAAGTGGGTTCACATCATTTCGGCATGCATGGATGCGTGCTACTTTCGATACCGACGCACGTCGCACGCCACGGATGGCGTGCGTGCGTCACTTCGAAACCATGTTGTCTGCTGCGATGGAACCGCCAGCACTCGACATGTCGCCGAATGTTCGATATCGAGTATTCATGGGGTCAAGGAAGACTCCTCAAGGGCAGGGCCGCCCGGCAAGGATTGCCACAACGCCTGTCATGTCCGGTTCCCGGTCGAAGTCCAAGGACGGGCTCGACTGAGGCAGACCAGGGCTGGATGGGTGACCCAGTCCTGCTGCCAACCATCGGCGATGACGGTTCGTCCACCCGCGATCGTCCGCGTCGAATACCCCTTCCCGGTTCGTGGCGTGCTCCCACTGCACGCCACGGACTTTTTTGGGATTGCAGCTCAGTTCTTCTGGTTTGCAGGTCGAATCTTGCCAACGATGCTCGGCTTCTCAGCCAGGATCTGCTCGGCAACTTCCCGGCGGTGCACTTCCACCTCGCGGGGGAAATCCATCGCCAGTCGGACCCGGTCACCCTTGACCGAGGCAACTCTGACTATCCCGATCGGGTTGGCTGGATCGCCAATGACGACCTCTTCGCCTTCTCTTCTCGTTATGACGAGCATGCCTCGGACCTCCTGCCGATGTGGTCATGCCATCTTCCGCGGGGCTCCTCAGCCCCGAACCACCATCCCGGATTCTAGCGTAATCACGGCGTATGCCAAGTCTGGCAGTCAATTCGAGCCCCGCTCCAGCAGGCCTAGGACAGCTGTTAGTTCATTGCCAGCATCAGTTTAGGTTCAGTTGACAGTGCTTCTGCCCTGGTCATCAACCGTTTCAACGGATTGAAAGCCTGGCACATAGGTCTTCAGGTTCTGCTCAATGCCCATCTGGAGGGTCATGCTGCTTGAAGGACAGCCCACGCAGGCCCCATGAAACCTGATCTGTACGTGTCCATCCTCGCTGACACTGACAAGCTCGATATCGCCACCATCCGACTGGATGGAGGGCCTCATCAGTTCGATCACCTTCGTGACCTGGCTGTGAAGATCGGATTCGTTTCCAGGCATGTCCATGTCTTCATTCGTCATGGGGGGGCATGATACGGCAAAGCCCTTTCCCTCGTTCCCCAACCCACGGAAAGGTACACTGCCCGAGTCGGTATGCAGGAACACGGGTTCGGAAAGACGTGGTTGTGATTCGAAACACCATCCTTGCATTGCTAGCCCTTGGAGCATCCTGCCTCGTCTCAGGTGGCTGTTCCACGACGGTGAAGAATCCGCGGGCCGCCCTTGCCGACCGGAGCAGGCACGACAGCACCCACGTGGTGAGCCTCCAGGAACTCCGGAACGATCCAACCCTGGATGCGGCCGACTACACCCTCATCGAGGGAGTCGTCTGGCGGCCCGACTACGGGCTGCCATCTCGCCGCGAGGCCATCAACTTGCTCTGGGATCGGGATCCAGAGCGAGCGCGTGTTCTCCTGCGTCGTCAACTGCCTCGCATGACCAACTGGCCCTGGCTTATTGATCTCTGCGAGTGGATCGCGGATCGGGACATCGTCGAACTGGACCCGGCGTTGATCTCCAGCTGGGGTCGGCCCAGGGCCTTGACGCCGGATGAAACGAAGCGCCCCGAATACCTGGCCCTTGTCAGGATGCACGGGAAGGACAAGGTGCCTGAACTGGTGTTCGACCTGTTCATCGAATCCAACAAGCCTTCGCAACGAGGTCTTCGACAACGCTGCTGGGATCTGCTGCATCGTCTTGGTGAACGCGAACGCCTGATTGCACTGGCAACCGAGGTGGAGCCTGGTGGTGAGGACGTCATGCTCGCCGACCTGTCGGCAGCCGCCTCGACGTTCGGCATGGTGCCCTACAACCGCGAGGAAATCCTCTGGTTGCACAAGATCAGGCAGCCGGAGCGCGCCCAGTTCTGGGACGAGGCCGCCGGGGCCGTCAAGGAACTGTCCCGGCAGCGGCGTGAGGAACTGCAGATGCGGGACCTGGCAACCGTGGTCGCGGTCAACAGGCATCGAACGGATCTCATGGAGGCGCAGACCTCCACGCTGTACAGGGAACTGGAGAAATACCTCCGTACACAGAATCACTACGCGGAATCCAATCCGGGGATCATCGGAGCAAACGACCGGTTGGAACGACTCTTCACGCACCGGGACAAGTACACGTGGGGAGACCTGGCGTCGATGCAGCTTGCCATCGAGGCCTTTCACTATCCGGAGGTCCGATCACATGTCTTCGACTATGCCGACCGTGACCGGCTGGATGAATCAACCGAGTACGGGGGGATTCTTGCTCTTGACGAGCAGGGTCGCTTCGAGATTCTCGAGTTCCTCCCGAACGTCAGGCACCACGATCGAAAGTTCCTGGCATCCCAGGAGATGTTCGACGCGGGCTATACGGGACTCTTCCATTTTCATTTCCACGCCGAGAGCCACAGCAACTCCGACCACGCCGGGCCGGGCCTGGGTGACATGAACTACGCCGACAGCACGCGTGCCAACTGCCTGGTGTTGACCTTCGTCGATGTGAATCGCATGAACCTGGACTTCTATCGACACGATGGTGTCATCGTCGACCTGGGCACGATCAGCCGGCCACGAAGCTGACCCACTACCGAGACGGACACGCACAACGGTGCTCCCACTGATCCCGATCCTGCTTGTGATGGCCGTCCTGGCTGCCGATGCGGGCATGGTCCTGGACCTGCCCGGGCCGGAGCCCGGGACAGGGCTGGTCGTGCTGTTGACAGTGCTTCCGACGATCCTGGTGGTTCTTCTTGCCGGTGCATGGCTCTCGAGGGTTGACCGGAATATTGCCCGGGG
>JAYZBD010000049.1:0-8850 GCA_036339395.1 Planctomycetota bacterium | reverse complement strand
AGGACATCGACGATCCCGTCCCCGGTGGCATCGCCGACGACTTCGACCTCGTGTGACCACATCGAGTCGGGCACGACCTGCTTTTCAAGTCCTCCACCCTCGATGCGAACGATGCAGCCGGCACCGCCACCACGTTCAAAGAACTCGACGCGTATGGCATGCAGACCTGCTCCAAGGAGTATCGAACCGCTCTTCTCGACCATTCCGTGGAGTCCATCGTTGTCGACGATCAGTTCATCGCCGATGTACAGTTTCGAACCATCGTCGGAGTCGGTGTACAGCGTGTACGACTCGGTTTCCGGAACATCGATGAAACCCGTGAAGACGGCACCGATGTCGTTGGAAAGTCCAGACCCGGCGAAATCGCCGCCGGTACTCGGGTAATCGATATTCGGTACGACCTCCACGAGGTATGGTTCGAGGGTGTCGAAGTCCGGGAGCACCTGTGGGTCGTCCAGTGCGTAGTAGGCAACCTCGGACCCCGGCTCGGTTGCGACTGGTTGATCGGGCTCACGTCCGCTGACGAGCACTACGAGCACGGAACCATCTGCGTGCTGTTCACTGCCATCGACGATCTCGTAATGGAAGACGTCGCCATCATCCGTGGAACTCTCCGGAGAGGTATACCTGAGAATCGCCTGCTCGATGTCGTCGTCCACCAGCTCGACAAGCCCACCATCGACCGAGGTGGTGTCCCAGTCGAAGAGGGTGACGCTGCTGCAGTCATTTGCATAGTCGTTCATCAGTACGGGAATATCGATGGTCTGCCCGAGGAGTGACTGCACGATGTCGACTCCGGCGACGGGTGGAGAGCCATCGCCGGCAAGTTCACAACTGATTCCCGTATCGAGGTAGTTGATGATGACATCCTGGACCTGTGGATGGAAGGCCATGACGATGTTCGACATGCCCCCGCTGCAGAGGTGGCAGTAGCTCATGATCGTGCCGAGGTTCGCGTCCGTGCAGTCTCCGTTTCCACAGCCGTCGATCGGTGGGTTGTAGGAGTCATGCGTGTGACCGGTTCCGCAGTTGTGGCCGGTCTCATGTGCGACGACCATCGGATCCCAGTTTGCACCATTGTTGTCTTCGAGGGGAATCGGAAATGAACCGTTGATGTTTCCTGAAACGGCATAACCCTGGTTGTTGCAGACCCCATTGAGGTAGGCAACGCCTCCCCCGAGATTTCGACCGCTGAGCATGTGGGCAAGATGGCGCTCGACATGATCCATCTGCGAGCTCCAATGCCCCTGGAACTGGTAGAGCTGGTTCGTGGAATCGCCTGCATTCCATGGATCGTCCGAGTTGAACCAGATCCGGACGTAGGTCACCATCAGGGCGATGCCGATGTCACGGTCATACACGCTTGAGATGGCTCCGAACAGTGTGAGGACATACTCCATGGCGGCATCGGTATTCCCACCGAACAGGCCGGTGAATTCCCAGTCGGTGTCCACGGCGATGCGCAGCGCCAGGCAGGAGAGGTCTCCCCTGGCAACCCGGTTGTCCGGGAGGTCGGGCTCGGCCTGCATGACTTCATTCGCCCTGCATCGGATGTCAGCCCAGTTCATGTCGGCTGGGTCGATCGAAGCGAGGTCGTAGATTGCTGTCCAACCCGCCTCCAGGTGGGTAGTAATCACGTGCAGTTCATCGCCACGCTCGATCCATCCATTGGTCATCCGCTCTCCAAGGGCAAGGAAGACATGGGAGTCCGGTTCGCCGACGATGGTGCCGTGGAACATGTCGATGGAAGGTCGGTCGAGGAGTTGCCGCGCGATACTGCCCCCGGGGAGTACCGAGGCTGCTTCGATGATCGCATCCGGTTCAAGTACCTCGAGGCGAACCAGGTCGAGATCAACACTCGAATCCTCGTTGATGGGAACATCCCTGAGCAGGACCGCCTGCTTCCCAGCCAATTCATCCCGGTTGACCAGGAGTCCCTGCCCACCGAATTCCGAGACGGCAGGGTGTGTAACCTCGGCTCGTGCCAGTGGCTTGTCAGCGGCCGAAACCGGTTGCACGACCAGCGAAAGGCCAAGCAGGAGTACCGGTGAGAACTTCAATGGATTCATAGATCGGAACCTTCCAGGCATTCGAGGTCGGTCTATTGGAGCATGAGACCCCAGTTCAAACAAGGAACAAAGGTGCCGAAATCAGGTTCTCGGCCATTCAAGCAGGTGTTCCTGCTCAAGTGGGTCCGGTATGTCATCAAAATCAACGGCCATCTCGTCGGTGAACGGTCCGATGGCGTTTCGGTGAATCGAGGTGCAGACACCACCCGTGCCGAGGGCCAGGCCAAGATCACGGGCCAGGCTGCGTACATAGAAGCCCTTGCCGCAACGGATCGAGAGATCGACAAGAGGCCACGTGTAATCCAGGAGGAGAAGTTCGTGGAGTTCGACCGGCCTTGGTTCGAGTTCGAAGTGATCCGTCGGGTCCTTCCTTGCACGTTCATAGGACTTTGTTCCATCCCGCTTGATGGCACTGTAGATCGGCGGAGCCTGCATGCATGTGCCGATGAAATTCTCAAGTGCGGCTTCAACAGCCATGCGATCCGGAGGCGAGGAGATCTCGACAGGATCCGCATCCAGTTCGAGGTCGAACGATGCGTTCGTGATCGAGAGATCGATGGTGGTCCTGTACTGCTTTTCCAGGGCCATCAGGGAGTCAAGGCGTTTTGTCGCCCGTCCGAGTCCCATGACCAGCACGCCTGTTGCCAACGGGTCAAGTGTGCCTGCATGGCCTGTTCGTGCTCCTCTCGCTCGCCCACGGACCCGGGAGACGATTCCCATGGAGGAGATGATCGGCGGCTTGTTCACGATGAGCAGGCCGTTGATACGGAGACGTTGTTCCTCCTTGTCCCGGTTCACGACGCGGCAGGGGCAGGCGTGTCGTCAGCAGGCTGCCTCTCCTTCTTTCGGCGGTCACTCATGTGCAGGTGTATCAACAGCAGCCCCATTCCCGTGAGCAGCATCACGTCGGCACAATTGAATACCCACGGAAACAATTCGGGGTTTCCCCCGGGCCAACTCCAGTTGAACGGGAGGTGGCGATCCGGGAAGAGGTGGAGGAAATCACGCACCCTGCCGAAGATGAGACGGTCCCAGAGGTTGCCAAGTGCTCCTGCAAGAACGAGCCCGAGCCCGACATGAGCCATCGTGCTTCGTTCCGACATCCAGCGTGTGAAGATCCAGAAACAGACTCCGAGTGCAACCAGGGTAAAACCGATGAAGAACCCTCTTTTTTCTGCTCCGATACCGAAGACTGCGCCGGAGTTCAGCACAAGATGCAGGTTGAGTATTCGCCCGGGCACGAGCACGACGCTTTCGTGGGGTGGGATCGGCTGGTAGTTCGCATTGTTGATCAAGGCAGTCCGATCGATCACGACAGGATGATCGGCAACGGAATGAAAGCTCCAGGACTTGGTCCCGAGATCAAGAGCCAGCCCGAACACCATGACGAGCAGCAGGACAAGCCAGGCTCGTCCTGATCGCCATGCTGGACGATCCTTCGACGGCTGGAGTGAGGTCGTTTCCGAACCATGCAGTGGGGCCGCAGGCAGGTCGTTCGAGTCCATCAGGCCCTGATGCCGCGTTCGATCTGTCGCTTGGCACCAATGCTGTACTTGGCCCATGGCTTGGCAACGAGTCGCTTCTGTCTGATCGGCTCACCAGTCAGTTCGCAGATTCCATAGGTCTTGTCACGGATTCGGATCAGGGCCTCGTCAATTTCCTTGATGCGTGTCCGCTCACTTTCAGCCATCCCGAGCATGAGGTCCTGCTCGTATGCATCCGATCCGACATCAGCCATGTGGATCGGCATGTTCGAAGTATCTCCGTCATCACTGCGAAGAGCTTCCGTTTCCATCGAGTCAACGGCATGAAACAGTTCCCGACGCTTGGCAAGCAGGAGCGTTTCAAAATCCTTGAGTTCAGATTTCGACAATGGTGTCTTCAACGTCGAGATATCGATCTTGGCAGTGGAATCGGAAACAGCGTCGGAACTGCTTCGTTTCTTCTTGGGCATCTTGTCGGGGTCGGTCGTGATCTTCCTGATCCTGCGGCCGTTGATGAAGACATATCCCTTGTCGTCTGCTTCGGAGTTGATGACCGCTTCCTGGACGGTCAAACGGCGTCGCTTGCCACCCGTTGAGGAACTCTTCTTCGCCACCGTTGAAGATTTCTTGTCTTCCTTCACCTTCTTGGCAGGCGTCTCTTTCTTTGATTTGGCCTTCTTCTTTGGAGCGGCCTTCTTCTTCGATTTGGCCTTCTTCTTCGGAGCGGTCTTCTTCTTCGAAGCAGCTTTCTTCTTCGGAGTGGTCTTCTTCTTCGAAGCAGCTTTCTTCTTCGGAGCGGCCTTCTTCTTCGGAGCGGTCTTCTTTTTCGAAGCGGCCTTCTTCTTCGAAGCGGCCTTCTTCTTCGGGGCGGCCTTCTTCTTCGAAGCGGCCTTCTTCCCGGTTTTCTTTGTACGGGTGACTTTCTTAGCAGCCATCAGGTAGTGCCCAGAATATTCACAAGTTGTTGTTAAAGATCAACTTAGCGCAACCAGTAGCGTTGGCTGCTGAAAGCCGGGCGATTGTAGGGTTCACGGGGGTCCTCGTCAACGCACGGGTCTGTTTCTTCACCCTGGTGTGGCTGTTTCAGAGTAGACGCCAATCTTCCGGAATTTCTCATATCTCCGCTCCACAAGTGACCTGGGATTGAACCTTCCCAGGTCACGCAGTGTGTCAACCAGGTATCGCTGGAGTTGTTCTGATGCCATCTGGGGATCACGATGCGCACCGCCCAGCGGCTCATCGACGATGTCATCGATCAGTCCATTCTCCATGTTCTGTTTCGAAGTCAGTGCGAGGGCATTTGCCGCTGTCGTATTTGTTTCCTCGTTGGCGACCTTCCACAGGATGGCGGCACAGCCTTCGGGGCTGATGACCGAGTACCAGGAATGTTGAAGCATCGCGACCCGATCGGCTACCCCGATTCCCAGGGCACCACCTGACCCGCCTTCACCGATGACGACACTGACAATGGGAGTCTTCAGACGACTCATGTCCCTCAGGTTGACGGCAATGGCTTCGGCCTGTCCTCGCTCTTCCGCTTTCAGTCCGGGATAGGCACCTGGTGTATCGATGAACGTGACGATGGGAAGGCCGAATTTCTCGGCAAGTCGCATCTTCTTCAAGGCCTTCCTGTACCCCTCGGGGTGTGCGCATCCGAAATGACACGCAATTCGTTCCTGCGTGGTACGACCCTTCTGGTGTCCGACGACGAGTACCTTGATGGAACCGATTCGACCAAGGCCCGTGATGATGCTCCTGTCATCCCCGAAGTGTCGATCGCCGTGAAGTTCACGGAAATCCCGGCAGATCAGGTTGATGTAATCAGCCGTCTGTGGCCGCAGAGGATGCCGAGCGACCCGAACCGTGTCCCAGGGTGTCAGTTGCTGGTAGATCTTCTCAAGAAGGCTGTTCCGACTGGATCGAAGCGTGGTCAATTCCTCCTCCATGTTGTCGGAATCGTCGCGCGCAGCCAAGGCATCGATCTGGCGATCTAGTTCGACCACAGGTTCTTCAAATGGCATGGTGTACGTGGAACTCATGGAACTCCTGCCCCGGCCCTGGTGTGGGCTTCGCTTCTGAACCGCTATTCTACTCGCGGAACCACCCCTCGCCGTGATGATTGGGGGCAGGAGGCTCTCATGGGATGTGAAATGGGTGTGCTGGGCGTCGGGCATCTGGCATCGGCCTTGCTTGACGGGGTTTTCAAGCATGGAGTGCTGTCTCCGGAACAGGTCCTGCTTTCGGACCACGTTCCAGCACAACTTGATCGATTCGCAGCCATGGGCTGCACCATTGCATCCTCGAATGCCGACTTGAAGACGGCTCCGAGGATCCTGCTTGCCGTTCGGCCCCAGTCCTTCAAGGATGCCGCATCCAGCCTTGGCGATCTATCGAATGAGCAACTCGTGATTTCGGTCATGGCGGGCCTGGATTCCAGCACGATTCAACAAGCGCTTGGCGGTGCATGCAGGGTGGTCCGTGCGATGCCCAATACCGGTGCAACGTTCGGCGCATCGATGACCTGTCTTGCAACAGGTTCTGGAGGAAACGAAGAGGATCTGCAGTGGACGACGAACCTGTTCAACTCGATAGGTACGACCGCGAAGATCGACGAGTCACTCATGTCCGCGGCGACGGCAGTCTGTGGTTCCGGCCCGGGCTGGATCTACCTGCTCGCATCAGCGATGGTTGCGGGTGCACGTGATGTCGGTTTCGATGAAGAACGCTCACAGGCCATGGTTCGACAGGTCCTGCGGGGCGCATCCCTTGTCATGGACAACACGAGTTCCGACCTGGACATGCTGCTTGACTCGATCGCTTCGGCTGGAGGCACGACGGAAGCCGGGCTGGACGTGATGCGATCGAAGGGATTCGAGGAAGCGGTACGAGCAGGGATCATCGCGGCCCGGGATCGCGGCGAGGAACTCTCCGGATAGGTGCTCAGAAGTCCCGGCGTTGGAACCTCCAGGCCCCGATGCAGAGGATGAAGATCTCGAAGATGAGGGAGGTGCCCAGGATCCACCACGCTGATCGACTGCGAATGGCATCCTGCAGGTCCTTGCCGAGTTTCTCTTCATCCGGTCTGAAACGGTCATCATCACCAACCATCGGCCTCGAGTTTTCTCCAGGCATTGCGGGCAGTTCGGCAAGATCAATTGTCCAACGCTCGATCAGTTGGATGGTTTCCCCGGTCTTCGGGAGCACGGTCATGACCCCGAGCAGTCCATTGTGCCAGGCTTCGAGGTTGTCGGAGGAGCCTTGGGCCTCGGCCAGGGATGCTTCACGTTTCTCGAGCGTTTCATGGAGAAACCCCCAGCGTTCCGTGTCATCTGGATCTTCAACCGTCTCGAGGCGTTGCCGGGTCCGTTCGACCGCATCTTCGTAGGCCGTGACTCGTTGCTGGACCATCATGTCGAAGACCATCAACGACTGTTCGGCGGATTGCACGATGAAGAGCATGAACCAGAAGAGAATCGTCAGCAGCAGTGAAGCGATCGTGGATCTCGTGATGACGCCCAGGACTGCACAGACCGAGAAGAGATAGCTGAAGAAGATCACGACAAGGGGAATGGCGATGAAGAGTCCAGGTTCCCAGACTCCTCCCCGCAGTCCGATGACGAGGAAACTGGCGCCCGTGAATACGCTGACCTGCAGTATGACGAACAGCAGCCCCGTGATGTACTTCGTGATGAAGAGCCTGAACCGACCGATCGGCTTGCTCAGGATGATGTCGATCGAGCCGGCGGTTACGAATTCCGGGAAGATGCTCGCCGTGGTTATGAGTCCCAGGATGGTCGCCACCCAGGCCAGCCAGAACTTGATGCCCAGTGACGTGAACATGGTCTTGTAGAACCATGCCTTGGTGAAACCTGCGTCCCCCGAGTTGAGTTCAGGAATTTCGAGGTCCCACCAGGCGATGGAGATGCCTTCATCGTGAATGCCGACCAGCGCGAAACTTGAGACGACCAGCAGTGACAGCACGAGCGTGAACCAGAAGATCTTCCTGGCATTGAGCAATCGGTAGGCATCGATGAACAGGGCAAGTGTCTGGGTCATGGAGCATTGCCCCTTGATCCTCGTCGTGGTTCGATCTGGGCGCCGGGAGCGGCGACGTTGCCTGCCTCATCGACGACCGCCCGCATGAAGAGATCCTCAAGCGATTCACGGACTGCATGGACACGCGTGATGGACCGACCCTCGTTCCGGAGGCGATCGATGAAGGGCTGGATGGACTCGGGATCTTCCGTCGCGATGGTAATGCAGCATCCTGTTTCGACTGCTTCGACGGAGGCATCAGGATGCTTCTCGATCCATTCGGGGTCCGGGCCCAGGACATGAATCTCGTATCGTCGACTGTCCTTCGTGAGTTCATCAATGGTGCCTTGCATGGACACCCGCCCCTGGACCATGATGGCGACCCGGTCACAGACCATCTCAAGTTCACTGAGCAAGTGACTGTTGAGGAATATGGAGCGGCCCTCGTCTCGAAGCTCGAGCAGGAGATCCCTGATCTCCCGCCTTCCAACGGGATCGACACCGTCCGTAGGTTCGTCGAGGAGTACCACCTTCGGTTCATTCACGAGTGCCTGGGCAAGGCCCACGCGTTGCAGCATTCCCTTGGAGTAACTGTTGAGCCGACTGGATCCCCACTTGGTCATGCCGACCCGGTCGAGGAGTTTCCCGGCATTGGCGTGGCGTTCCCGCTTCGACAGCCCACACATGGCGCCACTGAACTCGATGACCTGGAGCCCGGTGAGGTACCCGGGGAAATGGTGGTGTTCAGGGAGGTAGCCGACCTTCGAGAGCGGTTCCTTCTGCCCAACCGATGCGCCAAGAAAGGTGCCGCTGATCTGGTCAGGGCGGACTACCGTCATGAGGATCTTGACAAGGGTGGATTTGCCCGCGCCATTGGGGCCAAGGAGGCCGAAGATTTCACCGGAACCTACCTGCAGGTCGACTCCCTGGAGGGCCTTGATCCGCTTCTTGTAGGTCTTGTGGACGTCGTGGACGTCGATGACGTATCCGTTGCTGCTCATTGAATTGCACAGGCTACCGAATGCGACGCAGGGTTGCATCGACTCCTCCCGGGTCATGCAGCCAGCGTGGTATGCTTCCCGACGTGTCAAGGCCAGTCTTTCGTGATCTTGCCTCGTTCATGCGCCACCTCGAAGGCGCAGGCGAACTCCTGCGGGTCCCTGGCCCGGTGTCGCCAATTCTCGAAATTACCGAGGTTGCTGATCGTCACAGCAAGTCACGATGCTCGCTGCAGAGTAATGACGCCGCCGTGTTCGACCCTG
>JAYZBD010000048.1:0-10748 GCA_036339395.1 Planctomycetota bacterium | reverse complement strand
ATGGGTCCACCGATCACCCAGTACCTTGTGAAGACGGAGCACGGCTGGATGATCGACGAAGACGAGAACTACGCTCGAACACCAGCCCTGGCCGAGGGCATGAAACAACTTCCGATGATGATTGCTGCATTCCAGAGTGTCACGAAGCAGGTCCAGGATGGAACAATCTCGAACTCGATGGGCATCGACATGGCCATCGGACAGGCACTCGGTGGCGGATCGCCTCCCGGTCCATGAATCAATCTCGATGACTGGTGAGAACGTCCCGGGCGGTGGATCGAACCAGTTCCTCCTCCTCGCTGTCCGACGCGATGGATTCGATCTTCATGGCAAGGTTCGTACCCGGCCCTCCAGGGTTGGAAACATTCCCTGCTGCGATGGCTGCGTTCCTGCGCATCATCTCCAGGTTTGCCCGCTTCATGGCTGAAGAGGTGAAGGCCACCGAACGCTCCTCACTTCCCCAATCAAGAACCGTCTCAAGGTTGAATGCGGCTCCATCGTCGGTCCGTCCCTCCACCTCTGGTGTTGGTGGACATCCGTAGGCCTCGTGGACCGGGATCACCTGGTTCCGGGTTGTCATTGCATTGTGTGGGCAGACCTCCTGGCAGATGTCGCAACCGAAGAGCCAGTCACCGACCTGTGGATGGAGCTTGGCATCGACCATTCCCCGCCGCTCGATCGTCAACTCGCTGATGCAGCGGCTGGCATCGATCGACCATGGTTCGATCGCATCCGTCGGACATGCATCGATGCAGCGGGTACAGGTACCACATGGATCATCCGGTGGCAGGCCGGGCGGACGGGTAGGTTGAAGTGGAAGCGTCGTTACGATCGCGCCCAGGAGTATCCAGCTTCCCGTGCCCGGGGCAATCAGGAGCGTATGCTTCCCGATGCTTCCAAGCCCGGCAGACTCCGCCAGTTCACGCTCGTGGATGGGAGCCGAATCCACACAGGCGCGGAATACATGGTCGGATTCCCGCGAAGCGAGTGCATCGCATACCGCGTGGAGTCGACGTTTCATGACGACGTGGTAATCCTTCCCTCGTGCATACCGGGCAACGCGACCCCACCCTGCCGAGATGTCATCACTCTCGCCGAGCGAATAGCGATCGGCGACGCAGATGACCGACTGCGCTCCATCGAGGATCCTGCGTACATCCTTCCGGATCGCAACATGCTTCTCCATCCAGGCCATGGATCCATGCCGACCATCTGCAAACCATGCATCCTGCTCCGCAGCACGAGCACTTGCTTCCGCTGGCGCAACACCGGCCAATGCGAATCCCTCCGCTCGACACAGGTCAAGCACCCAATCCGCCGGAGATGGAGTCATGGATCGATCACAGTGGGACATCGATGCCTTCCCACGGTCGCTCCTCTGGATCGACACACTCAAGTTTCGCGTGGGCAACAAGCAGTGTTCGCTGCCCATACTCGAGGAAATCAACGGTCGCGGTCGTACCTCGAGGCCTGTGAATGACACGACGAACAACACCGAGTCCGAAGGTTGGATGCCGAACAGTCATGCCTACCTTCCAATTGGTATCGGGAACCGCTGAACGGCCACCAGACCAGGGATCCTGGTCGACGGCACGCTCGATTGCATCATCGGGAAGTTCACCGAGAAATTGGCTGGGCATGGCCCGCTCGGTGATGCCACGAACGGTTCGGCGATGTGCCCAGGTCAGGGAGAGGTGTTTTCGTGCCCTGGTCATGCCTACGTAGCAGAGACGACGTTCTTCCTCCAGGCCGTTCTCCTCACCTATGGAGCGACCATGTGGAAGGAGCCCCTGCTCCAGGCCTGCAATCGCAACCACGTCGAACTCAAGTCCTTTCGCCGCATGAAGTGTCATGAGCGTGACGACTCCACGCTCGGGATCAACCATGTCCGCATCGCTGACAAGTGCGATGGATTCGAGCCAGGCCGCCAACTGCTCGAGAATCGTGGCGGACTCGCTGCTTCCATCCCCGGGTGGCGGAGTCCATTCAGCTGCAGCGGTCACCAGTTCGTCCAGGTTCTCCAGCCTCGTCATGTCCTCATCACCGCGGCCGGTCCTGAATGCCTGCTCAAGTCCCGACTCGCGTATGACGCATGTCACGAGGTCGGGGAGATCCATGATGAGGCTTCCCCCATCCGCAGCGGACCGCCAGCGATCGATCATCTCGACGAAGGCGGCGATTGATCGTGCAGCCCGTCCCGCCATGTTGTTGATCTGCCCAGCATCCCGCAATGCTTCCCCAAGCCGGATGTTGCCGAACATTGCATGCTGTTCAACCCGGCTCAGTGAAGTCTTGCCGATGCCTCGTGGCGGCGAGTTGATGACACGGCGAAGCGCCGTGTCATCATTTCGATTTACCACGAGTCGCAGATAGGCCAGGGCATCCTTGATTTCAGCTCGCTCGTAGAACGCCGTCCCGCGGGCGACTACGTATGGAACGCCACCATCCCGGAATGCCTGCTCAAGAACACGGCTCAATGCATTGATCCTGTAGAGAACCGCCATCTCGCTCCACTGGATTCCGGAAGATGCGTGCTCCTTGAACGCTGCAAGAATCGAGGACGCCTCCTCGTGCTCATCACCTGCCGGTTGGAGCAATACCCGTGGCCCATCCTCGAGCTGGGTATGCAGCTCCTTCTTCATGTGCGAAGCATTGTGCCCGATGAGCTGTGCAGAAGCGGCGACAACGTGGCCCGTACTCCTGAAATTACGGCCAAGAGGTACGACCTTCGCGTTCGGAAAATGCTCCTCGAATTCAAGGATGTTCCGGACATCCGCTCCACGCCAGGCATAGATGGACTGGTCCGGATCACCAACGACACAGATGTTCCTCTGCGGACCGACCAGCGAGGTCGCGATCAGGAACTGGGCATGGTTCGTATCCTGGTACTCATCGATCATCAGGTGCCTGTATCGATCCTGGAGCGTATCGCGGACTGCTGCATCTTCGCGAAGCATGAGTGCCATGCGCATCAGCAGGTCATCGAAATCCAACGCATCATTCGCACGCATGATCTCCTCGTAGGCCCGGTAGACGCGACCGATGGTTCTCGAATAGAAGTCACCGCCGGCATGTTCTTCATGGACGTCCGCCGTAACAAGCATGCTCTTGCAACTGCTGATTGATTCACCGACGGAAGCAGGTGTCCAGTTCGCCGGATCAAGTTCGGCTTTCCGAATCGCCTGCTTGAGTACGGATCGCCTGTCAGTCGTGTCGTAGATTGAAAAACCAGGTGGAACTCCTGCCGCATCTGCATATTGTCGAAGAACGCGCGCGCAGAAACCGTGATACGTCATGCACGTCACGTCACGCGAGTCAACATCACGTTGCTGCAGCAGCAGGTCGACTCGATCCCGCATTGCGCCGGCAGCCTTGTTCGTGAACGTCAATGCAAGAATCCGCCACGGAGGTACACCATGCGCAATCAACCAGGCCATGCGCCGCGCAACAACCGTTGTCTTTCCCGAACCGGGGCCTGCAAGGACGAGCAATGGACCATCCATGGTCGTCACTGCATCTCGCTGTGCGTCGGTCAAGTCCTCCAGCAACATGCCCGCGTCTTCATGCATTGAGCCAATCCTATTCGTCACCGCCTGCACCAAGGGCCTGGAACCGCTTCCAGGGCCACGAATCCATACTTCTTCAACCACCATTCTCCTTTGTCCACAAGCCATGGACCAACTGACCAGATGCGTTTTTGATGCTTAAAACCATGTTTGACAGGATGTTGGGAGTTTGTTCACAATAAATCAAGATGGTGTGTATGGCTTTGTTGCAGCCACAACATGTGGTAGTACGATACACCCTTGTTGGCCCTATTGCCCTAAATATCGGGGTACATGGGCCCACGAGACAACAAGGATCGCACCGGGGCTCTTGATGTGAAGGGCCGATTTTGGGTGCAAGCAACGGGGAAAGAGGACCAGGAAGTCCATGGGACGTGCAAACGGACTGGCACGGCCCAACCAAGGCCAGGAGGGACGCACACAAGGCAGGATGGAACATTCCGGAAACGGGTGATTCCCCTATGCGTGCGTCAGGACAAGAAACAGGTGGACCTCGGGGTAGGACCCCGCAGGCAGTAAAACTCAGGGAACGAGATGCAGATAAAACGACGATTTACGACCCCGGGGCAGGACGTATTCAGCACAGTCGAATGGGAACAGCGAAGCAGCCGCATCACGAATGCGGATGGTTCCGTCGTGTTCGAGATGAAGAATGCGTGGATACCCAGGCAGTGGAGCCAACTTGCCACGGACATCATGGTGAGCAAGTACTTCAGGAAAGCTGGAGTTCCACAACTCGGGGATGACGGTGAGCCGATCCTTGATGAGAACGGCCAGGCATCGACCGGCCCGGAGCGATCTGCAAAGCAGGTCATCCATCGACTGGCAGGTTGCTGGCGCGCCTGGGGTGAGAAGCACGGGTACTTCGATACCAGTGGTGATGCTGAAACCTTCTACGACGAACTGTGCTGGATGCTTCTGCACCAGGTTGCAGCTCCCAACAGCCCGCAGTGGTTCAATACAGGCCTGCACTGGGCATATGGCATCAGCGGCCCTGCCCAGGGGCACTGGGTCAACCACCCCACCTCCGGTGAAGCGATGCCTGCCAATGATGCATACTCGCATCCACAGCCACACGCATGCTTCATCCAGTCGATCAATGACGACCTGGTCGGTGAAGGCGGCATCATGGACCTCTGGACGCGGGAAGCCAGGCTCTTCAAGTACGGCTCGGGAACGGGAACGAACTTCTCGAACATACGCGGTGAAGACGAGGCACTTTCCGGAGGCGGCAAGAGCTCGGGGCTCATGAGCTTCCTGAAGATCGGTGATCGCGCTGCTGGTGCCATCAAGTCCGGTGGAACGACACGCAGGGCAGCAAAGATGGTCTGTCTTGACGCAGACCATCCCGATATCGAGGCGTTCGTCAACTGGAAGGTCCGGGAGGAACTGAAGGTCGCTTCGCTTGTCGAAGGCATGAAATCCCTTTCTCCAGGCCAGCGAGCCATGGCTGAACGACTGGGCCTGGAACTCGATTACGACTTCAACGGCGAGGCATACCAGACCGTCTCCGGCCAGAACTCGAACAACTCGATCCGACTCGGGAGTGATTTCTTCCGGGCTGTTGATACCGACGCCGAGTGGGAACTCATCCGTCGTACGGACGGCGAAATCTCGAAGTGCCTTCCCGCCCGTGAACTCTGGGACCAGATCTGTACCGCGGCATGGCAATGTGCCGACCCCGGTGTCCAGTTTGATTCAACCATCAACCAGTGGCACACATGCCCAGAATCCGGCCGGATCAATGCATCGAACCCATGCAGTGAATACATGTTCCTCGATGACACGGCATGCAACCTTGCCTCGATCAACCTGCTTCGCTTCTACGACGCCGGCTCCCGTGAGTTCGACGTCGAAGGCTATGGGCACGCGATCGACCTCTGGACCATCGTGCTCGAAATATCGGTGCTGATGGCCGCCTTCCCCTCCAAGCGGATCGCCGAGCAGAGCCACCGATACAGGACACTCGGCCTGGGCTTCGCCAATCTCGGCGCCATGCTGATGCAGGCGGGCATTCCCTACGACTCGGACGATGGGCGCGCTGTTTGTGGCGCCGTCACCGCCATGCTGACCGGCCGGACCTACGCAATGAGCGCCCGGATGGCCGCGGAGCTGGGTCCGTTCTCGGGCTTCGAGGACAATCGTGAATCGATGCTTCGGGTCATCCGCAATCATCGACGAGCCGCTCATGGCCTTGAACGTGATTCCGAAGAGTGGGAAGTTCTCGACATCCCACCCGTTTCGATCGACCACACATGCCTCATGAGCGAAGGCATCGGGATCAAGAATGCGCAGGTACTCCTTGCCCGCGCAGTGGAATCATGGGACGAAGCCCTGAGCCTCGGCGAGGAGAATGGCTATCGGAACGCCCAGACGACCGTCATTGCCCCCACGGGCACGATCGGTCTGCTCATGGACTGCGACACCACCGGTGTTGAACCCGACTTCGCCTTGACCAAGTTCAAGAAGCTTGCAGGTGGCGGGTACTTCAAGATCGCCAATCAATCTCTTCGACCCGCCCTGGCTGCACTGGGCTATGACGAGGACCAGTCACGACTGATCATGACCTACGTCATGGGCGCGCTCTCTCTCGATGTACCCATGCCCAGGGGCGTTGCAGAAGACGGCGACGATCTTCTCTTCAGGGATTTCCTCAAGTCCAAGGGCTATTCCAATGAAGATCTCAACGGGGTCATCGACCAGTTGCCGACCATCTTCGAGATCGGCTTCGCCTTCACGGCCTGGACGATGCCCGAGCACGTCCTCGAGGAACTCGGTGTCGATGTCGAGGATGCCCGCAACGACTCATCCTTCAACGGCCTCATGGTCCTCGGTCTGACACGCGAGCAGATAGCAGAATTGAATACGACCATCTGTGGAACACAGACCATCGAGGGTGCGCCTGGCCTGCTTGAGGAACACCTCCCGGTCTTCGATTGCGCCAACAAGTGCGGCTCGACAGGTCGTCGTTACATCGCCACGTCCGGGCACATCCGGATGATGGCCGCTTCACAACCTTTCATCTCGGGAGCGATCTCCAAGACGATCAACCTGCCCAATGAAGCATCCATCGATGACATCGCGGGGTCATACTGGCTCAGTTGGGAACTGGGGCTCAAGGCCAACGCCCTCTACCGGGACGGCTGCAAGCTCAGCCAACCACTGAACACCTCGACCGGCATCCTCGAGGAGGATGAGCTTGAGGAGGATGAGCTTGAACTTGAAGCTGCATCGGCGGAGATTGCCGGCGATGTTGTAGAAACAGCCGGGCACGTCGCGGATGAAGCCGAAGCAAAAATCGTTGAGCGAGTCGTCGAACGAATCATCGAACGTCCGATGCGCCGACGCCTCGATGACACACGCCGAAGTCTCACGCATCACTTCAACGTTGCCGGGCACGAGGGCTACCTCACCGTCGGGATGTACAACGATGGTTCACCTGGCGAGTTGTTCATCACGATGTCCAAGGAAGGGTCGACCATCGGAGGACTCATGGACAGCCTTGGTACCGCCATCAGCGTTGCCCTCCAGTACGGGGTGCCCGTGGAGAGCCTGGTGACCAAGTTCGCACACCAACGATTCGAGCCGCAGGGTATGACGACCAATCGGGAAATCCCGTTTGCCAAGAGCCTTGTCGACTACATCTTCCGCTGGATGGGCATGGAGTTCGTCGAGGGGTATCGAGAAGAAAATGCTGCTCAACCTCGATCGGCGACCACCGCCATTCCAGCGGCACGCGTGGAACCGAAGGACACAGCAAAGGTCAAGGAGGACCGTTCATGGAAGGACTCGGAAGTCGAGGGGGAAACAGCCCCGGTGGCAGGGTCGCGAATTACGGCAGGCGACGAGGTCACATCCGGTTCCTCGGACATGATCGACATGGTTGCAAGCGAGCATGCCGATGTCGTCGCCCGGGAGACGGACGCCGCGGTATCCACGACCCCCGGCACCGGCACGGAACAGATCACCATGGCCGCGACTGCCGGGTTGAACCAGTCAACGGCAATGCTCATGGGCGATGCTCCAGCCTGCGACGGATGTGGGGCGATCACCGTTCGAAACGGCACGTGTTACAAGTGCATGAATTGCGGAAACTCGATGGGATGCAGTTGATGCATGCAGAATCCTGAAGCTTGGCTCGAATCCACCTGTTCGAGCCTGGAAACGTGAACCGGACTTTGATGAAAGGAGCGCATCACTGATAGGGCTTGTCGAAAGGATGTCAGGCAAGCCCAGATGAGGACAAAGGAACTGTCCTTCGATTCGATCCTTGGATCGACACTCCTTTCTTCTCCGGTTTCGCGTGAATACGCGAAGGTTCAAGGATGACCTTGGCACCTGGGGAAGCCCGTCTCACCCTCCGGGTAAGACACACAAGGGCTTCTTCTCTCTTCCCTCCCCCCGTAACGGTACCCACCCCGTTACGGGGGTTTTTTGCGTGTGCAGGAGTCGGTGATCGAAATACGATCCGACTATGATGCCCCTTGATGACACACGCCGCCCTTGCTTTCAGTCTCACCGACTACCTCCCGATCGCCATCCTCATCCTGATGGCCGTGATCTTCGCCGTCGTGAACATCATCGGGGCCGGCATCCTGGGCCCGAAGAAACATGGCCAGACCAAGGACCAGGTATATGAATCTGGAATGAACCCGGTCGGGACCGCGAGGAAGCGATTCAACATCCGCTTCTACATCGTGGCCATGACCTTCCTGGTCTTCGATATCGAGATCATCTTTCTCTACCCGTGGGCCGTGGACTTCACCCAGCTTGAGCCCATGAGCAACGAGTCCATGCTCTTCTTCGGGCGAATCCTCTTCTTCCTGCTGACCTCGATCATCGCCTACGTCTACGCATGGAAGAAAGGTGTCTTCCGCTGGGACTGAGGAGCATGCCATGTGTTGCCTGATTTCATTACTTGGAATGTTCTTTCCGAGGATCGCCCTGGTCCTTGTCTGGCTGCTGAATCCCGCCTTCATCAACAATGCCTACCCCTCGATCATCGTGCCGATCCTGGGCCTGCTGTTTCTCCCGTTGACCACGCTGGCCTACGCCTTTGCCTGCACACTTGAGGGTGGCCCCTGGAATGGTGGGGGCATCATCATCATCATCATCGGGCTCTTGTTCGACCTTGGCTGCCTTGGTGGCAGTGCCAGCAAGCGATCAAAAGCGAAATAAAGGCCTTGTTGGAGTAGAATCTCCGGATCACGGGGCGTAGCTCAGCTTGGCAGAGCGCGTGCTTTGGGAGCACGAGGTCGCAGGTTCAAATCCTGTCGCCCCGATTCCTGCCCGCCTGGGGCAGCGTCGAGCACTGGTTTCATTGTTTTGCTTGCTTCCGGGAGGAACCGTGGTCCAATTGAATGGTTCGAGCAGGAATGGTTCCAATGAAACACAGTGCATGCA
This sequence comes from Planctomycetota bacterium, assembly GCA_036339395.1. Taxonomy (GTDB): domain Bacteria; phylum Planctomycetota; class Phycisphaerae; order Phycisphaerales; family SM1A02; genus SP202. The sequence continues at coordinate 1,779 of JAYZBD010000048.1, read as the reverse complement.
CAATTGCAGTCATGGCCAGTCTGGCCTTCTGCTCGTTCGCCCTTGCATGGGCGAACGGCGGTGATCAATCCGACCCTCACTCGCTGACAAGTCACTCTCCAGGAGATATCACTGGTGATGATCATGTTGGTGTTGATGACCTGCTTGTCATCATCGCGGCATGGGGAAGCAGTGACCCCGACGCCGACCTGAACGAAGACGGGATCGTCGGGGTGGATGACCTCCTCATCGTCATTGCCAACTACGGTCCCTGCCCCGTGGGGTGCGTGGATGGCTTCAACTGTGGAGACGACGGAGATCTCTTCACCTGTGGAAGCGACGGTTGCTTCTGCATGGAACTCTCCGATGGAAGTTACGCGTGCCTGAGCGTGGTTGAATCAACGTGCGATGCCTATGAACCATGCGTCGACGGCGAGTGTCCACTTGGATTCGAATGCGTTGTCAACTCATGCTGTGCTGGCGCAATCTGCGTACCGATCTGTGACTAGGAACCTCGACGTCATGGAAGTTCCTGCTGGGTCCTAGATGGCAACTGCCCCTGATGCCACTCCAAGAGCATGATGCCCCGCTTCCAGATAGAAATACATCGACACACCTGCTGGCCAGTGCTACGGTGGCTTGATGGGAGTAGGAGACCGGAACATCGCCAAGGCGATCATGCTGGCAACAGTCATCACCCTGGTGTTGACTTCAACCATGGCCCACACCCGAGGTGGGGCCTTTGTCGTGGAACCCTTCATCGGCAAGGCGACGCCGACGTCGATGCACATCGCCTGGGAAACTGCGCTCAACCTTTCGACAAGTGTCCAGTACGGCACGAGTGAGCAGCTTGGCCTCACGGCAACCGGCACGTCCATCACCGGCTCGGGCGCCGGGTATATCCACCACGTCGATCTCGAGGAACTTGCACCGGACACTCCCTACTTCTACAAGTGCGTATCCGGGGCCTACGAGACACCGATCTACAGTTTCCGAACTCCCCCACCCGGGCCGAGCGGAGACCTGTTTACCTTCGTGGCCTATTCCGATTGCCAGACCGGCAATGTCTACAGCAAGCACGAGGAGGTCGTCAATGACGGCATCCTTGGCTACTACGCCGACACCTATGGTGGCGCCATCGAGGACTCGCTTGCCTTCACGCTTGTTCCAGGCGACCTGGTCAGCACGGGATCCTCACACAACCAGTGGGTCAACGAGTTCTTCGGGCAGTCGCAGAACCTGCATCGACACGTACCCCTGTACCCGGCCCTCGGGAACCACGAGGCGAATGCCAACCTCTACTACATGTACTTCGACCTCTTCGAGAATGCGCCTGCCGGTCTTGAAGAACACTGCTACTGGTTCGACTACCAGAACGTTCGTGTCATCACGCTGGACTCCAATGGCCCATGGGACTCGCAGTTGCAACTGGACTGGCTGGACGGAGTATTGGACGACGCCTGTTCCAATGATGACATCGACTTCGTATTTGCGCAATTCCACCACCCGCACAAGTCCGAATCATGGACACCCGGCGAATCCGGATTCTCAACCTCGGTCGTCGAGCTCGTCGAGCAATTCTCAAGTGACTGTGGAAAACCATCGATCCACTTCTTCGGCCACACGCACAGCTACAGCCGCGGGCAGAGTCGAGACCATGATCACCTGATGGTCAACGTCGCCTCCGGCAGCGGCTCGCTGGACTACTGGTGGCACTATCCCAACAACGACTACGACGAGTTCCAGATCACGCTCCAGGAATGGGGCTTCGTCCAGATGGAAGTCGGGACCGGCGATGTT
>JAYZBD010000047.1:0-6665 GCA_036339395.1 Planctomycetota bacterium | reverse complement strand
TATCGCTGCAGGTCGGATTGAAGTTCCTCGTGGGAATGAAGGTCCTCGGGCGTCGCGATTCGAAGTACGCGGCCCTTCGTATGAAACGGGTAGTCCTTGCCGCCGGATCGGTCGATGTAGTCCAGCATTTCCTGGCGGGAGATCGATTTGCCACACCCGGCGTTTGCGCAACTTGTCGTCACGGCTTCGGCCAGTTCCATGCCCCTGTGTGTCCGCACGACGAGTTTCGAACCACACCCGGGTTTCAGATCGAGGGTATTCCTGTATTCCCCGATCATCTTCATGCTCCCGAACCGGACGACGATGCTCTCGGGCGTCTCGATGGCAGCGTGCTGCTCCTCGAGAGTCATGGCATCGCGGTTCGCCGGGTCGGCATCCGCTTCAAAGACGGGCAGTGGAGTAATGGGCATTGACTGATGCGTTGCGACTCGCCCGGCATGCCGGGTGTCGCATGAAGTGAACTGGCTGCCAGGAAGGGGGGATCCGCTGGTTCGCCTGGCCGGACCGCGGTTTCAACGCATCAAATGCACTCCAAGTATATCCTCTACCCCCATGGCGGAACACAAGATTCTGGCTGAAGCTGAATTCACGAAGAAGGCATGCACCTACTGGCTGCTGAGTGGGGCCCTGAACCTGACGGTGATTGTCGTCGGCATCCCCCTGCTGCCCTTCTGGTTCCTCTTCGGGATGATTATCACGAGGAAATACCTCGAGCGCATGAGTTGCACCCTCACCGAGAAAACCCTGATCTTTCGGAAGGGCATATTCAACCGGATCGAGAAGACCATTCCCCTCGAGAAGATCACGGACCTGGGAATGAAGCAGGGCCCCATCATGCGGGCCTTGGATCTTCATGCCCTGTCGGTGGAGACCGCCGGGTCATCCGGGGGTGACACAGGCAGCGCGCTCATCTCGCTCATCGGGATCAAGGACACGATCGGATTCCGAAACCAGGTCCTTGCCCAGCGTGACCTGCTCATCTCTGGCGATGCTCAGGCACAGGCTGCGAGCCCCACGGCCCTGAGTGATCACGAGGTGTTGAGTGACATACGGGACACGTTGCACCGCATCGAGGATGCAATCAAGCAGTCCTGAATCGAATTCACTTGCCTGCCACCCGAGCCCGTGCTCCAATGAAGGACCATGTCGATGCTTGGAACCATTGTGTTGATCGCCGGACTGGGGTTCGCACCCCCGTTGTCGCCCCAGGAAGGTGCGACCGGGCTGTACCAACTTGATGCGGAATCACTCGGCGAGCTGACCGACGCCCCGGTCTCGTTCCAGATGCGCATGGGGAAGCATGATCACCTGCTTCAACTTGAACCATTCACCCTTGTCGACGAGAGGACACGATTCGTCGTCAACTCCGGTGAGGGCAGGGATCGCCCCCTTGACTTCGATCCGTCCTCGATCACCCTGCTTCGTGGGACCATCGACGGCAAGGACGGAAACATGGTCTACCTGGCCATCGGTCCGCATGGTGCACTTGGAACCGCGCTGCTTGATGGAGACGCCTGGGTGCTTGCCCCACGGGATGGACGCAAGGGACTGGTTCAAATCGGACTGCAATGGCAACGTGCCCTGCACGCCGGCCAGCCTCCACTGGGAGTTCCTGTCTGCGGAGCCCGGGGACAGGAGCAGCCGCTGCCGGGCATGCGAGGTCTCGGTGTCAACCTCGAACGCCTTCGCCTGGATCTTGCCGTCGAGACCGACTACGAGTACCTGGAACTCTTTTCCGGTGACCTCGATGCCGCCTCCGCCTACGTCGTGGCGCTGTACGGAGCCGTTGCCGCGATTTATGAACGCGATGTTGATGTTGAAATGGTCCTGACCTTTGTCCGCCTCTGGGACACAGCCGATGACCTGTTCAATGATGACGATCCCCTCGTTCCCTTCCGCGACTACTGGAATGCGAACATGCAGGAGGTCGATCGTGATCTTGCCCAGTTCCTGACCGGACGGACGAACCTCCCATACGGGGGTGTCGCCTATGTGTCCGCGACCTGCTCCGAAATCGCCTACTCCGTCTCCGGCTACACCCTTGGTTCCTTCTATTCAACGACCGAACCAGGGTTCGGCAACTGGGACATCGTCGTGTCCTCGCATGAACTTGGCCACAACTGCGGCACCTATCACACCCATGACTACGGGATCGACAACTGCGCTGGTGGCGACATCAACCGTGGTTCGATCATGAGCTATTGCCATACGACAACCGGTGGCAACTCCAACATCGACCTGCGCTTCCACGTCATCACGCAGGATGCCATGCACGAGCACCTGGGAACTTCTTCGTGCCTGGTTCCTGACTGCAATGGCAACGGGCAGGGAGATCTGTTGGACATCATGCTGGGCTTCAGCGTTGATTACAACCTGAACAACATCCCGGACGAATGCGAGGATTGCAACGGCAATGGTGAATACGACTCCGATGATGTCGCCAAGGGCACCAGCGCCGATGTCGATGGCGATGGATTCCCGGATGAATGCCAACTGGACTGCAACGAAAATGGCATCCCGGATTCCCATGACATCCTCGAGGGAACAAGTTCCGATCTCTGGGGCAACGGTATTCCCGACGAGTGCGAGGAAGATTGTGATGGTGACGGCACGAGCGACTACAACCAGATACAGGCCGACATGACCCTGGACCTGAATCGCAACGCCGTGCTCGACAACTGCGAGGATTGCGATGGAGACGGAACACCCGACCACGTGCAGTTGCAGGGCAGCGGATCACTGTGGATCGCCGGTACAGGTGATGGCGAAGTGAAGGCCTTCCATCCCGCAAGCGGAGTCCCGATTGCTTCAACGACAAGTCCAACACCCTCCAATGGCCGAGATGTGCTCCTGACCGAGGATGACCTGCTGGTATCCGACGGTGATGGAAATGCCGTGGCCATCTTCAATCGCATCACCGGCGTCTATGACACCGTGCTCGAAGGGGGGCTCGATGCACCCGAGGGCATGGCCCTTGATGGTGACGGACACCTGCTGGTGGTCTCGCGAGGAACGGGCAGTGTTGAGCGCTTCGACCTGGAAACACGTTCACACATGGGTTCGGCCATCGCCGCAGGGACCGGTGGCCTGGATCAGCCACGAGGCATCCTCGTGCCTGGAGATGGAACGATCCTCGTGACAAGCATCAACAATGCCGTCCTCGAGTTCGACCTGGGGGGCCAGTTCATCCGGGAGTTGATCCCGGGTGGGCCGACGGACCTTGTCGATCCTCGTGGCATGGTGATGCGTCCCGGTGGAACCCTGCTTGTCACGAGCCATGGAACCAACAGCATCCTCGAGTACGACCGCCAGAGCGGGGAATACCTCGGTCGATATGACCGGGGCGGTCTTCCCACCGGGTACTGGGGACTGGGACAACCCTGGGCACTGCGACTTGGTCCCGATGGTGATGTCTACGTTTCAACTCATGGCGCAAACACCGCCGTGCAGGTCTACGAGGAATCGACCGGTCTCTTCAAGCGACGCTTCTACATTCTCTCGCAACTGATCACGGCACCGACGGGATTCGATTTCGCCCCGCCCATCGAGGGAGACTGCGATGGCAGCCTTGTCCTTGATTCCTGCGAGATCGCGTCCGGGATTCACGAGGACAACAACAACAACGGCGTACCCGACATCTGCGAATGCACCGCCGACCTGTCCGGCGATGGCGTCGTGGGCGTTGACGACCTGCTGCTTGTCATTGCAGGCTGGGGCGACCCCTACGACGTCGATGACCTGCTGGAAGTCATCCAGGCATGGGGCCCCTGCGAGAACTGAATCAGCCCGATGCTGCAGGGTCGAGCCCGAGGTGGTCGGCTTCTTCGCGCAGCGCGTCGATACAGAACTGGACGTGCTCCGTTGGATCCACTCCCAGTTCCTCCATGGCCAGTCGAATGTCCTCCCGGTCGCATCCAGCGGCGAAGTTGTCGATCTTCAACTTCTTCTTGACCGACTTGGGAGCCAGGTCGGAGATGCCGTTGGGCCGCACCTTGCAGCAGGCGACGATGAAGCCCGACAACTCGTCAACAGCGAACAGGGTCTTTGCCATGTCCGTCTCCCGGGGCGTGCCGCTGTAGGTGGCATGACCGAGGATGGCACCGAGGATCTCCTCGTCGACATCGCCTCGTGAACGAAGGTGCTCGATGCCCACGAAGGGGTGCTCCTCGGTCGTGGGATGCTTCTCGTAGTCCATGTCGTGGAGCAGGCCGGCAATTCGCCATCGCTCCTCCTGCTCGGGGGCATGGGTCCTGGCGGCAGCTCCCATGCAGGTCGAGACGCATTCCATGTGGATACGCAGTGCAGGGTTTTCGACCCATTCGTGCATCAGTTCGCGGGCGCTGGCAAGGTCAAGCATGACTGCATAGTATCGGCACGCTCACACCCAAGGACCCCTTCATGAACACATTGACATCGTCCCAGCGAACCATGCTCTTCTGGGCCTGCTTCGTCGCCCTCGTGGCGACGGCCTTCGCCTTCATGCTCCGGATGATGATCATGCCGGAATGGGAAGCGGCCTTCGGTCTTGACAAGACACAGGTGGGCACCATCTTCGGGGCGGGCCTCTGGCCCTTCGGCGTGAGCATCGTGCTCTTCAGCCTGATCATCGACCGGGTCGGCTACGGGAAGGCCATGATCTTCGCATTCGCCTGCCACGTGACCTTCGCATTCATGACCATCTTCGCTGATGGGTTCGGCATGCTCTACTGGGGAAGCGTCATCGGCGCCCTTGGCGCCGGCACCGTCGAAGCGGTCATCAACCCGTTGATTGCGACCATCTACCGTGACAACAAGACGACGTGGCTGAACATCCTGCATGCAGGCTGGCCGGGGGGTCTCGTGCTCACTGGCATCGTCGTCCTGGGCATCAGTGACAACATGTCCTGGCAGGCAAAGATCGGGCTGATTCTCATTCCAACCGCCGCTTACGGAATCCTGATGCTTGCCTCCGTGTTCCCTGCAAGCGAACGTGTTACAGCAGGTGTCAGCTACAGGGAGATGCTGGCCGAGGTCGGCTGGGGTGGTGCCTTCATCGTTTCATTGATCATCGTCATGGAACTGACTTCGAACGTGCTCGGGATCGAGGCACTGAAAAACTTCTGGTGGCAACTGGGAATTGCCATCGTCATCTCTGGCATCTACGGAGCCTATGCCCGGTCCTTTGGCCGGCCGATATACGTTTTCCTGCTGCTGGTCATGCTGCTGCTGGCAACGACGGAACTGGGAACCGATGCCTGGATCAAGGACCTGCTCGGTCCGGCCATCAATGATTCCCTCGGCATCGATGGCGGATGGGCCCTTGTCTACACCGCATCGATCATGATGGTCCTTCGCTTCTGCTGCGGCCCCATCGTCCAGACACTGAAACCACTGGGCGTCCTGGCCATCAGCGCCGCCCTGGCGGCCATCGGCATCTACTGGCTGTCGATTCTCAGTGCTCCGGGCGCCACGGTCGGGGCAACGGTGATCATCCTCGCCGCCACCATCTACGGGCTTGGCCAGACCTTCTTCTGGCCGACCACGCTGGGCTTCGTCTCCGAGCGCTTCCCCCGCGGTGGAGCCATGACGATCAACGTCATCGCGGGAGTCGGCATGCTTGGCGTAGGTGTCCTCGGCGCAGCCTGGTTGGGCAATGTCCAGGATCGTTCGGTCGTGCAGGCTGTCAGTGAACACAGTGAAAGCCTGCACACCAAGTACGTCACCGATGAGAAGGACAGCCTGTTTGGCAGTTATGCCGCCCTCTCACCGGAGGCGAGCATGGCGACCGGCGAAGAACTTGAAGCCATTGACAAGGCCGTACGACATGGAAAGAGCACAGCCCTTGCCAAGGTCGCCATCCTGCCGGTGATCATGTTCGGCTGCTACATCGGGCTGATACTCTACTTCCGCTCGCGGGGCGGCTACCAGCCCGTCCGACTCGAGTAGGTGCAGCGATGCGGAAACCGAGGTCTCGTAGCCGATCAACCAAGACGGTAGAATTGCCCCAGGAGGATCATCCACGATGATCACAAAGCCGGACGATGCCCTCGAGGCGATCATGGAGGGGAACCGTCGTTTCGCCGATGGCTCGATGCTCAAGCATGACCTCGAGGCTGCCAGGCAGAGCGGGACGAGGGGACAACGCCCCTTCGCAGCCGTCATTCGATGTGCCGATTCGCGGGTTGCCCCCGAGATCGTCTTTGACCAGACCATCGGTGAGCTTTTCGTCTGCGGGGTAGCCGGCAACCTGCCGACAAGCGAAGTGATTGCCAGCCTCGAATACGCCGTCGCCGTCCTGGAAACACCACTGGTCGTCGTCATGGGTCACAGCAATTGCGGCGCCATCGAGGCGGCCATCACCCACCAAGGGGACGTAACGGCGCTGCCAGGTCATCTTCCAGGCCTCGTCGCCGAATTGCTCCCGGCCGTCCATGACAGCGGGGATGAAGGTGATCAACTGGCCGGGGCCGTGGAGCTGAACGTCCGGCATGGTGTTGCGCGGATCGTGAAGGAGTCGACCGTCATCTCCGAAGCCGTTGACGCGGGGAAATGCCGCGTCGTCGGTGGAGTCTACGACCTCTCCAGCGGTGCATTCACACTCGTGGACTGAAGCCCGGACTCAGTTGCAGGAACCCCAGGATGAGATCACGACCAGCAGGTCGTTGACACCGACGTGTCCATCGCCG
>JAYZBD010000046.1:0-22991 GCA_036339395.1 Planctomycetota bacterium | reverse complement strand
CAACGAGATACGCATTGACAACGCCGGCGCCGACACCGATGAGTATTTCGAGCTGAAGGGGCCGGCTGGTGCCGAGCTCGTCGGCTTGACGTACATCGTCATTGGTGACGGATCCGGAAACAGCGGGGTGGTCGAGTCCATCACCAGCCTCACCGGTTCGTTCGATGGCACGGGCATCTACCTGGTTGCAGAGGTTTCATTCACGCTTGCGCCGGATGATGTCGACCAGGTTGCAAGTCTGGGCTTCGAGAACTCCGACAACGTGACGCACATGGTCGTGGCCAACTACTACGGTGGGTACGACGACCTTGATGCCGATGATGACGGTGTGCTTGACAGCACCCCTTGGCTCGTCATGGTCGACAGCGTTTCGCTGGTCGAGACTCCCGACAGCGGTGACCTCTACTACGGTGACGTCGCCATCGGACCTACTGTGGATGGGTACGTCCCAGGACATGCCTATCGCTGCAGCCCGGATGGGACCTGGACGATCGGCGAGTTCGACCTGGGCGTAACGGACACACCTGGCGACGAGAACGTTGAGTGTCCGGCTCCGACCGGTGCCTGCTGTGTCGGTGATCCGGCTGGTGACTACTGCGTGCCAGACCTGACCATGCATGCATGCAACTTGCTCTGTCCTAAGGGTGGATGCATATGGCACGAAAGCCTTGCATGCGAGGACATCGGATGTGGTCTTGGCGAGTGCCTTGGCGACTACGACGGCAGTGGTACGGTTGATGTAGCCGACCTCCTGCTGGTCATCAGTGACTGGGGCAATCCCTATGACGTCTCAGACCTGCTCCAGGTCATCAGTGACTGGGGATGTGGAGGCTGATCACTGCAGCCGAAAGATGCGTACATTCAACCGGCCCGTCGCTGATGCGACGGGCCGGTTTCATTTCAATGGTGGTGACAGCGGGAACGTGGCCGTCAACTCTGGAGGATCGGCTGGTCGGAGGATTTTACGATCTCCACATCCGAAGTTGGAATCCAGCCCGAGGCCCCGTTGTTGAACTCGATGTGGAGCCAGTCCGGGCGTTCCTCGAGCACCTTGAACTCGACACCCTGCTGCATGGGCTCCTCGAACTGCGGCTGGAAACTCTCGGCATTGCCCTTGCGGACAACGACGTCATCGGCAACAACGACACCTGTCGTCCTGGTACGGGTCACGGCAACATCGATGAACACCGAGCACCCGATGAGGATGGCGATGGAACCAAGGGTTCCGGCAAGATAGTTCCAGCCTGGATACCGGCGAATCGTTCGAAGGAGCATCGCAGCCCACACGAGAATCCATGCCACGGCAAATACGGTGATCCGGGTTTGCAGTGACCAACCGTCATGCCAGAACGCCAGTCGTCGGACCAGGGCCTCCTTGTCCTCGGTGGTGATCTGTGGTCGCACAAGTGAACGAGCCCATGCCAGGTTCGCCTCGAGGCGTGGATCATCAGGCATGAGACGGTCTGCACGAAGGTAGTTGGCGATCGCTCGCCCCAGGTCACCAGCCTGGTACCAGGCGTTGCCAAGGTCGTAATAGAGTTCCCCGTTCTCGATGCCATCATCCACGAGCAGTTGGAAGCGTTCGGCGGACGAACGGAAGGACTCGACGGCGCTCGCCGGGTCGGACTTGAGTTTCGAGGTGCCAAGGTCGTAGTCGGCCTGCGCCTCCTGGAGGATTACTGCCTGCTGATCATGCGTCAACTGGGCATGTACGGTCGCAGCCAGGGAGAGGATCAGGCCGAGGGCGATGGTGCTTCGAAGGATCATTGGAATCGCACTCCTTCAATGGCATCGATGCACTCGCGAGCGGATTGAACGAGTTCATCATCGTGGGAGGAGCCACCACCCGTGTATTGTCGTTGCTCACATTCGCCAAGCACGTGGTCCAGCAGGTCAGCCTGCTCGGGTTTCAATCCCGATGCCAGGAGTTGATTGATCGCCTCGATCCGGGTCAGCCCGGCGGCGGCAAGATTCAAGCGATCCGCTACGTAGGTGGTCAGTACCGTTGCAACATCAACTCCTTCCTCGAGGGAGGACAGCGCGTTGCGACGCGCTGCTCTTTCACGCGTGCGGGCGGAATCACCCTGGAGATGATCCAGGCGTTTCCGAAGTCCTGCCGTTCCGAGGACGGCCAGTGGTGGGAGAACGAGCAGGAGCAGTATCCACCAGGAGAAGTCGACGGATCGATCTTCAAGAAGGCCCGGCCCGGTGTAGTTGGCCAGGATCCCACCTGCGACGTTCCGCAGTTCATCAGGTGTTGCCTGGGCCAGTCCGCTGTTGCCGACGACATCCCGGGTGGTGACACTCGCAGCAGACGAGACGGTGAGTGGAATTGGCCGACTCCAGGATGTTTCATAGGAACGTGAAACCGGATCGAAGAAGGAGAATGGCAGGGCGGGTATTTCCTGCATCCCGTCATGCTCTGCACGGATCGTCTGCGTGAAGACCTTTGTTCGCCCTTCGACCGTTCCGCCAAGTTGTTCACGAGGTACTCGGAACGAATCCTCGAGTTCAGGCATCCGTGCCAGTTTGGGTGACTGGAGCAGTTCCATGTTCGCCGGTCGACGGCCCTGGTCCCGGACAACCATCCGGAGCGTGATCGGGTCACCGACCGCGACATCCGTCGGTGATGCGGTGATGTCGAATACGAATCGACCCACCGCTCCGCTGAACCATTCGGGTTGTCCCTCCGTGGGCAGAGGTTTCACGGATACGTCGACCTGGCGAGGTGAGGCGGAGATCGGCCGTGTCTCCTCGATCGACAGGCCACTGTTGAAGAAGCCACGAGTGCGGGTCAGGCTCAGCGGGTACTGAACGTCGATCCGCACGGCACCGGCATCGATTGTTCCGATTCGATCAGGCCAGTCATCGACATGAATCTCGTAGAGGTAGGCCAGCCCAGGCTCGTCTTCCTCGTTCCCAGGCACGGTCACGAGGCGGCCTCGCGGAGCCTGTCGCTGTGCCTGCATGGTTTCAATTGCAGAAGAGAAGGGCCCCCATTGACTTCCCTGGCTGACCAGGTTCCACATGTCAAGTGCGGACAGCTCCGTTCCGTACTGCGTGTCCCGGTAAGGCTTGATCCAGATCTTCAGGGTCAATGAAGTTGATTCGCCCAGGAAGATCATTCCCGGATTGCCCTCAACGTCGACCCGGAGGAGATCGTTGGCTTCGCTCTGTACGAAGACCAGGTCCAGTGCACTTGTTCGGAACAGTTTCCCGTCGACCTCGACATCAAAGGGGGGGATGGTGTAGTTCCCGGATTTCGTTGCAGTAACAAGGAACGTCCACGTTGTTTCCCTTCGTTGGCTCGTTCGACCATTGATGCTCTGGAAGGATGTGCTCACCATCGGCGAAGCCATGCGTTCGATCGACAGGCCTTGTACGGGGGGCATGTCAGGTGCAACATCGTTCACGGCATCAGTCACGATGATGCGTATGGGAAGAGCTGAGCCGACGAACCCCTCCCTGCGAGGTACCTGCATGTTGGCATCGGCTGCGAATGCGTCTGGAGCAAGGGCGATGAGCATCGCTGTTGCGAGCCCGAAAAGGATTCCAAGATGCTTCATGCGCGTCATGCCTACCAATCCTTTCCGCCAGGTGCCGTGCCGGACTTGGCAGCCTCTGCCCGGGCCTTGCGTCGTTGTCGTTCCTTGTCTCGAACGCCCTGGAGCAGTCGCTGGGCCTCGTCCCTGGACATGTCCTTCCCGGGGGTTCCCGGTGCCTGGGCTTGTGAGGGGTCCCCTTTTTCTTCACCAGGTGCATCTGGTTCCCGTGCAGAATCATCCTGTTCCCCTGGTCCGGGTTCCTCCTGCTCAAGTTCCTGTTCGAGTTCTTCCTGGAGTTCGTCGAGTTCCTCCTGGGCCTGCTCGACCTGCTCCTTCATCTCCCGGGCACGTTCATTGGACGGATTGCGTTCGAGTTCTTCTTCAAGTTGCTGCCTGGCATCTTCCAACTCCTGTTGTGCCTGCTGTATTTCATCAAGCGCATCCTTCAGTTGCTCTTCCCGCTGTGATCCAGGTTGTCCCTGCTGCTCCTGCTCCTGCTCCTGCTGCTGCTGATCTTGTTGCTGTTGTTGCTGATCCTGTTGATCCTGCTGCTGTTGACCCTGCTGTTGATCCTGCTGCTGCTGCTGCTGCTCCTCCTCCTCCTGCTGATCTTGCTGTTGTTGTTGTTGATCCTGATCCTGTTGTTGATCCTGCTGCTGTTGACCCTGCTGTTGATCCTGCTGTTGATCCTGCTGCTGTTGCTGTTCCTTGAGTTGTTCTTCCATGTCCCGCAACTGCTCGATCAGGTTCCATGTCAGTTCCGCATTCGCCCTGGCGTCAGCATCTTCAGAATCGCTCCTGATGGCCTGCCTGTAATGTTCAAGTGCACCCCCCAGTTCCTCCTGGGCCTTCGAGAGTTGGTCAATGGCACCCTGGGCATCCTGGGCATTCCCTGATTGAAGTGACTCCACGACGCGGCTGTGAGCAGAGTTGCCGAGGTTGTACGCTGCATCGCGGTGCAGTTCAGGAGAGGTTCCCTGTGCAATGGCATTGGTGAAGCCCTCTGAGGCAAGTTGATATTCACCACGTCGGTAGTCTGCAACAGCCTTGTTGTAGGTCAACTCGGCAAGGGGAACATCCAGCATGGACTGGGCGGATTCAAAGGCGGCAGCGGCGTCTTCCCAACGACCCTGTTCCATGGCCAGCTGCCCATCCTGGACGTGCTGGCGGAATGAAGAGCTGGGGATCCTCACGGGTTCAACACTGGCCACTGCCTCCTGCGGTGCAGGTGGGGGAGGTTGCACGGGAGTCGTGCCGAGAGCAAGAATGCCTGTCACCAGGAGATGCATCATGTCGTCACCACCTGTCCCGGGCGGCGATGGGTCCGTCGATCCGTCATCAAGGAATCGACGATGACCAGCAGGAGTGCAATCGCTGCAAACCACTGGTACCTGGGTACATGTTCCTCGATCCGGGCAACCTCGTGATCTCGACCGCCACCGCCGGCAATGACATCCCCGTAGACGATGCCCATGTCGAGGTTGCCTGTTCCAGCAGGAATGTAGGCGCCTTCAGCGGCATCGGCAATTTCCGTGAGGAGGGCTGGATTCATCTTCGACCACACTTCCTGTCCTTCCCAGGACAGGAACATTCGTTGGCCATCCGCCTCGACCGGGATTCGCCCACCATCGATGGAATCGCCGAGCCCGACGGTGAAGACCTTGATTCCCCGCGAGCCGGCCTTGGATGCAGCTTCGACCGGGTAACTGCCCATGTCCTCGCCATCACTGAAGATGACGATGGCCTTGTGGTCATCCACCTCGTCCGTGAAGGAGTCCATGGCCAATCGGATGGCATCACCGGCCATCGAACCGCCTCGTCTTCCTTCACGTGCATGGACGTCATCAAGGGCCAGTCGCAGGGCGCCGTAGTCGAGTGTCAACGGAACAGCGACATTCGCCTGCCCAGCGAACGTCACCAGTCCGACCCGGTCTCCGCCGATCGTATCCATCGCATCCTCGATGTACTGCTTGGCACGTTCCATTCGATTGGGTCGGATATCCTCCGCCAGCATTGAACGGGACGTGTCGAGGACGAAGAACACGTCAATACCGGTCTGCTGGACTTCCTTGTAGCGGATGCCCCAGCGGGGATCGAGCAGTGAGAAAACAGTCAGGACAAGGGCAAGCAGCAGGAGGATGGCGCGCAGTCGCTTTCGTGGAAGGCTCGTACCCCGTGTCAGCCGTGCCGAGAGATTCGGAGTAACAAGCCTTGCGAGCAGGCGTTTCCGTGCCTTGAACGACAGGATGATCAGCACGGCCAGGCCGAGCACGGCCCAGAGCCAGTAGAGGGATTCAAGATGGTTGAAACGGATATCCATGGTTCAGGTCAGGGCAGCCTTCGATACGCGGTATGGGCAAGTCCAAGTTCAAGAAGAAGCGCGAGAAATGGGATGATCAGGAGCGGTGGGAAACTGATGCCCCCAAGCCTGACCGCATCGACCGACATGTCGGCGAACTGTTCATACTGGCGTTCGATGATCTTCGACTTCTCGAGTTCGTTGATCCGGGCATAGATTTCCTGGAGTGATTCGGTGTCACGAGCCCTGAAATACCGGCCACCGGTCTGATCAGCGACTGCCTTCAGGCTCGCTTCGTCGAGCGAGGACTCTACGAACGTCCGTATTTCACGACCCCGGTCATCCTTGACGATGATCGGGACCCGCCCGGTTGAACCTGCGCCGATGGTATAGATCCGAATGCCGAAGGCCTTGGCGATTTCCGCCGCTTTCAGTGAATCGATATCACCCGTATTCTCCTCGCCGTCGGTGAGGAGAATGATCACGCGACTCTTGACCTCGTCCTCGCTGCGGATGTCGGCTCGATCCTGCAGCGAGGTCAGTCTCGCAATGGCCAGGCCGATGGCATCCCCAATCGCCGTATTGGGTCCCTCGGCCTCCGTGGCCACCTTCAGTTCGCCCAGTTTCCCGACCAGGTGTTCGTGATCAAATGTCATGGGACAGTTGCTGTCTGGGAACGAGGCAAAGCTGACCAGCCCGATGAGGTCGTTGCTTCGGCCTTCCATGGTGTCGACGCCGAGGATGAAATCGGCAACCACCTGTTGCACCACCTCGAGCCGTGTTCGTTCCGCGCCGTTGACGATGAAGTCCTGTGCCTGCATGCTGCCTGATCGGTCCACGACCATCTCGATGGCAACGGCGTCTGCATGGATCTTCGTCTGGTGGTCAGCTCGAAGAGGGCGGGCGACGCAGATGATCAGGGTCACGACGGCAATCGTGCGGAGTACGGGGATGATCCATCGAGTACGTACGATCCAGCTGCGTGGGACTCGTGCGGCAATCTTCGTCGAAGAACTGCCGATCACGGCGCGCGATCCTGGACGAGCCCATCGCCACCAGAGCAGTGGCAGGATCAACAGCAGCAGCAGGAACCATGCGGATGTGTGTTCAAACAGAAACATCACTCATCGCCCTCCACCTGGTCTGCATCCGGTTTCGGTTCCGTCTCCTGTACGAATGTTCTTGCCATTACCAGTGCCTGCCTCCCGTCCTCGACCGGGGGTTCATGCAGTGCGAACTTCACGAGGTCGGAGAAACGGAGGAATCGTGACAGGCTGTTCTGCTGGTCGGTTTCAAGCACCGAGTTGGTGCCCATGTCCGTGAGAAATTCGTTGGTCGTCCTGGTCGGCGCAAGAAGGCCGAATCGGCCCTCGATGTAGTGACGAAGGATGTCCGTCAGCCTGAAGTAGAAGGGTTGGAAGGCATTTCGCTCCAGCAGTCCCTCGGCCTCAAGCGCATCGAGTTCCCTGCGGGCCAGTTCATGGGCAGGCAGTGGAGGCGCATCGTGACGTGATGCAATGTTCCTGCGGACGATGAAGAAGATCCAGGCAACTGCGAGCAGGATTGATGTTCCAACCAGCGTCCATGCAATCCAGTTCACGAGAGGCAAGTCGATTGGTCCTCGAATATCCCTCAGGGTTGCCGTTGAAGGCTGGTCCCCGAGTTCGCTGGAGATGGTGATTGGAAGTGCACTGGATTCCACGATCCCTTCCACAAGGACGTCACCTCGCCTGTCCTCGAATCGAACCTGGAGTTGCGGGAGCTCGTGTTCACCGGGTTTGAACGTGTCCAGGACGAGTGATTGTGTCCAGATGCGTCGTCCATCCGCCCCGGGGTGATCAGGCCTGAGTACATTCTCAATCACGTTGAAGGCACCCAGTTCGTTTGACTCGTCGATGACAAGCATCGGCTCGATGATCGTTGCGCCTTTCTCGACCTGGGCCTGGATCTCGATGCTGACGGGAGTGCCGACCGGACCATGGTCATCTGCGACGGTGATCGTCAGTTCGACGGGGCCGCGTTGAGCAGAGGTCGAGACCGGTGTCTGCTCGCCATCGTCTGCTGGAGGACTGCAGCCTGCAGGTGGTGCAAGCAGGAGTGATGCCAGCAGGAGACGTCCAAGTGTCACGTGGGTAAGAACGTGGAGTGGATTCATCATGCCAGTCGAGCCTCCCTGCGCTTGAAGAAACGACTCAACATCTCGACGTATGGTTCACCAGTGCGAAGCACGAGCCGGTCAATTCCAGCCCGACGCATCCAGGTGTCCAATGCAACTTCCTGCGAGAGAGCCAGTTCGGCGTAGGCGGCCCTGGCAGTACGGGAGTTCGTATCAAGAAGAATGGTTTCGCCGGTCTCGTTGTCCTGGAGCTCGATGAGCCCGATCTTCGGGAGGGCGTCTTCCCAGCGATCTCCGATGTCCACGGCGACCAGGTCATGGCGACGATGGGCAATGCGCATGGCTGTTTCATACCCCTCGTCCATGAAATCACTGATGAGGAAGGCGGTGCACTTGCGCTTCTGGATCCTGTTCAGGTACTCCAGTGCACAGGCGATGTCTGTTCCCCTGGATTCGGGTTCAAGTGCCAGGAGTTCACGAATGAGCCTCAGGACATGCCTCGGGCCCTTCCTTGGTGGAACAAAGAGCTCGACCTTGTCCGTGAAGCAGATCAGGCCGACCTTGTCGTTGTTCCCGATGGCGGAGAAGGCAAGCGTGGCTCCCAACTCCGCGACCAGTTCCCGCTTGTCCTGTGTATTGGTTCCGAAGGACTGGGAGGCACTCATGTCGACAACAAGCATGACGGTGAGCTCGCGTTCTTCCCTGTAGACCTTCACATGCGGCTCGCCCGCTCGTGCGGAGACGTTCCAGTCGATCGTCCGGACGTCATCCCCGATCTGGTACTGGCGGACCTCCTCGAACTCCATGCCACGGCCCTTGAAGGCGGAGTGGTACTGCCCGGCAAGAACGTCGTTGACGGTGCGGGACGTGCGGAGCTCGATGCGCCGAATGGTCTTGAGCAGTTCGGTGGGGATCATGCTGGAACTCTGTCTGTACTGGACACCCTGGACTGTCAGGGAACACGGACCTGTTCAAGGATCGTTGTGATCACGTCTTCCGAGGTTTTTTCCTCCGCCTCGGCTTCATACGTCGTGGCAACCCGGTGTCGGAGCACGTCCATTGCCAGGTCCTTGACGTCCTGTGGTACGACGTAGCCTCGGCCGTCAAGGAATGCATTGGCCTTCGCACAGAGCGACAGGGCGAGCGTGGCCCTCGGTGAGGCGCCGTATTCGACAAGGTGTGCAAGGTCGGGCGAGATGCTTCCAGGTTCACGAGTCGCGTGAACGATGTCCACGATGTATCGCCCGATCTTCTCATCCATGTATATGGTGTCGACCAGACGTCGAGCCTCGATGATGTCCTTCGGTTCCATGACCGAATCGACACGCGGGATCGACTGCGTTGAAGACATGCGTTCAAGGATCTCGAACTCTTCCGACCGACTGGGATAGTCCACGACGATCTTCATGATGAAGCGGTCGACCTGGGCCTCGGGCAGGGGGTACGTGCCTTCCTGCTCGATTGGATTCTGGGTTGCAAGAACGATGAATGGTCGTGGAAGTGCATGCGTCTCCCTGCCGATGGTGACCTGGCGTTCCTGCATGGCTTCCAGGAGCGCGCTCTGTACCTTCGCCGGTGCTCGATTGATCTCGTCGGCGAGGATCACGTTCGAGAAGATCGGACCCCGGTTTACGACGAACTCGCCATCGGTTGGCCGGTAGATGAGCGTTCCGATGATGTCCGCAGGCAGCAGATCAGGGGTGAACTGGATTCGCTGGAACTGGGCGTCGATTCCATCGGCAAGCGTGGAGACAGCAAGTGTCTTCGCCAGGCCTGGAACTCCTTCGATCAGGAGGTGCCCGTTGGCCAGGAGACCGACCATCATTCGGTGCAGGAGAGCGTCCTGTCCCACGATGACCTCGTGGGTACCCTCGCTCAACTTCCTGAATGGTTCACTGGCGGACTGGACCTGGTCGGAAACATGCTTGATGTCGAGTTGACTGGTGGTCATCTCTGGATCCCTTCGTTCATTCATTGCGATGTGCCCTCCTGGATCCGACGGTTGGAGTTCCAAGGGGTCAATCCCAGTACGAGGCCTTGGAAGTTCGGTTCGGCGATCCGCATGATATCGACGTTTTTCATGCTGTCCCGGCCGATACACGCCTGCATCCCTTTGCCTGCAAGGGAAAGGCCCCCGGGGGCGGATACCAGCCTTGATCTGGCTGAACCGCTAGGCTTTCTCCCCTGATGGCAATCATGAAAAAGCATCACAGGAAGAAGGTATTGGCTGGCCCCTTCAACGAGGAGTGGGAGCAGATCCTGGCCGAGAAGTGGCTCCTGTGGAGGCGGCTTGGGGAACAACAGCGAGATGATCTTCGAAACATCATCCGCATCGTGGTGGACGAAAAATACTGGGAGGGGTGCGGAGGACTGGAGATCGATGATTGCAAGCGGGTGATCATTGCCGCCATGGCCGGCACCCTCCTCCTGGACCGTGACCTGGACTACTTCCCGAATGTACACACGATTCTCGTCTACCCGGAAGCCTATGTGCAGTCACAGGAACTGGTGGGGCGAGACGGCCTGGTTCACTCGGGCTCCGCGAATCTTGGTGAAGCGTGGTACAACGGGCCGGTCGTATTGTCATGGAAGGATGCGGAACAGTCCGCGCTGCATCCAGGAAGAGCAGGCAATGTCGTTCAGCATGAGTTTGCCCATGCCCTGGACATGTTGACCGGCATGACCAATGGAACGCCTCCAATGCGTTCCAGGGATGCCTATGCGTCCTGGCATGCGGTGATGACACGAGAGTACGACGCGATCCGCTCCGTCTACGAGCAGGGTGGCCGTGATGTCATTCGTCCCTATGGCGTCTCGAATGTCGCGGAATTCTTCGCAGTCACCACCGAGACCTTCTTTGATGCGCCATTGCAACTCCATGAACAAAGACCTGATCTCTTCGAGGCATTCATGATTTTCTACGGAGTCGATCCACGGCCATGGTTCGAGGGCAACCCAGATGGGTGACAGTGTTCACATCGCGGTTGATACCGGGGGAACCTTCACCGACGTCATCAGTTCCACCGAACGAGAACAGGTTCACCATTTCAAGCTTCTCAGTTCAGGCGTGATCCGGATGCAGGTGACGTCGGTCGATGGCCCATGGACCAGGTGTGCATCCTGCCCATGCGAGGGGTACGACTTCACGGGCTTTCACGCGGGGCGAGCAGGTTCGACGGATCGTGGACGAGTGACGAAATGCGATGGTGAGCGGGGGCTGTGTCTTGAGGGCATGCCATCACCTGCAGAAGGAGATGTGATCGATCTCTGGAGTGGCGAGACCGCCTGTGTACTGGGTGCTCGAATCGTGACCGGTACACCGCTCGATGATCCACTGCCTGGAATCAAGCTTCGTCTCGGAACTACGCGTGGCACCAATGCACTGCTAGAGAACCAGCCAGCTCCATCCGCATTCTTCACGACGCGTGGTTTCGGCGACCTGCTTCGAATTGGAACGCAGCAGCGCCCTGATATCTTTGCATTTCCCGTCGTGATACCACCGCCCATGCATACCTGCTCGGTGGAAGTCGATGAACGCATCGATGCGGATGGGGCCGTGCTTGGACCACTGGACGAGGAATCACTTCACCGTGCCGCCGAAGAGGTGCTCAAGAGCGGAATACGTTCGGCAGCCGTCGCGTTGCTGCATGCATGGAAGAACCCTTCACATGAACAGCGGGTCGAGGAACTGCTTCGCGAGTGCGGCTTCGAGGAGGTTTCGATCTCATCGGGGTTGGAACCGACCATCGGACTTGTTTCCCGGGCCGAGGCTGCTGTGGTCAACGCGGCGTTGCAGCCCGTACTTGCCGGATTCCTCGACGATGTACGTGAGCAGCTTGACCGGGGAAGAGAAATGCCGCAGTCATCGGATGTGCTGGTCATGTCCAGCAGCGGGGGGCTTGCGACAGCGCGTCGATTCCATGCCAAGGATTCGCTGCTCAGCGGGCCTGCCGGTGGAGTTGCAGGCGCTGCGGCAACAGCCCGGGCCTGGGGATTTGACCGTGTGCTTTCATTCGACATGGGTGGGACGAGCACCGATGTGGCTCGGTATGACCATGGATACGTCTACTCAAGGGAACAACACGTCGGCGAAGTGACGCTTGCCTCTTCCGCGCTTGACATCCAGACCGTGGCTGCCGGGGGTGGCTCGATCTGCCATGTCGAGGACGGACTCCTGGAAGTCGGTCCACGAAGTGGGGGAGCAGAACCTGGACCAGCCTGTTATGCACAGGGGGGCCCACTGTGCCTGACGGACATCAACCTGCTCTCGGGACGACTTCATCCAGATCATTTCGGGATTCCTCTTTCCGAGGAGGCCGCCGAAGGTGCATTCAAGGAACTCCTTGAGAAACTCGACGCGGATCGTGATCCGGATGCCATCCTGGATGCGTTCCTCGCTCGTGCCGACCGCAGGATGGCCGGGGCGCTTGGCCGTGTCACGCTCAGGCAGGGCTGTGACCCGTCTGAGTTCGTCCTTGTTGCATTCGGTGGAGCAGGCCCGCAGCATGCGTGCGCCATTGCCGATGCCCTCAGGATCGACCGCGTCCTCATACCTGAACGGGCTTCGGTCCTGAGTGCCCAGGGCATCGCCAACTCCGTACTCGAGCGAGGCGAGCGCCTGCAGGTGCTGGACCCCCTTGATGATGTTGAACAGGATCTTCCTTCCATGCTCGATGAACTGGAAGATGCTGCAGCACGGGAAGTACGCTCCTCTGGTGGATCGGATCCCATCGTCCGGCGGCGTGCCATCGTGCACATGAGGCTCATGGGCCAGGACGCCACCATCGAAGTGGATTGGACCCCGGGGTGCGACCTTCGAGCCAACTTCAGTGATGCGTTCAGAACTCTGTACGGGTATGAACATCCCGATCGCCCCATCGAAGTCGAATCCCTGCACGTATTGGCTGGAACTCGGGTTCCTGCACGACCCGAAGTTCAGTTGCCGACTCCGAAGTTGATGAAGCAGTCCTCGACTCTGCGGCGTGTCCGATTCAATCGCCGATGGATCGATACCCAGGTCCTGGAACGATCGGCGATGGTGGAAGGAGATCTCGTCAAGGGCCCGGCGCTGCTGACGGATCCCATGACCACGCTGGTGCTCTCACCAGGGTGGAGCGCGCTTCGTGGCTCAAGTGGCACGCTCCTGCTGGAACGTCAGGAAGCGCATGAACCTGCAGAGGACCTGTTCGAGGTTGAACGCTTTGCCGATGCCTTCTCAAGTATTGCATCCGACATGGGTGCTGTCCTGGATCGGTGCGCGATTTCCGTGAACGTCAAGGAACGCAGGGACTACTCGTGCACGCTGCATGACCCGGATGGCCGACTTGTCGTCAATGCTCCGCATCTTCCGGTCCATCTTGGATCCATGGGTGCCTGTGTCCGCGGGGCGGCAGCAGCCATCGAGGTGAAGCCCGGGGATGTCCTCTTGACGAACCACCCCATGTTCGGAGGTTCGCACCTGCCGGACCTGACCGTGGTGACTCCCGTTCATGATGAAAATGACCTGCTGCTGGGCTGGACGGCCAGCCGTGCACACCATGCCGAGATCGGTGGCATGCGTCCAGGTTCGATGCCCCCTTCAGCGACGACCCTGGCCGAGGAAGGTGTCGTGATCAACCCCATGAAGATCATCGAGGCGGGCGTTCCGCGTTTCGATCGTCTCGAGTCGATTCTCGGTGAAGGTCCATGGCCCAGCCGGTGCCTGGAGGACAACCTGGCCGATGTGCGTGCAGCCATTGCGGCGAATCACGCGGGGGCCTGTTCGCTTCATGATCTTGCGAAGTCTGCCGGAAGCGGACAGGTCATGGATGCCATGAAACAGCTTCATGACCATGCCTCGGATCTTGCAATGCAGGCGATCCACGCTCTTCCCGATGGCAGCTTCAAAGCCATGGAGGAGATGGATGACGGCACGCCGCTTGCAGTTGCGATCGATATCGATGGAGACCGTGCACGCGTTGACTTCACGGGAACGTCCGGAGTACATCCCGGAAATCTCAATGCAACCGAGGCGATTGTACGAAGCGTTGTTCTCTACGTGTTCCGTCTGCTTATCGGGCGACGCGTTCCTTTGAATGAAGGCATCCTTGAACCCATCGAACTGATCGTTCCCCGTTGCATGCTCAACCCCGATTGGGTCGAGGACCCCAACAGGTGCCCCGCGGTCGTTGGAGGCAATGTCGAAACGTCCCAGCGGCTTGTGAACCTGCTCCTGAAGGCGCTGGGGCGTTCAGCAGCCGGACAGGGAACGATGAACAACACCCTCTTCGGGCAGGAGGCATTCGGGTACTACGAGACGCTTGGTGGCGGGCATGGGGCCATGGAGGGATCCCCTGGAGCCTCGGGCCGGCATTGCCACATGAGCAATACACGCATCACCGATCCGGAAATCCTGGAGCACAGGTACCCGGTCCGACTGCATCGATTCGCCCTGCGAACCGGAAGCGGCGGGGATGGAGCCTTCCCCGGTGGCGAGGGACTCGAGCGTGTCATCGAGTTCCTGGAGCCCCTTTCCCTTTCGATCCTCAGCCAGCACCGGGTCAAGGGTCCAGCCGGTGCCGCCGGCGGCATGCCGGGTCAGCCCGGGCAGCAGTACATCACGAGGGCCGGGGGTCACGTCGAGCAGCTTGCTGCTTCCGATGAGCGTGACCTGGAACCAGGCGACCGGTTGACGATTCGAACACCAGGCGGTGGCGGGTGGGGAGTGCCTGTCGAGAAATGACTACATGCGCTCGACGAGGCGATCGATGAGGAAGCTGGATTGCTCAAGCGCCTCGGTCGAGAAGTCGCCGAAGAATGAGCCCACATCAGTGAAGAGTGACCGGAAGCCTTCGCGATCTCCGGCATCGATCAAGTCGTGGACCTCGGTCGCAGCTTCACGGAAGTTTCTCATCACCTCGTCGTGATTCGGGTTGGACATCTCGATCGAGGCGTAGAGGTCGGCCGACTGGGCGAAGTGCCTGGCGGTCATGAGCAGTTCCATGTGGTAGATGGGAGAGGTGAAACGCAACGTCTCATTGACGGAGACGTCCATGCGTTGCATGGTCCGTCCAAGAACTTCCGTCGAGTAATGCGTCAGTACCTGCACGACAGCCATGATCCGATCATGTTCCTCCGGGGTGCTCTCGAGAATGCTCAGACCGTTTGCACGGAACGTTTCGGAAGCCCAGGAATGCCAGTCGGTATCCCCTTCGAGACGTCCCGGGGTCAACACGATCCGCTGGCCCTGGAGTGAATGCAGTGATGGGCCGAAGAGTGGATGCGTTCCGATGACCGAGCAAGAACTCTCCTTGAGCATCGCCTGGACGGGTGCATGCTTGATTGACGTGATGTCCATCAGCAGCGATTCCGGACGGCAGGCAGGACCGACTTCCCGGATCACATCAATGGTCCCCTCGATGTCGACAGCGATGACGATGACATCGGAACGAGCGGCTGCATCAGTTGCAGTCAGGGAAGTGTCCCGATCAACGATCAGTACCTCGTGACCAAGCATGGTGAAGGCCTGCTCGAGGCACTGCCCCATGCCACCTTGTCCACCGACCAGGGTGATGGTCCTGGGAATGACGTCGGCAGGCACGGCAGCTTTCAGTGCAGCCTGTCGGTCACGGCTGGCCCAGAGGATTACGCGGAAGAGGCTCTCGATCACTTCGCCTCGAATCCCATGCCTGCTGCCGACGGCCTGTCGATCAGCGATCAGGGATGCCTCCCGTGCCGGGTCCTTGATCGGGACATCCGTTCCACGTTTCGTGTCTGCAACCAGGTTGACCAGCTCGTTCCGCCGGGCAAGCAGATCCAGGAACTCGTGGTCAATTGCGTCAATTCGGTCACGCAATTCCTGCAGGGCCGGGGGTATGGCGGGTCCTTCGGGGACGGTCATTGTTCCATCGTCGGATCGACCGCCGTGTGTGCTCCATTTTCGCCCATTCGTGTACCATGTTCGGCTCCTGCAATCCTTGATACGGCACACGCGAAGGATCATTTCATGGCCTCACAGACGATTGAGCATACGGGTTCACGTTCCACGTTCGTGACGGAATTCATGCATGCCCTCTCGGAGAAGAATCCCGGGGAGACCGAGTTTCTCCAGGCCGTCGAAGAGTGCATTGTTTCCCTGGAACCGGTGCTCGATCGGAACCCGGACTATCGCTCCAATGGCATCATCAACCGCATGGTCGAACCTGACCGCATGCTCCAGTTCCGGGTTTCGTGGATGGACGATGCAGGAGAGGTCCACGTCAATCGTGGCTATCGAGTCCAATTCAACAATGCCATCGGACCATACAAGGGTGGCCTTCGTTTCCACCCGAGTGTCAACCAGAGCATCCTGAAGTTTCTCGGCTTTGAACAGGTATTCAAGAACAGCCTGACCACGCTTCCCATCGGGGGCGGCAAGGGAGGCAGTGACTTTGACCCACGAGGTCGGAGTGATGCCGAGGTAATGCGTTTCTGCGGTTCATTCATGTCCGAACTCTTCCGGTTCATTGGACCTGATACGGATGTGCCCGCAGGTGACATCGGGGTTGGTGGCCGCGAGATCGGCTACCTCTTCGGCCAGTACCGGAAGTTGACCAACAGTTTCACAGGAGTTCTCACCGGACGTGGAGTCAACTGGGGTGGCAGCCTCATTCGACCCGAAGCTACGGGATTCGGGTCCGTCTACTTCGCCTCGGAAATGCTCCAGGAGCAGGGCAAGTCGATCGAAGGCATGGACTGCCTCGTGTCAGGTTCGGGCAATGTTGCGCAATACACGACGGAAAAGGTGCTGGACCTTGGTGGGCGAGTCCTCACCATGTCCGATTCAACCGGGTACATCCATGATCCGGAAGGCATTGACCGTGAGAAACTTGCATGGGTCATGGACCTGAAGAACACGCGGCGGGGTCGCATGGCTGAATACGCGGATGCGTTCCCCTGTTCGACCTACTCCGACCATGATCTTACTGCCGGTTCAAGTCCGCTCTGGAACATTCCGGCGCAGGTGGCATTCCCTTCAGCGACCCAGAATGAGATTGATGCGAAGGCTGCACAGTGCCTCGTGGACAACGGCATTCTTGCCGTATCGGAAGGTGCGAACATGCCTACGACACCTGAAGGCCAGGCCATCTTCATTGGTTCGGGTGTTCTCTATGGTCCTGGCAAGGCAGCCAATGCCGGGGGTGTTGCAGTCTCTGCACTCGAAATGGCACAGAGCAGCCAGCGGATCTACAGTTCACGTGACGAGATCGATGACCGGCTGCGTGACATCATGAAACGGATTCACAAGGTCAGCCTCGACGCGGCGGCGGCATACGATGTTCCAGGGAACTACCTTCACGGGGCCAACATCGCTGGTTTCACGAAGGTAGCCGATGCCATGGTCGACCAGGGGGTGATTTAGGTCCAGATTTGAACTCATCCCTCGAAAGGTGTGTTTGATCTGCTAGGATGCACGCGTCATGAGGACACGCCCCGGTGTTGCCGGACAGCGTGTCGAGGCTACGGCCCGGTCTCGTGACGAGTCAACAGAACAGGAAAGCGTGCAGCTGCGTGATCTACGCAGTCCATGCTTGAACCACCCACGTAATGTCCATCGACATCATTGAGTTTGGTGACCAGGTACGCCACATGGATCGACCCGAGTGGGGTGTCGGTTCCGTGTCCAAGGTGGAATCTACATCGGTGGAGGGTGAACCCGCCCAGCGGATCACCGTCCGTTTCGCCAATGCAGGCATCAAGGTGCTCAACTCCAGTGGTGCCCGGCTTGAGCGGATCGAAATGAACACCACATCCGAGGATCCTGGCACCTGCAAGGACCAGTTCGATGAGATCGATCGAATGAGTGAAGATGACCTGTTGGCACCGATTGCTTCCAGGAAACTGGCCGAGTTGATGCTTGCCATACCTGAGCCCTGTCGTGACCCCTTCAGATCGCTTGAAGACCGTGTTCGATCCACCGTAGAGCTGTATCGCTTTGACAATGGCGGCAAGGGTCTGATCGACTGGGCCGTGATGCAGACCGGGCTGGACGACCCGCTTGTCAGGTTCAACCGCCATGAACTGGAAGAGCACTTCAAGCGTTGGAGCCATGAGCGGGAGCAGTTCCTTCGAAAGCTCATGAACGAGGCTCGGGATGCATCCATCGATCTTGATGCCATCCTCGATGCCACTCCCAATGGCGCAGCAGCCCACTTGCGTCGATTCGCTCGCTGAGGGCAACCCCGATTGAATGCTGTCCAGGAGGCCTTTCCTGCCTGTCGTGCGGTTTGTGCGGCTTCCGCAAGGGCCATTTTCGACGCTTTCAGTCACGCTTCATTGTGTTCGTGTCATCTGGGTGTATTCATCATGCAGTGGGTCTTGATGCAATGGGCCCGCGTGCAATGAACTGAAGACCAGGAGAGAAGAGGGGGACACCAGATGGATGAACAGACCTTCCAGGAAAAACTGACACACCTGCTGGACCAGATCAGCACCCTGCCCCCGGAGCAGCAGGCCTGCATGGAACAGGTTGTTGAATCGACACAGGGGCGTCGAGATCGACTCAATGACTCGGTACTGCAGATGCAGGAATCACTCGATTTCCTTCGATTGAGCGTGAAATACCTCGTGTTCGATCTTGAGGCAACCCGGCGGGAGAACACCTACCTCAGGCGTTTGCTCGACCAGGCGACCCGGAATCGATCCCAGTCGCAGGATGAACACGAGGACGAGGAGTACGGCGAGTACTGAATCAAGCGTTTGGAATGCTCGCCAACGATCATGCAGCCTGCCGGGTGGAGAGACCCGGTAGGCTGTGTGTCATCATGTGTGGACGATTTCTCATTTCGGCGACACCTGATGCCGTTGCCGCACGCTTCGGTCTTGCTGCGGCACCGGAGATCGATCCACGTTGGAACCTCGCTCCGACCCAGTTGGCTCCGGTCATCCGTTCATCATCACACGGTATTCGCTCGCTGGATCTGCTCCAGTGGGGTCTTGTTCCACACTGGTCGAAGGATCCGACCATCGGCAACCGCATGATCAATGCTCGCGCCGAGACGGCAGCGGAGAAGCCCTCCTATCGTGTTCCTTTGCGGCAACGGCGTTGCCTCGTACCTTCGAACGGTTTCTACGAGTGGAAGCGGGAAGGGGATCGCAAGCAGCCCTATTGCATTCGTGCTGCCGAGGGAACCGAGCACGAAGGCTTGATCGCCCTGGCCGGGCTCTGGGAATGCTGGCGAGGTGGTGAGCAGCCACTGGAAACCTTCACCATCCTGACGACCTCCCCCAACAGCGTCGTCTCCCCGATTCATGACCGCATGCCCGTCATCATCCAGCCCAAGGACTACAACCTCTGGCTCGATCCGCACAACGAGGATGTCGAATCCCTGGCGCCGGTGCTCGGTCCGGCCCCGGATGATCTGCTCCGGGCCTACCCGGTGAGCAGGCATGTCAATCGCCCGGCGAATGACGATGCCTCCTGCATCGATCCGGTGTGATCCAGGCGGGCGGCAGTTCGTCCCAGCGCGTCGTGTACCGGGGAGACCGATGATTGCGCCGGGTCAGCCATTGACGGCCGATGCCCAGTGATGCAGGGTGCAGGGTGTCGGCTCCCATGGACCTGTTGATCTCATCGAGTACCTGCATGGCCCGCGCAGTGGCGGGCGTGTTGTCGTTGAAGAGGTGCAGTTGTGCATGGTGGCGTGGATGGATGCCTGACAGGCGGATCCCGGCCTTCTTGTATCGAAAGCCCTTCCTCCAGATTCGCTTCGCAGCCGATCGTGCATGCCGGATGAGGGTGATGGTGTCGTCGGTCGCCACCGGGAACTCGATGGTGGCATGGTTGGCATACCGGGCATCCGTCCTGCTGAACCAGTTGGTCGTCATGTAGACGGTCAGTACGCCCGCAACCGAGCCTTGCATCCGGAGTTTCTCTCCTGCACGGGAGGTGTAGGCGGCGATGGCTTCATCCATGGCGATCCAGGTTTCGACCGGTCGTGCAAAGGAACGGGATCGAACGATCGACTGTTTCGGCGGCGGTTGTCGCTCAAGGTGCAGGCAGGAGATGCCTCGCAGTTCCAGCATGGTTCGGAGGCCGACGACATTCAGTCGCCGCTGGATCCAGCGGTCGTCGGCATCCCGGAACTGCCTGGCCGTCCGGATGCCGTGGGCGCGGAGGGTCCTTGCCCACCTCCGGCCGATGCCCCAGACATCACCG
Organism: Planctomycetota bacterium; assembly: GCA_036339395.1. GTDB lineage: Bacteria > Planctomycetota > Phycisphaerae > Phycisphaerales > SM1A02 > SP202. The sequence goes on along the minus strand of JAYZBD010000046.1, from coordinate 2,856 downwards.
ACATCGATCTTCTCGCAGGCTGCATCACCCTCGCTGCCACGAGGCATTACGACTACGCCGCCGGTGTCGGCACTGCGCTTGGCAAGGTGGTTGGCGAGCTTGGCGAGGGTCTTCGTCGGGCCGATCCCGATCGAGATGGGAATGCCGGTCCACTGCTCCACCGTGGTGCGGGCAAGGCGGCAGTGTGCCGCCAGGTCACGTCTGCCGAAACCGTCCAGGTCGAGGAAGGCCTCGTCGATGGAATACGCTTCCAGTTCCGGCGCAAAGCGCTGCAGTGCCGTGAATACGCGGCGGGACATGTCATCGTAGAGCGTGTAGTTGGAGGAAAGGACGGCAACGGCATGTTCGCGGATGATGTCACGGACCTCGAAGACCGGCTGCCCCATGCCGATGCCAAGGGCCTTGGCCTCGTTCGACCTGGCGACGACGCATCCGTCGTTGTTCGAGAGCACCAGGACCGGCCTGCCTTCGAGGGAGGGATCGAACACCCGCTCGCAGGAGGCATAGAAGTTGTTGCAGTCGGCCAGGGCGTACATCTCAGACCGCGTGAATGACCGAGGTCACGACACCCCAGATGCGTGCATCCGTTTCCTCGCCGACCTCGATGGGGGGGTAGGCCTCGTTCTCGGCTTCAAGTCGCAGCCCGTTCCTGCCACGTCCAAGGCGCTTGATCGTCAGGGCGCCGTCGAGGGCGGCAATCACGACACGCCCGGGGACGGGTGCCAGGCTGCGATCGACGACCAGGAGATCCCCGTCATGGATGCCGGCACCGATCATGGATTCGCCGCGTGCGCGGACGAAGAAGGTGGCCGCCGGCCTGGGAACCAGTTCCTCGTGCAGGTCCAGGGCCCGGTCGATGTAGTCATCGGCGGGGGAGGGAAAGCCCGCTTCCACCCGGGCTGCAAAGAGCGGGAAGGTGTTCGTGGCATGCGTCGGTCGTTGGGCGGGGCGTGCAATGACAAGGGCGGCGGCGGCCATTTCAGAACCCTAACAGGATACGAACAGATGTCAAGCCGGGCCTGCTCGCGGATCAGAAGATCCGCACAAGCCACCAGAGAAAACTGATGAGTACGAAGATGGCGACCAGGATCATCCAGCGGCGCTGCATCTCTCGAACGACCGGGGGTTTCGACGAGGTGCGTCCACTGATCTGGTCACCGCAGGATGGACAGAACTCGGCATCATCCCAGACGACGGCGCCGCAGCGAGGGCAGTAGGCCTCCTGGTCATCGCCACCGAAGCGGTCGATGTCATCGGGGCTTGGGCCCTCGTCCCGCATCATGGCAGGTACTTGCCCCGGTTGATGAAGGTGAAATGGATCACTGACGGGGTACTCCATGCGCTGGACACGACCTGCTGTCCTCGCAGGCTCGCAGACCAGGCCTCGATGGGAATGGGGAACATCGCACCGGCCTGGAGTCGACTCCAGCCCCAGACCGACCATGCGTCGTAGGCCTTCGAACCGTCCCCGGGGGAGAAGGCGTAGGCGAGGGGGACCTGCTTGTTCAGGTCCGACATGTTCCCGAAATTGCTCCAACTGCGATCAAGGCTCCATGAACGAACACCCTTGCTGCGCATCGCCTTGGGGTCGAAGGGGATCCAGCCTGCATTGGGCAGGTAGAACTCGCCCCATACCAGGAACGAGTTGCGTGTCTTGCCCTTGGGTGTGCCTAGACCGATTACCGGACGAGCTGGAATACCCGCCGCCCGCAGCAGCGCCACGCTGACGCAGACGAGATCACTCTCGCTCCCTGTTCCGGACGAGGCGGCCGCACGTGCCCCATTGACATCAAGGCCGCGAATCGCGCTGCCGGGTCCTCGGAGCATGAGTGATCCATTGACCTGGATCGTATTGCAGCAGTAGCGGACGATTTCCTTGGCGGCGATCCATGGAGGTACCTGGTGCAGGTTTCCGCCGGTCACCTCCTGCAGGGCGCTGGCGAAGATGGGCGCATCTGATTCAATGAGAGGCTGTGGTTTCTGGAACTCGAGGGTCTCCGTCGGCCATTGCGCTGGCCATGCAATCGAGGCCATCGCGGCTTCATCGACTTCACTGGACCAGCAGGCAATGTCCTGATTGATCTCGAACTGCATCTGGATGGCATTATTGAGCAGGTTCGGGTTGTTCCCCTGGAACGATACCGGCGCTTCCAGCAGGCGGACGCCATGCATGGCCTTTCCGGTCAGGATCTCAGGTCCCTGTCCGCTGTCGATGACGTTGCCATTGAAGGCAACGCTTGCCGAGACGCTTGACAGGTCGACCATGCTGGAACTTCCCTCGTTGATGACGGGAAAGAGCAGTGGGGCGGAGGGATCCTTCACGTTGCTTGAGTGGATTGACACCTTGAACGTGGTTTCAAAGATGGTGCCGTCCGTCCAGTTGATGTACCTGTTCGCTGCTGGTGGACCTCCCTGCTTGATGGTTGAGGTTGGCGCCTGCGGCGTGGCAGGAGGGGCCTGCGGAACCGTGCCCGGAGGCATCGGCTTCGTCGGGGGTGTGGCCTGCGTGAACAGTGTGACGAATACAATCAGGGTTGGCAGTGTGACAGACATTGGGTCCTTTAGCTCGGTATGTATGTCTTAGGACATGCGTTCTTGGTATGAACGTTAGTCAGGGTTTATTCTTATTGTTGGTTTTGTTTACCAATATTGGGAATTCAATCGTGGCCGCTAAGTTTGGATCGTTGCAGTTTTGAAGGGGGCTCCATCCCCAGAGGGCGGGCAAATGGTAGGTAATTGATCCATCGCTGGGTATGAATGAGTGAGCCAAGGGTATCCAGTCATTTAGATCCCTGCAGTTCCCAAACCCATCCCATTCATCATGAATCTTCTTGTTCTGAACTCCGCTGTCTTTCA
>JAYZBD010000045.1:0-9299 GCA_036339395.1 Planctomycetota bacterium | reverse complement strand
GGAGCCACGTTCCTTCACCTGGATAGATGGTTTCGACCTCGGGAGCGAATACGGCGGTTGCTCCGGCAACCTCTGCGGCAGCCAGGTCGGCTTCAAGTGTTCGTGGGTAGCGTTCCAGGTCGGCGGGATCTTCGAACTGCGTCGGGTTCACGAAGATGCTCACGACGACATCGTCCGTATGTGTTCGCATCTGCTCGATGAGGGAACAATGTCCGCGATGCAGCGCGCCCATGGTGGGCACGAGACCACAGCCCTCATGTGACTGCAATTCCTTGATGGAGGTGATGCAGTTCACGGGGATCAGACACGTGAAATGGCGAGCGTGTTGTTCTGGCCACCGAAGCCGAAGGAGTTGCTCAGGCAGGTGTCCAGTTCCGCCTCTCGTTTTACGTTGGGGACGTAGTCCAGGTCGAGGTCCGGATCCGGTTCATCGAGGTTGATGGTCGGTGGAATCACCTGGTCGCGAAGCATCAGGAGACAGGTGATGAACTCCACGGCGCCAGCGGCACAGATGAGATGACCCATCATCGACTTGATGCTCGTCATCGGTATGTCATACGCCATTTCGCCGAAGACCTTCTTCGCGGCCAGGGTTTCGATGTGATCGTTCTCGTTTGTGCTCGTGCCGTGCGACGAGATGTACTGCACGGGCGGCTTTCCGTCGTCGCGTCGTTTCGCCGGGTCGAGCCCCGCATCGGCAAGTGCCTCGAGCATGGCCACGGCCGGGCCACGCCCCTCAGGGTGGATGTCCGTAATCCGGTAGGCATCGGCGCTGGAACCGTAGCCGGTGACTTCCCCGAGTATGTTTGCGCCGCGGGCCGTCGCATGGTCGAGTGTTTCCATGACGATGACGCCTGATCCCTCGCCCATGACGAATCCGTCCCGATTCTTGCTGAAGGGGCGTGATGCCGTCGCTGGATCGTCATTGCGGGTTGACATGGCCGTCAGGCGGTTGAACCCGGTCACGCCCAGTACGTGGAGCATCGTGTGCGTGCCGCCACTGAACATGACATCTGCATCTCCACGTCGCATCATTGAGGCCGCTTCACCGATGGCCTGGGTGCTTGCTGCGCAGGCGGTCAGGCAGTTGTAGACGGGACCACGTATGCCGAACTCGCGGGAGATGTGCGAGGCGGGCATGTTCGGTTCCTGCTCGACTTCCCCGACACCATCGAGGAATTTCGCCGCGGCTTCGCCCCAGTTGACGGTATTGACGGTGTGTCCATCATCCTCTCGACTCGCAAGGCAGGTCTTCTGGTAACTCTGGAAGTCAAGGACACCCTCGCCGGCACCCAGGTAGATTCCAAAGCGATGTGGATCGAGGTCGGCAAAGGAACCAATCCCGGACATGTCCCATGCCTGTCGAGCAGCGCCCAGTGCGAACTGGGTATGGATTCCGGGCTGGCCGTGGAGCGATGGATCCTTGACGAACTTCGTCCAGTCGTAGTCGCGGACCTGCGAGGCGAATGAAGTCGGGAACGTTCGTGCATCGAAACGTTCGATGGGCGTGATGTCGGTTTCCCCGTTGAGCAGCCGCTGCCAGACGGATTCAATGTCATGCCCCATCGGCGTGACCCAGCCTATCCCCGTGATCACGATTCGTCGTCGTTCGCTGCTCATGAGATCTTCCCCAGGATGACAGCCGTGTTCTGTCCACCCTGGCTTGCGCTCAGGACGAGGATGTTCGACAGTTGGGCATCACGGGCTTCTGCGGGACCGACCTGCAGGTTGCGATCGATCGTACCGGTGTTGAGTCGTGCAGGGAGTGACTGGGTTTCCAGGCATCGGCAGGCGATGGACACCTGGATGGCGCCGTTGCCCGCGTTGCAATTGCCGGTGTAGGGCACGGTGAGGACCTGTGGGATGGACGCTGCACGCTCCCCGAATACGGCTTCGATGGCATCGGCTTCCGCGGCATCGACCGAAGGGATTCCGCATCCAAAGGGAACGATGGCATCGATGGATTCGTGATCGAGATCAGCGCTGCGCAGGGCATTGTGAATGGCTGCAGCGATGTCCTCGGCAGTGGCGCTCATTCCATCATGGTCGCACGACTGGGTCGCGGCGTATCCGAGCAGATCGGCCCGGGCTCGTCCTCCCCGCGCATCGCAGTTGTCCTTGGCTTCAAGGACCAGGAGGCCGCCTCCTTCACCGAGTGCCGTGCCATTTGCCTCGGTGCTGAAGGGGCGGACTACATCATTCACCTCGAGTCCCCTGGAGTCGGCAAGTCGTCCTGCACACGTCTGGCGGTAGTAACTGAGTGGGTTGAGTTTCGATTCCGCTCCACCGGTCAGGCAGGCATCTGCTGCGCCACGCTCGATGACGCGCATTGATTCGCCCAGTGACAGGGCGCTGCTCGATTCAGAGCAGGTAATCGTATTGCTCGGCCCCTGGCAGTCATGCACGATCGTGACGTGGCAGGCAAGCATGTTGGGCAGGTACTTCAGGAGCCACAGCGGAGTGAGGTTCTCCATCCCGGTGACACCCCACTTGCCCAGGTCGACCTCCTCGTCGTCGCCGAGGCTCGTAACAAAGGCATCCGTAAGTTCCTGTACGTCGGCGGCGATGAGGCCGGATCCGATCTGGCATCCCATTCGATCGGGATCGATGACGTGGCCGTCCTCGTTGTCCACGCCCGGTGTCTTCAACCCGGCATCATGGATTGCGGCGACCGCGGCACCCACGGCCAGTTCGACGTCGCGGCACATGACCTTGACCGCCTTGCGATAGGACTTGGGCACGACGTTGCGGACCTTGAATGTCTCGGGATCGACTTCGCCTCCCACGTGGCAGGGAAAGGCGCCCGGGTCGAAGCAGGTGAGGGGCTTGAGCCCGCTGCGACCTTCCCGCATGGCATTCCAGGTGTCGTCTATGCCGACGCCAAGAGCACTGATGGGACCCGCTCCAGAGATGACCACGCGGCGTGTCATGGGGCGATAGTGTAGCTTGCGGGGTTCGGCGGCGACCGTGCGGCCCTGCCCCGTCAGAATCGCGAGGTAATCACCGTTGAACCACGGACGCAGATGCCTGTCCTGGAATTGCATGCCTGCCAGCTTCCATGGACGGTGTATTCGCAGGTGGCGGGAATCGAGGATCCATCGGCAACCACCAGGACCTGGGCGGTGATCGAACCCTCGTAGGCGCTCGTGGCCAAGCCGTCGACTCTCTTCAGTCGAGGTTCAGGCCAGGTGATGGAGTGCACCTTGTAGCCCCTCGAGAGCGAGACCTCCAGTTCGGTGGGAATGGTCCAGCCGCCCTCGACCGCAGGCGAGATCGACCATCCTCGATCGATGGCGAGTTGGACATCAATCACGATCCCATCGGAGTTTCCGATCGAGGGTCCCTCGGCGATGCAGGTCATCCGGACATGCCCATCAACCTTCGTGGTGGAAGTGTCCTTCCCGGTGTCGGGAGCATCCGTGGGTCGTTGTCGATACAGCCAGACCCAGCCATGCGACTCATGCCGGTGCGTTTCAAGTGGTTCGAGCCGATCATAGAGTTGACTGATCGTCTCATCGATCTCATCTCGGCGGGTTGCCTGCTCGTCGGTCAGCGTCTCGGCATTCCAGAGGGGGATTCCCTCTTCACCGAGTATCTCGATCTCGGCCTCGATCCGATCCCGTTCCTCGACCTGCTCCTCGGTGAGATCGCGGACCTTGTGCCAGGTCGAACCGAAATCGCCGACGAGCAGATCCGTCAGCCCATCTCCATCCCAATCGGTGGCGTGCACCTTGCAACGAGAACCGTTGCGGACAGGTGATTCGAGTTTCGCGAACATCTCGTCCCGCGTCATGGGTGGTATGAGCACCTGGATCGGCCCGTAGATGGGCTGGTTGTCAGCGCCGGAGTTGCGGTGCCAGAAGACACCACCATCCTCGCTGCCGATGAGCAGGTCGCCTGCACCATCGTGATCCCAGTCGAAGACATGGACATTCGATCCATAGTCCCAGCCCCCGATCGGCGTGCCGTCGATCGTCTCCAGCGGGACGGTGGTTGTCGACCATCGAGGCTTGGAGCGGGTGCCGGTGTTCTCGATCCTGTAGCACCCGTCGAGGCGGGAACCGATCAGCAGGTCCAGGTCGCCGTCGGCATCAAGGTCATGCAGTTCAGCCGTGGTCGAATGGACGTCGTACCGATCCGGCTTGCCGGGCGTCCGGTATTTCTCGGGCACCATCTTCCATGGCAGGAGGATTTCACCCTCGGCATCCTTGAGTTGAATGCCGGTGGCCCAGTTGCCGTCACCCGAGCCCTTGAACATGTACATGTCACCGGGGTAGGAAGCTGAGAGCACGTCGATGAAACCGTCATTGTCGTAATCGATGAACTGTGGGACGAAACTCACGCAACAGGTGATCGGTACGGCGGCAACCTTCCCACCGGCCTGCATGTACTCGAACTCCTTGAACCGGGGAGCTGTATTGTCGCCGTGATTCCTGTAGATCCGGAGTCGCCCATTGGCCCACTCGTGCCCCGGTGTTCCAGGCTCATGGACCGGGCCGGTGTAGGTGCCGTCACCAAACTCGCCAACCAGCAGGTCCCGGATGCCATCACCATCCATGTCATGCATGCAGGGCGCAGCATGGCCGGTGGTCACATCAATGGGCTCTCCATCGGCCTCGATCCGTACCGGTGATTCGAATTGCGCCGGAGATGTCTCTGCTGCCAGTGAGCAGAGAAGGAATCCAGCAAGCATCGTCGTGGTCATCATTCGTCTCCCCGCAGCTGGTCAGCCCCCGAGTTTCTCGGCGACGAGCATGGCCATTTCAAGTGATTGCTCGTAGTTCAGCCTCGGGTCGACAAGTGACTGGTAGGAGTCGCCGAGATCTTCATCGGAAAGGCCGCGTGCTCCTCCGGTGCACTCGGTGACATTGTCACCGGTCAGTTCGAAATGCACTCCACCGAGGATGCTGTCATTGCCGGCATGGATGTCGATTGCACGTTCCAGCTCGGTCAGGATGTCCTCGAAGCGGCGGGTCTTTACGCCGGATGACGTTCGAACAGTGTTCCCGTGCATCGGGTCACAGACGAAGAGGACGGTCTTGCCGGTCGTTCGTACCGCATCGATCAGCATTGGCAGGTGTTCCTCGATCTCTGCTGCGCCATACCGGTGGACGAGCGTCAATCGTCCCGGCTCGTCATCCGGGTGCAGGATGTCAAGCAACTGCTCGATGAATCCCGGCAGGTCCCCGCCGGGTGTTTCCGGTCCGATCTTCACGGCCAGCGGATTTCGAATGCCACGGTAGAACTCGACGTGCGCATGATCGACATTGGCAGTTCGCATGCCGATCCAAGGGAAGTGTGTGCCCAGGTTGTACCAGCCATGCCGGCGAGGGACTTCCCGCGTTGTTGCGGATTCAAACGGCAGCAGCAGTCCTTCATGACTGGTGTAGAAATCGACACGGCTGATGTCCGACACCGAGATACCGGTGAGAGTTTCCATGAATCGGACGGATTCACCGATCGACTGGACGATCGCCTGGTACTCGGCTGCCCTTGGCGAGTGCTGTACGAAGTCGAGATTCCAGAACTCCGGATGGTGAAGGTCTGCAAAGCCGCCACCGATGAGGGAACGAATGAAGTTCAACGTGAGAGCGGATCGCTCGTACCCGGTGATCAGCCGCCGTGGATCCGGGACACGCGCCGCCTCGTTGTAGTCGGCCGAGTTGACGTTGTCACCGAAGTAACTTGCAAGTGCCTGCCCATCCCGTTCCTCGGTTGGCGACGATCTCGGCTTTGCATACTGCCCCGCAAACCTGCCGACGCGGATGACCCGCTTTCGCGTCCCATGGACGAGGACGAGAGACATCTGCAGGAGGATCTTCAACTTGTTCGTGATGGCCTCCGGCGTGCAGGTGTTGAACTGCTCGGCGCAATCTCCACCCTGCAGAAGAAATCGTTCCCCCCTGGCTGCTTCGGCCAGCTGGGCCTTGAGAGTCTCGATCTCCCATGAGGTCACCAGGGGTGGGAGGGTAGCCAGGTCCTCCAGGACGGAGTCCATCAGAGCCGCATCCGGGTAGTCCGGCTGGTGGGTGACAGGGCGTTCTCGCCAGGTCTGTTGAGTCCAATCACGCATCTTGTAGGGCCTCTTTCAACGAATATCCTCGAATCGAGGGCTGGGTAACCGATGAGAATGCGGGCGAGAGGATTCGAACCTCTACGGGTTGCCCCACTGGATCCTAAATCCAGCGCGTCTACCAGTTCCGCCACGCCCGCCTGGTTCCGGGAGTGCAGTCTAGAGAATATCCGTGAGATGCGGATTCGGAGCAACCAGCCCAGAGGGGCTCAACAGGAGTGATTCGATGCAGATCAAGACCTTGGCAGGCACATCCCTGGTGCCCATCCTCAGCCGGCTCGTACTTGGTGTGACATTTCTCTTGAATGGATGGTTCTTCTGTTTCCAGACCATCGAGTATTCACCAGGGGATACGGCACGTCTCCAGGAGATGCGATCCGTGGATGGTCAAGCGGCTGAAGCAGCCGATTCCGAGGGTTCAAGTGAACTTGCAGTCAATCGCCTGATGCTGCACATGGAGGGTTGGAACCTTGGGCACTGGGCCCAGCCCGCTTCCTGGTTGATCGCGATCTTCCAGTTGATCGCAGGCGCTGCACTCATATTCGGCATTTTCATTCGACTCCTTGCCCTGGGCATCTGCCTGATCATTGCTGCCGCCATCTGGAGCATTTCAATCAAGCAGAACGGAATGCTCGACATGAACCCGCTTTCATGGCGACTGCATCCAGGTGCCTGGTACACGTTGACCAGTCAACTGGGTCTTTTCGTGCTGGCCTTCGGCCTGGTGTTCACGGGTGGCGGGCCATTCTGCATCGAGCGCTTGATATGGCGAAACGGCGCTGCGGCTCCGAAGAAGAAGTCGGCGGGGGCCGACTGACCCCTTCTCGACGCTCTACCGCGGTTGCATGACATCCAGCAGTGGTCACGTCGAATCCATCACCCATCGCCTAGACTGCCTCCATCGACCTGTCCGAGGATTCAGCAGGTCTGCGCGAGGCGATCATGACGGTTCAATCCGGAAGGCCACATCGCGAAGCCCACGCACATGGAAGTCGTTTCATTCCATGGGTGATGTCCATCGGCATGCACCTTGGCCTCATTGCGATCGGGATGCTGATTACGTGGACGGTGATCATCGCCCAGGACAAGGGTGCACCGGAGCGGATCAAGGCTGATTTCCAGTCCCTGCAATACCAACCTGTCATCGATGACGATGTCGTGGTGCTGGAAGCGACGGTCAATGCTCCATCGCCGATGGCGACGGTGCCCGAGCCGCCAGCGCCTTATCCCGTCGTCGATGGTTCGACGCTCGGCCTGGAAGACCTGCTGGGAACACCGGAGATCCCCCATGGGCTGCTTGGGACGGCGCCGGAGTCCGACTTCGTCATCGAGTTTGCAGGAGCGAGGGCAACCAATGCGCGTCGAATCGTCTACGTCGTCGATGCATCCGGAAGCCTCGTATCCTGGATGCAGATCGTGCTCAATGAACTCTTCAAGTCGTTGGAGCAACTCGATGAACAGCAGCAGTTCGCAATCATCTTCTTTCAGCAGGATCGTGCCGTGCAGGTTCCTCCCCGCAACAGGATGCAGAAGGCCAGCGACGCAGCCCGCCGTCGAGCGATCGATTGGATCAACGAGGGTGACAACGTCGTTCCAGGATACGGATCGAATCCAGTTGCGGCTCTTGAGGTCGCCTTCGACCTGCATCCCGAGGTGATCTTTCTGCTGAGTGACAGCATCACCGGTTCCGGGGCCTATGAAGTCGACCAGGCACAACTGCTGGCCGCCTTGGAGGAGCTCAATCCCATTCGAGATGAGGAGACCGGTCAACGGGATGTCCTTTTTCGATGCGTGCAGTTTCTCGGAGAAGATGAGGATCCCCTGGGGACCATGAAACACATAGCCCAGCGTCACGGAGGCGAGGGTGGATACAGGTTGTTCGATCGAAAGGCGATGGGACTCGAAGACTGAGTATGCTCCACGTGAGCAACAGGAGACCGAGGCATGACAGGATTCTGCACCATGTTTACTTCCTTCCTGGCAATGGCCGGGGACCCGGGGCCGCTTGAACGGAGTTTCGGCGAAGCCTTCTTCATAGCACGCAATGCAGACAACAGCATCGAACTGCTCGGAAGTGTCATCATCTGGCTGCTGCTGGTGCTGTCGATCCTGAGTATCGGGATGATTGTTGCAATGGCCATGGGTAATACCCGTGACACGTTGCTGCCGGAATCGCTCGTCGACTCGGTGAGATCCCATCTTGCTGCGGGCCGGTACAAGGAGGCCATGGCTGCGACCGAGCAGGATGACAGCTACTTCGCACGAATCATGCATGGTGGGATGAAGGAAGCAACGCACGGCTACGGGGCCATTCTTCGCGGACTTGAACAGACGGCCGACGAGCAGACAACACTTCGCTTCCGCCGCATCGAGTTCCTCAATGTACTTGGACAGGTGAGCCCGATGATCGGCCTCTTCGGAACGGTCTACGGCATGATCGTGGCATTCCAGGCCATCGTCGTCAGTGGAGGCAATGCTGATCCGGTCATGTTGGCTGGGGGCATCGGCACGGCCCTGACAACGACGTTCTGGGGCCTGGTGGTGGCGATTCCGGCATTGTCGGGCTACGCGATCATCAGGAACAAGATCGATAAAACGACGACCGAGGCCACGCTCGAAGCAGAGAACATGCTCGGGCAATTCCGCCCACGTCGTTCATCGAAGTCATCGTCCAAATCGTCAACGGCTTCCTCGTCCAAGCCGGATGAAGACGTACCCCTGGCCTGACCACATGGTGCCCCGATGAGCCGTATCTTCAGGAGAGGACCAGCGAAGCCGATGGCGAATCTCACGCCGATGATCGACGTGACATTCCTGTTGATCGTCTTCTTCGTCGTAGTCTCGCAGATCGTTGATCTCGAGAGCGTCGACCTGGAGCTGCCTGCACCGGAGCAGCCCGCCACGCACCTGCCGGTAGAGGAACCCAGGGCGGTGGTCAATGTCCTTCCCGGCAATGAGGGTCGAAGTCGTGGGTACAAGGTTGCTGGTCGAGAGTACCAACCCACGCCGGAGGGACTTGCAGGGCTTCGAGATGCACTGGTACTGCTGTACCAGTCGACCCCGACAATGCGAGTGAACCTGCGAGCTGATCGCTCCACGGACTACCGGTGGATATCACCGGTGCTGAAGGTGATTCGACAGGCTGCAGGCATCGCCGATGTCGGCCTCGAAGGGGCATCACTGAACCTCGTCGTCGTCCGGGAGGATGCCTGATGTCCATGGGCGA
>JAYZBD010000044.1:0-5907 GCA_036339395.1 Planctomycetota bacterium | reverse complement strand
CAGGGGAAGCGTTTCTTCATTGGCTTTCCAGCCGCTGGCCTCGATGATTCGTTGTCGCAATCGATCCGCGATTACGCGTGGATCCCGTTCCCCGTCGTAGGGAATACGGTCGATGAAATGCACCTTGGCATGGCTCAGGCCTAGGAGGGACGGGAGAACGTGGTTGGTCTCGGGGGTGCCTTCGATCCAGACCAGGAGGGTGTCGGCCTTGCCGCGGGCAATGAGGGCGCCGACACCATCGAAGAATGGACGGATTTCACCCCTGGGGAGGGTAATACGCCCTTCTGGAAAGATTCCGACGGCGCCACCATCGCGAAGGGTACGAAGGGCCTCCCGGAGCGCATCAAGCCGTTCCCCCTTGCGATCAACCGGGATCAACTGCATCCGCTTCCAGATGGGTTTCATTCGATCCCACATGAGGTCATCTCCCATCATCCAGCGGATCATGAAGGGGCACTGGGAGGACACCAGCAGTGGATCAATGGATCCCGTGTGATTGCAGACTACGACGAGGGGGCCGTATTGGTCTGGATCTGGCAGGTGCTCGAGGCCAGTGACCTTCAGCCGGTGAATAAGGCGGACTGCAACCTTCAGAAGCCTCCAGGCAAGCCCGACAATGGGGTCACCTGCCGGCCCACGTGCCAGACGGGGGAGGAAGACCAGGTAGACGAGTGTCAAGAGAGCAATCCAGGCCACGATGCCAAAGACCGCCCAACCAAGCCAGTTCATGCACTGAGGTTCGACGAGGAGAGCCGCCCTGTCAAGGAGATGTCCACCACGTGTGATCAGGACCACTCTTCCTTGCAGTCTTGGGGTATCGCTGGATACCATGCACCGAATCGAGGGTTGAGACGGTCCATGCCGCGGCGAGACGACATCAATACCATTCTCATTCTCGGCTCGGGTCCAATCGTGATCGGGCAGGGCTGCGAGTTCGACTATTCAGGTACACAGGCATGCAAGGCGCTCCAGGAGGAGGGCTATCGCGTTGTCCTTGTGAACTCGAACCCAGCGACGATCATGACCGATCCTGATTTCTCGGACCGGACGTATATCGAGCCAATTACCCCCGAAGCTGTTCACAGGGTCCTGGAACGTGAGCAGAGCGATGGCATGCCGATCGATGCGCTGCTGCCCACGCTTGGCGGGCAGACTGCGCTCAACTGTGCCTGCGAACTCGATGAGAATGGAACGCTTACGGAGTTCGGCGTCCAGATGATCGGCGCCACCCGGGAGATCATCGAGCGGGCGGAGGATCGCGAAGCGTTCAGGAGGATCGTCGAGGACCTTGGACTGAGCATGCCAAGGGCGAAGACCGTTACGAATGTCGAGGACGGAGTCGCCTTTCTCAAGGAGGTAGGCCTTCCGGCCATTCTCCGCCCGGCCTACACGCTCGGTGGAAGTGGTGGTGGAGTGGCGTACAACCTCGAGGAGTTCGAAGACCTTCTTCGACGCGGACTTTCGGCATCACGAATCACCCAGGTCCAGATCGACGAATCCGTTCTTGGATGGAAGGAGTACGAACTTGAGGTCGTTCGAGATCGCAATGACAACTGCGTCGTCGTCTGCGGCATCGAGAACATCGATGCGATGGGGGTGCATACCGGCGACTCCATCACGGTCGCTCCGATCCTCACCCTGACCGATCGCGAATACCAGCGACTTCGAGATGCATCAATCGAGATCCTCCGTGCCGTCGGGGTGGATACGGGTGGATCCAACGTGCAATTCGCGGTCAACCCTGAAAATGGCGACTTCACGGTCATCGAGATGAATCCACGCGTGTCACGGAGTTCCGCACTGGCTTCGAAGGCGACGGGCTTCCCGATAGCCCGGATCGCCGCGAAACTGGCCGTCGGGTACACGCTTGACGAGTTGCGCAACGACATCACGGGGACGACGTCCGCGTGCTTCGAACCCTCGATCGACTACGTCGTGACCAAGATGCCCCGCTGGACGTTCGAGAAGTTCCCGGAGGCGGATGAGACACTGACGACGCAGATGAAGTCGGTTGGTGAAGCCATGAGCATTGGCCGGACATTCAAGGAGAGCCTGCAGAAGGCCATCCGCTCGATGGAGGTCAAGCGATTCGGGTTCGGACTCGATGCCAATGACCTCTGGCTTGCCGGACAGAGGGGCGACGCGGATGCGTGGCCGATCGAGGAAGAGACGATTTCAAGGAAGCTCAGCGTGCCCTGCCAGGGCCGGCTCTACTACGTCCGCTACGCGATGAAGGCGGGCTGGACCCAGGGGAGGATCCACGATCTGACCGGCATCGACCCCTGGTTCCTGGACCAGTTCAAGCAGCTTGTCGAGTTCGAGGACGTGCTCCTTGCCTACACGAGCCTCGAAGATGTACCGCCCCATGTTCTTGCGCGGGCGAAGCAGCTTGGATATTCCGATCCACAACTTGCACAGATCTACCTTGGGTCGATCCGGACGGAGACGATCCTGGCAGTTCGCGATCACCGGAAGTCACTTGGAATCGAGCCGGTCTACAAGCTCGTGGATACCTGTGCCGCGGAGTTCGAGGCACTGACTCCCTACTACTACTCGACCTATGAAATACCGTTTGAACTTGATGGCGAACGCATCTCGGATGACGAAATACGGCTGAGCGAGTCGAAGAAGGTCGTCATTCTCGGGGGCGGTCCCAATCGAATCGGGCAGGGAATCGAGTTCGACTACTGCTGCTGCCAGGCATCATTTGCCTGCAGGGAAGTCGGCTTCGAATCCGTCATGATCAACTCGAATCCCGAAACGGTTTCAACAGACTACGACACGTCCGACCTTCTCTTCTTCGAGCCACTGACCCTCGAAGACACGCTGAACATCATCGAGCGTCTCAATGGAGGTGGCGTCGAGATCGAGCAGCGTGCGGGCAACGTGCTGGGATGCATCGTGCAGTTCGGCGGGCAGACGCCGCTGAATCTTGCCCATGGACTTGCCGCAGCCCACGTGCCCCTCATCGGAACAGGGCTTGATTCAATCGATGCTGCGGAGGATCGCGACCGCTTCAAGGCCATGCTTGATGAACTCGGCCTGATGCAGCCACCCTCCGGCATCGCCTACTCACTTGAGGGAGCCAAGGTGATCGCGTCGGACATCGGGTATCCCGTGCTTGTTCGACCCAGTTACGTTCTTGGTGGTCGAGGCATGGAGATCTGTTTCGACGAGGAATCCCTGGCTCGGTACATGCGAACGGCGGTGGACGTATCGGAACTTGCCGATGCCCCGGTGCTCATCGACCGCTTCCTGTCGGAAGCAGTCGAGGTGGATGTCGATGTGGTAGCGGACTTCACGCCGGAAGCGGATACGGCTTCCAATCAACTGGCTATTTCCGACACGGAGCCACAGGCGATCATCTGCGGGGTGATGGAGCACATCGAGGAGGCGGGTGTCCACTCGGGAGATTCCTCGTGCACGATTCCTCCATATTCCCTTCCTCCATCAATCGTGGCTCGCATCGAGGAGGATGCGAAGCAACTTGCCAGTGCCCTGAAGGTTCGCGGACTCATGAATGTCCAGATGGCAGTGAAGGACGACACCATCTATGTCATCGAGGTCAATCCTCGTGCATCCCGAACGGTGCCATTTGTCGCAAAGACCAAGGGTATTCCCTGGGCCCGCATTGCGGCGAAGGTGATGATGGGCTGTTCACTGGATTCCCTGGGAGTCGAACAGCGTGACGACACGGGATTCCATGCAGTCAAGGAGCCGATCTTCCCGTTCGACAAGTTTCCTGGAGTTGATGTCGTCCTCGGGCCCGAGATGCGTTCAACCGGTGAAGTCATGGGCATCGACCGTTCGCTTCCCATTGCACTTGCGAAGGCAAAGATGGCCGTTGGCCAGACATTGCCCATCGAGGGTGATGTCTTTCTCTCGGTCCGTGACTCGGACAAGGAAGGTTGCATCGAGGTTGCACGGGCTCTGGTTTCAATGGGTTTCAGGGTGCATGCCACGCTTGGGACACGTGACCTGCTGAAGAGCCACAGCGTGGAGACGAGTCTCATCCGTAAGATTTCCGAGGGGGCCCGTCCAAATATCCTCGACAAGCTTGCCAATGACGAGATCCAGTTGATCATCAATACGCCGACACGCAAGGGTGGCGATACCGACGAGGGTCGTATCAGGGCCATGGCTGTTCGTTGCCGGATACCGATGATCACGACATTGACGGGGGCTCTTGCAGCTGTCCAGGCGATTTCAGCTCTCCGGGCCGGCACATGGTCCGTAGCAGCCATGCAGGATGTGTTCCCCGGACTGGCACGCAGTCGGATGGAGCCACGGGCAGTTGAAACTCCCTGGCTCGATCCCGTCGCATCTCCCTGAGTCCGGTTCCGGGCTGGCATCAGGCCGAACCAGTACTACACTGCACACCCAATGCCCCCCTGGCTGCCACAGTTCATCACGTCCATGATCGTGATCTTTCTCGTTCTCCACCTGGCCCTGGGTGCAGCAGCCTATCTCATTCTTCTTGAACGGCGAATCTGTGCCTGGGTTCAGGATCGGTGTGGTCCCAACCGCGTTGGCCCCATGGGACTCCTGCAACCCATTGCCGATGGCGTGAAGTTGTTCCTCAAGGAGGACTTCATGCCGCGGGGCGTTGACCGTGTGCTCTTCATCCTGGCCCCTGCATTTACAGCGGTCCCTGCGCTCATTGGATTCGTAATCATCCCGTGGGCCGGCAGGTTGCAACTGTCAAATGGCGAGTCCGTTGCAATCATGGGCGCGAACATCAACATCGGCATCGTCTACCTGGTCGCCACTGCATCACTGGGTGTCTATGGCGTCGGTCTCGGTGGTTGGGCTTCGAACAACAAGTACTCCTTCCTGGGGGGACTTCGAGCAGCAGCCCAGATGATCAGCTACGAAATCCCGATGGGGTTGTCACTGCTGTGTGTCATCCTTGCAGCTGGAACACTGCTGCCGATGGACATCGTTCAACAGCAGCTGGATGGCCAGTGGAACCTGATCCAGCAGCCCCTTGTTGCCATCCTGTTCTTCATATGCATGCTTGCAGAAGCCAACCGGGCACCATTCGACCTGGCCGAGGCCGAGCAGGAACTCGTAGGGGGATGGCATACGGAGTATTCCTCGATGAAGTGGGCACTCTTCTTCCTTGGGGAATACGTACATGTCTTCGTTGGTGCGGCCTTCTTCACGATGCTTTTCCTCGGGGGTTGGTCCTTGAATCCAGTCACAGGGTGGGACCTTCCACTGGAAGGTGGCCTGCTGCTCATATTGATCCAGTTCAGCATCGTCCTGGGGAAGGTCTTCCTGCTGGTTGCACTGGGAATGTTGATTCGATGGACCTTGCCACGGTTTCGATTTGATCAACTCATGAAACTTGCCTGGGAAGGAATGATTCCACTGGGACTGCTTCTGCTCCTGATGACCTCGTTCTTCGTCTTCATGGGATGGACAGGTTGGCTTTGGGTGGGCTCCCTGGCATCAGCGGCACTTGTGTGGCTGCTGCTTCCTCTCCTGCCTCAGCAGGCAAATCCGAATCACCGAATTGGATTGCTCAGCAGCCGATTCAGCCCGACCGAGGAGGAAATCGGTGGTATTCGCCATTAGTTGCCGATTCGAGGCGGTGTGGCCATGTCGGTTCCATATATGGAGTGCATGCCAGTGAAACTGATGCATTTGCTCCTGACAGGGTTCCTGGGGCTTCTACTGGTTGCCATCCGCTACCGATGCAGATTTCGAAACTCCTATTGGATGTGGAGATCTGAGACGGTGTTTGGCCCTGATCGATCAGCCTGGCCAAGGCTGGTGGATCGTTGGTGGGCAATCCTTCAATATGGTTCCTGGGTCTGGCAGAATCGGCGCACTCGCGCCTGACCTATCGGACATACCACTTCAAAGGGTCAAGAAGCCTGATTTTCAGGGCTGATTTCTGAT
>JAYZBD010000043.1:0-12069 GCA_036339395.1 Planctomycetota bacterium | reverse complement strand
ATGAATGTGAAGCATGTATCAGTCTTGGCTGGAGGAGCATCACTCCTCCTCGCGCCGGCTGCCGGTGCTGCTTTCAATGGCCTGAGCTATGAAGTCGTGTCGACGGATGGCATTTCTGGTCACTGGACAGCTCGAATCTATGCGGATCTGGGCACTGGCGACCGTCTTGATGCGGTCTACGGTAATGGTGCCAATCCGTTGAGCATGGGCACAACTAGCTCGCTCTATCAGAATGCGTTTGGTGGTGACACCAGCGCAGCAATCAACCCTGCTCTTTACGGCGCGTTTCCCAGTCTTATCTATGACAGCTGGGTCACGATCGGCCTTGAAGACCAGGTAAACAACGCACTTTCAGACATCGGCATGAACTTCGGAGCCGACGAAGTAAGCACCAGCGATGGTTCTTTCTACGTCACCCCGGATGATGCCCAGGGTCAGGAAGTGGGCGGACGCGTCCTTATCGCGCAGTTTACATCCTCAGGCAATGATTCCCACCTCGTGGGAACCATCAGCATGCAGGGTAAGCTCGCCGATGGAAGCAACTGGACCGCCGAGAGCGTCTCATACGACTTCGCCATTCCCGCACCTGGTGCACTGGCCCTTCTGGGTCTTGCTGGTGTCGCAGGGCGTCGTCGACGTCGCGCCTGAGTGCGGCAAGCGATGGCTTCCCCAGGGAAGGCATCAGTTTCACTCTGAAGTACTGCATCGCCCCGGTTCTTGCCGGGGCGATGTCTTTTTTACAGTAGATTTACCCTGCTGTATCCCGCCTTCCTCTCGGGGGGTATGCATGGTGAATTCACCAAGATCACACCTGTCATCCACAGCGAGAGCACATTCAAAGAAAGATAAAAATGCCATTGAAACAGTCTTAGGTGCGTAATTTCAAGTCATGCTTCAAATATCGCCCCTTGTTTCATTTGTATGGCTTCGTCGGCTTGACCGGGCTCTTTACTGGGGTATCTTCACTACCGGAAGCGATGAGGTGTGATCGTGTGATCCGCCAGCCAGTGCGAACCTGGTGGTGATCCGGTCGGCTGACACCTCCGAGAGAAGAACCTCGCACATAACTGCAGTTTCTAGTGAAGAGGAGACGGTCAATGAAGACCTATTACCTATGTGGTTCCGGAGTCGGCGTTCTGCTGCTTGCGGGCACTGCATCTGCTGCATACCAAGGTATGTCAGCTGATTTGCATGCCAGTTCCGCTTATGGCGATACGTACCGAATCTACGTGGACCTGGACGCGGGAGATCGCTTGGATGCCGTCTACGGCTCAAGTGCAAATGGCCTTGTTCTTGGTGGACCGGGCCTGTACCAGAACGGTTTCGGGGGCAACATGTCCACCGATATCAATCCATTGCTGTACGGCGCATTTTCAAGTCTGTACTACGACAGTTGGGTCACGATTGGCCTGCAAGATCAGAATCCAGACGACGGTGGAAATGCTCTTTCGCAGCAGGGTGTTGACTTCTCTGGCTTCGGTGACGAAGTGGCCACGATCAACGGCTCGTGGTACGTCACTCCTGATGATGCCCAGGGTCAAGAAGTCGGTGGCAGGGTACTTATTGCCCAGCTGACGATTGCTGGTGGTGGAACAGATGCTGATCTGTATGGCAACCTCAACTTCCAAGGCAAGCTTGCTGATGGAAGCAACTGGGGCGCAACGGACCAGTGGCTCCCAGCACCTGGGGCACTTGCCCTTCTGGGTCTTGCAGGCATCGCAGGTCGTCGTCGCCGACGCGCCTGAGTCCTTGCAGGAACATGGGAAGTGGTTTTGCCTCTTCCCGGAGTAAAGAGATCATGGATCAAGGTCCCTTGTTGGGATACATGGTCCTTCCAAACGCACACACGAATCGCCCTGGGCCTGGCCCAGGGCGATTTCTTATGCTGGAAACTCCATGCAAATGGTCTTGAGGATCCTGTAAACACGTATTGAACTTTGAAATAGATGTTGACAGTTTGAAAGCAAGTTGTAATGGCCTCTGTGGAGTCTTCAAACGGGGGGTAACAGACTTTAAAGCCGGAAAAACAGTGATCTGGTAATAGATAGAAATTGGGAATGAATGATGAGTTTGCCATTGACGGGGTGCTCTATGGGGATAATTTGGAGCGTGGAAGAAAATGTTGGAGGCGGTACCGGTCCGCCGCGCTGGTGTGCAGGCGGTGGCGCACATGGCTGGTACAAGACCTTCAGTTTGAGAAGGACTGCACACTGCTAACTCTGTACAGAGAGGGAGGAGATTTATCTCATGAATAGAATGATTTCGGTTGGTTCCGGAGTCGGGGTGTTGCTCCTTGCGGGCACTGCATCTGCTGCATACCAAGGTATGTCGGCTGATTTGCATGCTAGTTCCGCTTATGGCGACACGTACCGAATCTACGTGGACCTTGACGCAGGTGATCGGCTCGACGCTGTCTATGGCAGTGCCGACAACCCGCTTGCACTTGGAGGCACAGGCCTCTACCAGAATGGTTTCGGTGGCAACATGTCTACCGATATCAATCCATTGCTGTACGGCGCATTTTCAAGTCTGCATTATGACAGTTGGGTCACGATTGGCCTGGTTGATCAGAATCCAGACGACGGTGGAAATGCACTTTCGCACCAAGGGGTTGACTTCAGCAACTTCGGCGACGAAGTGACCACGAGCAACGGCTCCTGGTATGTCACTCCTGACGACGCTCAGGGTGATGAAGTCAACGGTAGAGTTCTGATTGCCCAGTTGACGATTGCCGGTGGAGGATCTGATTCAGACCTCTATGGAAATCTCAGCTTCCAAGGCAAGTTGGCCGATGGTTCGACATGGTCAGCAAATGACCAGTGGCTTCCAGCTCCGGGCGCACTTGCCCTGCTGGGTCTCGCTGGCATCGCTGGTCGACGTCGCCGCCGCGCCTGAGCAGGAATAGTTGTTCCTGCCGCGACTGGGTCTTGTTGACCTGCAGTCGCACCGTAACACACACACACACACGATCGCCCCGGCTTCGGCCGGGGCGATTTCTTTTACTTCGTGTACTGGTGCAATCAGGAACCGTATCGTTCGACTGCGCCGCCAAGGGCACCGGCCAGGGGGTCAAGCAGTTCACCCCACGCTCGATGTCGATTGCGGGCCGTGTCGTAGATCGGCTGCCGCACCTGGTCACTGCTCATGGTCAGGACGGTCCTCTTGTTCTCCCAGAACTTGAGGCATGCCGGGTCCCATTCCAGGTCGCAGAACTCGATGATCCTTCTCGAGAGGATTTCCGTGTCCTGGACGAGATCTTCGTACCGGAGTTCGAGCATCGGGGCGGTCAGGGTAGTGCGCCAGTGTTCCATGAGATTCTCATACATGCAGTAGAGTTCGCCGGCTGACTCCAGTTCGTCGGCCCACGCGTTCGTACCTGGAGGGAACTGCCTTGACCAGGCCGAGAGGCACTGGTCCATCGGGTTTCTTCTGCAGTGAATGATGCGTGCTCCAGGCAACGCCTTCTCTATGAATCCCAGGTAGAGGTAGTTGCCAAGCTGCTTGTCGATGATCCTGGTGGCATCTCCTGCATTGAGTGCGGCCTTGTCGATGTATTCCGACGCTGCAGCGGCAAGTGATTCTTCATCGAGGTTCTTCATGGATATCGGGAGCAGGGTTCCATTTTCACCTCGCTCGTGGAATCGAGCAGCGACGATCGGCAGGAGTTCAGATTCCCCGATGCCATGAGCTGCATTGTGGCTGTGAAGGATCTGCTCCGTCAGTGTCGATCCACAACGAGGCAGTCCAACGATGAAGACCATTCGCGAGCCATCTACTTCAGAGTTCGCACATGCCTGCAGATCGGCTCGACTGCACTGCGTCGCAGTCAGTTCATGGATCCCGGCGTCCATTGCCCTGTTCCAACGTTGGCCAATCAACCCGTTGGCATGAGCATATGCTTCGAATGCATCAGGAAGCCGGCCGGTCTTCTCATGTGCACTCCCGAGTGAGAACCAGGCGCTTCGTTGGTTTTCAATCGGGAGGGATGTGTCATCCAGGTACGGTTGAAGGATGTCAACTGCAGTGTCGGCTTCACCCAGTTTCACCAGCACGCGGGCGTGGAGCACGGCTATTGATGGACTGATGTCGCCGGATTCGACACGTTGCTCGATGACCTTTCGGGCTTTCTCAGGCTTGCTCATCCGAAGATAGGTTGAAGCCTTTCCTGCCCAGGCGGGGTCATACAGGGAATGCGCCTTGATGGCCTTGTCGTATTGAACGAGCGCATCCCGGTATCGACCACTGTTCATGTACAACTCGCCAAGGAGCGTGGTGTATTCGGGACGCTTCGGCTCAAGCCGGATGGCCTTCATGATGCTGGCCATGGCCTCATCTCTTCGTCGAAGTTGGGCAAGAGCCTGCCCATGAAGTGCAAGGACCTCGTCATCATTCGGATGCCTGTGAAGAGAGTCCTCACATGCGGCGACTGCTTCGGCCAAGGCACCTGAATAGAGAAGTGTGGCAATGGACTTTGCATGGCCGGAACGTGCCATGGAATTACCCCTTGACCAGGTCTTCGTTGGTCTCGAATCGTTGCAGGGCACCCAGCAACTGCTCGATCTGGGTCGGAGGCTTCATGTTGATCAAGCGTCTTCGAAGTGCCGTTACAGTCTTCAGTTCCTGCTCCGGTATCAGCAGGTCTTCCTTCCTGGTCCCTGATGCGGCAAGGTTGATCGCAGGGAAGAGCCGCAATTCTGAAATGGAACTATCGAGAATGAGTTCCATGTTTCCGGTTCCCTTGAACTCCTCGTAGATGATCTGGTCAGCCCTTGAGCCCGTATCAACGAGGCACGTGGCAATGATTGTCAACGACCCGCCTCCCTCTGCATTTCTCGCGGAACCGAAGAGCTGCTTGGGAATCTCAAGAGCTGTTGAATCGAGACCCCCGGTCATGGTACGGCCACTGTTGGCATAGGTACGTGAGTTGTTGAAAGCACGGCCCAGTCGGGTCAGTGAGTCCAGCAGCACGACGACGTCATGTCCCGTCTCGAGCATGCGCTTGGCCCTGTCGATTGCCAGCATTCCCAGTTCGATATGGCGATCGATGTCCTGGTCGTTTGATGATGCAAGAACATGAGCAGGTACATTCCTTCGGAAGTCCGTGACCTCCTCCGGCCGTTCATCAATCAACAGGGCGACCAGTTCGACATCGGGATAGTTGATCTTGATGCCCGAGGCTATGTTCTGGAGAAGGATCGTCTTGCCAGCCTTCGGTGGGGCAACAATGAGTCCTCTTGTTCCATATCCCAGCGGGCAGAAGAGATCGATGAGCCTGCAGGCGGGTGGGCAGCCGGGGTGCTCGAGGGACAGCCTGGGTTGAGGGTCGATAGCCGTAATGTCCTCGAACGTGGTTCGGTCGGTTGCTTCCTCGGGGTCGAGCCCCTCGATGGAGAGAATCGTTTCCACGACTGGACGTGGCGATCCACGTTTTCGCCCGGAGCGTCGCCTGGGCCTCTTCTCCACGACCGTTGCAGTGACTTCCTGGGCTGGTCTCAGGCTGTATTGCTCCGAGATCTGTGGTGGGACGAGCGGATCATTGCTGTCCTTGACGATCCCGTTATCGAACTGTCGAATTCGACATTCGGTGGCGGAAAGCCATTCAAGTATGCCGGTGCACGTCGTGCTCATGTAAGGTCTCGTGTTGGATCGACTCCGCTGCAGGCTGCACTGTGCTGGCCTGCAGGACTCGCCGTGAATCCAGGGAAGAGTTCTGGTGTTTCACTGGTTGGTGCAGAGCCGAGTCAGCCCACCAGGAGCGACCCGTATCCACGACCAAAGTAGAACAGCCCGAGGGGGGGGTGTCAAGGCTGGATTTCAAGCGAGGTGTGGCCCTGCGAGGAGGCAGGATATCTCCGCAGCCCGGGAGGCATTGTCGAGAAGGAGGGCGAGGTTCGCCGCGACAGACCGACCCTGCGTGGCGTCGGCCATGTAGCCCAGGAGGAATGGGGTTCGATCGATGCCGGTTGCATTCCGGTCTGCTGCTGCAAGTTCCGCAGCATTTGCATGCTGATCGTGCAGTTCGTTGTCCAGGGCCAACGCCTCGTCAAGGGGATTGGCGAGGAGGATGGAGGCTTCCAGGTTCAGTACATCCCATTGAGTTGAACAGGTACGCTTTACTTCCGCAGCTTCCTCGATGCGGGTGATTCGAGGCGCATCGCCGGGGGTTTTCGTGATGAACGCAGGCCACTGGTCGGTCTGCCAGCCCAGCACTGGTACTCCATTTGATTCAAGCACCTCGAGCGTCGCTGACGTATCAAGGATCGACTTGCTTCCTGAAGCGACGATGCATGCCCTTGTTGTCGCCATTGCATGGAGGTCCACTGAGACATCCGGGGAGTCCTGCCAATTGCGGTGGACACCACCGATGCCTCCTGTTGCCAGGGTCGGTGCCCAACTGGTGTCTTCATCGCGGCAATTGTTCAGTACCTTGCATGCCAGGAGTGCTCCGGAGACAGTCGTCCCGGCACATCGACCGGCCTGCATGACATGGGCAATGGATGTCATGCTTGCCTTTGCACCGTGTCCACGCTTGACGAGTCCTGCAAGTGACTCCTGTTCAATGCCCAGGTGCAGATTCCCATCAATGATGGCGGTCATGCACGGTACGGCTCCATGGTCACGGACGGAGGCTTCCATCCGTCGGCCAAGTTCCAGTGCCAGAGATACGGTTGTATCCCATCCGGGGACTGCAGTTTCCAGTGCATCGAGAGCCCAGTCGTCACGCCAAGGTGCATCCGGCATTCCTGCCGTCAGAACTGCTGATTCCAGGAGAACGATCGGAGAGGCAGCGACCAGCGCGGCTTCGACCTCTGGATGAAGGATGATCTCGGCCACGGCGTGGCTCAGGACCTTCGCGTTCGAATACGCCCGCCAAGTCGTTTCTTCGGCAGGGCTTTCGGCACGATTCCGCCTGGAAACTTGGTTGCATCCACGCCCTGGTCTTCGTCGGGAACGGAGTCGACGACGCGTCCCTTGTGCTTCCTGGAGGCTTCACGCTGGGCTTCCACTTTTTCCCGTTCTTCGACGACGCGTCGAGGCTCGGGGCCGGGCTTGAAGTCCTCGTAGCGATGCTGGTGGATCTCGACGTTGGTGAGTTTCTCGATGCTCGAGAGGAGGTCCGCCTGGTCGGGGGTGACGAACATGATCGCCTTCCCCTTCATTCCCTTCCGTGCCGTACGACCGATCCGGTGAACGTAGACCTCCGGATCCTCGGGGACGTCGTAGTTGATGACATGCGTGATGTCATCGACATCAATCCCTCTTGCGGCAAGATCAGATGCAACGACAACATGCACTTCACGATTGCGCAACTTGTCCATCACCTTGTTTCTCGCACCCTGGTGAAGATTGGCATGGAGGACCACGGCATCGATCTTCTTCTTCTGCAGGAAGCTTGCGACCTTGTCAACCGTGACCTTCATACGGCAGAACACGAGTGCAAGATCAGGTTTTTCCACCTTGATCACGTGTTCAAGGAGGCTGCGCTTGTCCCATTCCTGGACACCGACGCAGGACTGGTCCACCTGGGCAACAGTGAGACTCGAAGCATCAACTGCGGACAGTTCGACGGGATCATGCATGTACTTTCGTGCGAGTCGTTCGATCTCGTCCGAGATGGTTGCAGAGACGAAGATCGTCTGGTGTTTCTGCTTCATCGTTCCCAGGATCTTCCTGATGTCATCGCGGAACCCGATGTCCAGCATCCGGTCTACTTCATCAAGGATGGCCAACTTGATCCGATCGTAGGGGAGGAGTCCCCTCTGGTTCATGTCCATGACACGGCCGGGGGTGCCGATGATGATCTGGGGCTTCTTCTTCAGCTTCTCGGCCTGGGTATTGATCGACTGGCCACCGTAGACAGGAAGGACCTTCAGGCCGGTGTGCCGACCAAGTTCCCTGCATTCCCGAGCAACCTGGATGGCCAGTTCACGTGTAGGAACAAGGCAGAGGCAGGCGAAGGGTGAACCCTTGTCGGCAATTTGGAGGGCTGGCAGCCCGAAGGCGGCCGTCTTGCCCGTGCCGGTCTTGGACTGGCCCAGGATATCCCTGCCTTCCAGGGCAGGGGGAATCAGGGTGGCCTGGATCATCGTCGGGAACTCGAACCCCTGGTCCTCGATCCCCTGGAGGAGATCAGGTCGCAGGCCGAGGTCGGCGAACGAGGTTGACGTTGAAAAAATTTCGCTCATGTTGCTGCTGTTGCTGCTGTTGTGGTCGGGATTTGCTTCATGCACCCCGAAGAGTCGGACATGGTAGGATCATGGCGTTGACGATACAAGGGAGGAGCAAGGATGCTCCCACTTTCCCTCCATGGATGAACTGAGCCGACTCGATATCGACCTTTCCGCAGTCAATCGCAATCTCCAGAGATTGCGCCAGGTGATCGGTCCAAATTGCCGACTCTGTCCAGTGGTGAAGGCAGATGCCTACGGGCTCGGAGCGAGGAGGATCGCCCCTGCCATGGAGTCAGCCGGGGCGAAGATGCTTGCCGTCTACACGCCTCGTGAAGCAACAGAGTTGATTTCGCCCGTGAGTCGTTTGCCGATCCTCGTTCTCATGCCTGTTCGACACGTATCCCCTGTCGATGACCTGTACGAGGGCATTCGTACGGGGCAGGTTCATTTCGTGGTGCATGATGACGACCACCTCGACTGTCTCCAGGAACTTGCCATGGAGTTGGGCCAGTTGCTGCACCTTCACTTGAAGGTAGATACGGGAATGCACCGTGGGGGATGTCCTGCCGAATCCGCACCCGGACTCCTTGACCGCATCGTGGATCACCGGCAACTGCATCTTGCAGGAGTGTGTACACATTTCAGTTCATCAGCAAGCAGCGAGGAGAAAACGATCCAGCAGAGGGCGATCTTCGATGCAGTCCTCGATGCCAGTATTGACCGGATCGACAGTGACTGCCTTGTTCATTGTGCAAACACCGCTGCGGTATTCCGTGGACCGGCCTTCCACAGGACGATGGTTCGCATCGGACTGGCCTGGGCAGGAGCCTGTCCACCGGGTCCTGTTCGAGATGCAAGCCCCGAAGCGAAGACACTCGAACCAGTTGTTCGCTGGACAAGCCGTGTCATCCAGGTTCGAGAAGTCGAGGAAGGTGAACATGTCGGCTATGACGGTCAATGGCAGGCAAGACGCAACAGCGTGCTCGGAGTCGTCCCGGTCGGATATGCCGACGGCTATCCCCTGATTTCACAGGAGGCAGTCGACTTGCAGAAGGAACGTGTCGTGGGTCTGCTGAAACAGGATCAACTGCTCGGGTACGCACCCGTGGTTGGGACGGTCAGCATGGACCAGGTGATCATCGATCTCACGGACCTCCTTCCACTTCTCGGGGGGGAGGGACTTGGAGTGGGTGTGGAACTGCTCTCTCGCAGGCCGGATTCGCCGAATGGTCTCCTTTCGCTTGCCGAATCGGCCGGCCTCAAACCGCATGCCCTGCTTACATGTCTTCATGCCCGGATCCCACGTCGATACGAGGGTGATGTCGCCCTCGTCGAGACAATAGGTCCGGAAGAACGGATGGCTACCGGCTGATTCCAGCGTCCGGATACCGTGCAAGGTGTGATAATTCAGTCGATTCGAATCGGACCAGCCCTGTACTTCAAATGCTGGTGCAGCATGTGCAGCAGGCCGATAGACAGTCCGGCGCCGAGCGTGGCCTTACATGATCCTCGAGCCCTGGAAGCGAGACGAATACGCGGAGCCGCCTGCGGGCCGCACCACCTTGCTCTCGCGCTTCCCGGGCTCGACGAATCATGAACCCTCGCCAGCCCATTCCCTGCAGTACAAGGGGGTGGTTGCCAGGTCGTCGGGAAGCGTCGGACACCCGCATATACTGTGACGATGGAAGCGAAGTCGCTCGTGCAGCCACTCCGGCTTGGAGTCGTAAGGTTCCTCAATACCCAGCCCATCATCTCGGGGCTCGAGGTCTGTGATGACATCTGCCTGACCGAGGCGGTTCCAAGCGGGTTGATCAACCTGCTTGAACAGGGTGAGGTCGATGCAGCCCTCTGCTCTTCGATCGATTACCAGCAGTCCACGGTGCCACTGGTCATTCTGCCGGCGCCTTCGCTTGGCTGCATCGGCGCAACGCAGACCGTCCGCCTGTATTCAACAGTGCCATTCGAGACTCTTGACGAGGTTTCCTGTGACTCGGACAGCCATACGTCGGTCGTACTGCTCCAGGTACTCCTGCGTGAAGGTTATTCACGTCAAGTGAAGGTCGTTCCATTCGATGCCGAAGTCGAAAATGTTGAATGGCCCCCGGCAGTCATGCTGATCGGGGACAAGGTCATTTCCGGTTCGCCGCCTCCAGGCCGCTACCCGTACCAGATGGACCTGGGGGAAGCGTGGCATGAGTTGACCGGGCTTCCCTTCCTGTTCGGGATCTGGCTTGCCGGAGCCGATCTCGATCCGGTCGATGCTCGAAGGATTGTCAGTGTTCTTGATCGACAGCACCGCTACAACAGGTTGCATTCCGAGAATCTCGTCGGCAGGGAGAGCCGGGCTAGAAACTGGCCACTGGACATGGCGGAGGAATACCTGTCATCTGGTATCCGCTATGAGTTCGGACAACTGCAGCGTGAGGGACTTGAACGATTCTTCGAACTTGCAGCAGCCCACGGCCTCGTCGAGCAGTGCCGACCGCTTTGTTTCCCAGGGGCATGAAATGCCACGAACGGCTTCATTCACGAGCGTCGTCCTGCAGGAACTCCTTCGGCAACTTGAATACGCACCGGATGAAACCCACCATCGGCAGATGAACGCTGCGGAACAGTTGCTCGATGACATCGAGCCGGGTCGTCTCTATCCAGACGATTTCATCGTGTTTCGAATTACGTCCTACCGGACCGATCGGCCTGGCACATCGACATCCGTTGTCGGGGACGCCCTGTCCAGGGACCTTGTCAATTTCATCCAGCGACTCAGCTGGGACTTGGCACTTGATCCAGATCAGCCACGCGGGTGTGCCGTATCGATGGACGAGGTGGCACGAAGGTTGGGTGTGTCCCGCCGCACGCTTCAACGTTGTCGCAAGGACGGCCTTGTGATGCACTGGGTTCGTGGGGAGTCGGGGCGACGCATTCTTTCCTGTTTTCCAGATGCGCTTGAGCGTTTTCTCCGCAGGCATGGAGAACGTATCGTCCGAGCTTCGAACATGACACGGATGAGCCGGGAAGAACGTGCTTCGTTGATCCAGAGGGCAGGGGAACTGGTCGCTGAAGTTCCCGGTTCCTCGCTCAATGACATCTCTGCTCGTCTTGCATCAGAATCAGGCCGGGGACATGAGACGATCCGTCGGCTGCTTCGCCGGAACGAGTCAAGGGCTCCTGCTCCGCTCTTCAAGGAACATGGTCCTCTGCGTGATCGTGACATCGAGTTGACTGTTCGTGCACGTCGCAGGGGGGTGGCGACACGCCGTATTGCCGATCACTTCGGTAAGAGTCCAGATGCACTTCATCGAGCCGTGCTTCGGATTCGCCGACGTCGACTTGCCGCGATTCCACTTCCATGGACTTCTCCAGGCAGGGTGGGTGATGCCGTTCTCGAAGAGGAGGGATGTCGCATCGGGCTCCCTCATCCCGCTTGCCTGGGAGCAACAGAATCCCCCGGCACGGAGCCTGGAACTCCAGAGCGTGATATAGAGGCCTTGAAGTCGCTCCAGGGCAGGGCAGCGGAAGGACTGGAACTCATGCCCAGGGTGCCATCTGTCGCTCAACTTGACGCAGTGGAGACGGATCTCCGCTGGACAAGCATGCTTCACCTTCGCCTGGTTCTTCAAGCATGGAACCCGGCCGGTCGCGTCATCGAGGACCGGTTGAAGCAGCCCGTTGAAGCCATGCCACGCGAAGCGCGACTGCTCTACCGTGCCATCTCGCTGGAAGTGATATGCGAGCAGATTGACGGGAGCGATCCCATGGACGCTGTCCACCTGATTCCGTCGGTTGAAGAGCGTCTGTATGCAGAGTTGGATCGTCGTGGCATCATTCCGCAGCCCAGGCGAGCGTCTGTGCGTTCTCATGATGCTGTCGATGACCTGGAGGCACTGTACTGGTCATA
>JAYZBD010000042.1:0-9577 GCA_036339395.1 Planctomycetota bacterium | reverse complement strand
GATGGCATCGTCGACCACGAGGCCGACGGCAAGTACAAGTCCCAGCAAAGTCAACGTGTTGATCGAGAAACCGAAGGCCGCCATGACTGCAAAGGTGCCGACGAGCGACACCGGGATGGCGATGATCGGGATCAGGGTCGTCCGCCAGTTCTGCAGGAATACGAATACAACGAGAACCACCAGGAGGATGGCCTCCACGAGGGTGATGACCAGTTCCTCCATCGAGACACGGACGAACTCGGTGATGTCGAAGGTCACCTCATACTCGATGTCGTCCGGGAAGTTCTCCGACAGGTCTTCCATGGCTTTCTGGACGGCCTTGGAAACCTGCAGGGCATTGGCGCCGGGCAACTGGTAGACGGCGATCGTCGAGGTGGGCTTCTTGCTCAAGTAGGTCGTGGATGTGTAGCTCGATGCTCCAAGTTCAGCACGACCGATGTCACGAATGCGAACCACCGATCCATCGTTCGTCGCCCGGACGACGATGTCCTCGAAGTCCTCCGGGTTCTGCAACTGGCCCAAGGTCGACAACTGGTACTGGATGGCCGGTTGCCCTTCAACGGGAGGTTGCCCGATGTTTCCTGCCGCGAGATCCTGGTTCTGGTTCGAGACGGCCTGGGTCACCTCGGTGGCGGTGATACCCATGGCGGCCATCTTCTCCGGGTCGAGCCAGATCCTGATCGAGTAGTTCTGCAGACCGAAGATCGTCATGGAGCCGACCCCCTGCACGCGGGAGAGCGGATCGATCAGGTTGATCTGGGCATAGTTGCCCAGGAATGAACTGTCATAACTCTCACCCGGGGAGTTCAGGGACAGGATCAACGCAATGTCCTGAGACTGCTTGATGACCGAGATGCCCGCCTTCTGTGTTTCCTCGGGCAACTGGGCCTCTGCAGTCTGGACCCTGTTCTGCACATCGACGGCGGCTATGTCCAGGTCGTATCCGATCTCGAAGGTCACCGTGACCGCAGATGCGCCGTTGCTCGTGGAGTTGGAGGACATGTAGATCATGCCCTCCACGCCGTTGATCTGCTGTTCAAGCGGCATCGTGATGACGCGAGCCGTCGTCTCGGCGCCGGCGCCTGGGTAACTTGAAGTGACCTGGACGGTTCCGGGAACGATGTCCGGGTACTGCGCAATCGGCAGGGTCAGGATGCATGCCACCCCGGCAAGAAGCATCAACAGCGCAAGGGAACAGGCGAAGATCGGGCGGTGAATGAAGAAACTGATCACTGGGAATCGTCGCCTTGATCTTCCTGTGTGTTGCTCGTGCCCCCAGCCTTGGATGCATCCTTCTCTTCAGACTGGTGCTTGGACACGTAGTCATGCGAATCGACGATGGTTGGCTTGACCTGTGCCCCCTGCTTGACAAACATCGGGCTCCCCTCGACCACGACCACGTCGCCAGCCTTGAGTCCACTCGTGACCTGTCTCAGCCCGTTGTAGAGATTCCCGGTCTTGACAGTACGCCTCTGCAGCGTGTTCTTGGAATCAACGACGTAGACATACTGGGAGGTCGGGGTGCTTCTGAATGCCGCATCGGGCAGCATCACCGCGCCCTTGATCGTGTCGAGTCGGACACGGATCGACACGTAGAGCCCCGGCAGCACATACTCATCTGGATTTGCGAACACCGCGCGAGCCAGGAAGGTCGACGTCGACTGGGTAACCTTGTTGTTCACAAGGTCGAGGGACCCGTTGAAGACTACCTTGGACCCCCCAGCCTCGTTGATCGTGACCTGCACGGGAACGGTGCCGCTCGAGTCGGCCTTCAGGAAGTGGACAAGTTCCGACCCTGCCGGCTCGAACACCACGCGCATCGGGTCGAGCATCACCAGCGTTCCCAGGGTCGAGGTTGATGATGGGCCTACCAGGTTGCCCACGTTCACATGGGTCTGGCCCATGCGACCTTCAAAGGGAGCAATGACATCCGTGTACGAGAGGTTCAACTCGGCATTCATGAGCTGGGCACGGGCCGATTCGACCTGGGCCATGGATTCCTTGAACTGCGAGTTGGCCTGGTCGAGTTCATAGACGGTGGCAGCGCCACCCTCGAACGCGGCCTCGGTCTGCTCGAGCGTGTAGCGGGCAAAATTCGCCTGGGCACTCGCGTCGGCAAGTTGAGCCTCTGCCTGCACGAGATCGGCCTGGTACTCGGCCTGCTGGATGAGGTAGAGCCGTTGACCGGCGTCCACGTGCTCACCCTCGACGAAATTGCGCTCCTCGAGGTAGCCCGACACGCGAGCAACGATGTCCGCCTGCAGCACGGCCTGCGTGATACCGGGGTAATAGCGATAGTCGGGGATGTCCTCTGAGAGGGCCTTTACAGCGGTAACAGGCGCTGGTGGAGGCGCCTGGCTGGCCTTGGTATCCGACCCCCCACAACCACAAAGGATGGCCATCGTTCCAAGGTAGATTCCCCCAAGGAGGAACGATTTGTTCAAGTGCATGGCTGGCCTTCCTCGTAGAGCCCCCCCGGGGTCTGCAAAGCCTACTCTGACCCACTATCCCCATCAACTTCAACCGAGTTATACTCCTCCTCTACACCCTGAACACCTCCTGGAGGAGAAGACCATGAATAAGTTGCTCGCCGTATCAATGCTTGCCATTGCAGCCCTGGCCATTGTGCCCGGCTGCAAGTCCTCGATGTCCACAGCAGGATGCAAGTGCGATCCCTGTACCTGTGCCGATCCCTGCCCATGCGGCCAGAAATCAGCCAGCCTCGGCATGATGAACGACTCCTGCCCGATGTCCGGCAAGAAGCTCAAGGACACCAGCCCAAGCAGCACCTGGGACGGCTCGACCGTCGGGTTCTGTGGAAACGGCTGCAAGGGACGTTTCGAACGCATGAATGATGACAAGAAGACGGCCTACGTGGCAAAGGTCAAGGCCGGGAACTGATCAGCAAGCCGCGCATTCTGCTGCTTGGATGATCGACGAAGAAATAGAATCACGACGAAGGGCGGGTCATCCCCCCTTCGTCGTGTTCTTTTCATCTTCTGTATCCATCCACACCTTGATGGCACAGACCAGTGCGAACCCACCCACGATGGCAAGATCCAACTTCCAATCGGTATCGAAGATGTATAGAAGAATGTAGATGCCCGCGAGGAGCCCGAGCATCGTCATGATGCCCGCGAAGTTGTCCGACTTGAAACTCATGTGCATATCTCCATGCAGTTTCGATGCTGTCTGAAGCACAACACTACGGAAGTTTCCGCTCCGCTTCACGCCCCTGCACTTCCATGCGGTGCTTGAGGACCTGGTATTCACGATACCGCTTGGCGTGCCCCCACCTTGGTTCGGCCAGTTGCGCATCCCATGTTTCCAGGTGTGCGCTCATTGAAGCAACGCGATCGGGGTACACCTCTGCGAGGTTGTTCGTCTCCGATGGATCATCCGCCAGGTTGAACAGCAGGACAGGATTGCCCTTGACCTTGATGAGTTTCCAATCACCCTCCCGCATGGCCGAGGCGACCGAGCGACGCCAGAACAGGCGGTCATGGGGTGACCCCGCATCTTCCCCGGCGAGGTACGGCTGCAGGTCGACACCATCAACAGCATCCTGGAACCTGATGTCCCCTCCCGCTGCCGAAACCGCTGTTGGAAAGATGTCGAGCGTGCTGACCGGGTGCTCGAAACTCCCGCCCGCGGGCAGGCGATCCGGCCACCTCATCGCGTAGGGAATCCTGATGCCACCTTCCCATTTCGAACCCTTCATGCCACGGTAGATCCCGTTGTTGGAAGCATTGTTCGTCGCCCCCCCGTTGTCATTGACGAAGATCACCAGCGTGTTCTCGTCGATCCCCTGCTCCTGCAGGGCATCGAGAATCCGTCCGACTCCGTCATCCAGCGAGGTCGTCATGGCTGCCAGTTTCCGGCGACGCTCCGGCTCGATCTCCGCATGCTGCTCAAGCAGATCCTCCCTGGCATGCATGGGAGTGTGCACGGCCGTGTAGGAGACATAGAGGAAGAAGGGTTCATCGGCGTGCCGATCGATGAAGTCGACCGCTTCATCGGTCAGCAGGTCGGTGAAGTATGTCCCCTCCGCTTCCTTCCCGATGGGCTCTCGATTTCGCATCAGCCCCTTGCCATGTTTCGGTGCCTCGTCGTAGGGCCAGTAACTCCTGGAGCCTGCCAGGCACCCGTAGTACTCGTCGAAGCCACGATCCATCGGGTGGTAGCCTTCCGCGACACCAAGATGCCACTTGCCCAGCGCACAGGTTGCATAGCCCAGTTCCCGAAGTCGATCCGCAACAGTTGTTTCCTCCTGCGGAAGTCCCTGTGTCGCGTACTGCGGGGTTCCTGCCAGCAGGTTGACCTCGTGACCGAATCGCTGCTGGTACCGACCCGTCATGAGCCCTGCACGCGACGGACAGCAGACCGAGGCCGTGACATACCCGTCCGTACAAATCACGCCCTCGGCCGCGATGCGATCGATGTTGGGAGTGGTGAAATCGGGGCACCCCGTGAAACCAAAATCGGCATAGCCGGCATCATCGGTCAGGATCAGCACGATGTTCGGCTTTGCACCCTCGGAAGATCCAGGGGCAGCTTGGCACCCGGCAAGCAGGAGCAGGAATGGAATCCAACATGCGTGTCTCATCGTTCCCTCCTTCCAAGGTGCCGGGGGGATGCATCGGCTGGCTGCACCGTATCGGCGAGGTGCGGGCATCGCAAGATCCGCCGACTCGATGGCAGGTCTCGGCGTAGACTGGCTTCATGTTCGTCCAGACCATCATTGTTTCTGCATCCCTGTGCATGTCCCAGCCCAACATCATCGTCGTCCATGTCGATGACTGGGGCTGGCAGGACACATCCGTCCCCATGCACGAAGAGGCCACCGCCTTCAACGCCCGCTACCGAACACCCAATATGGAACGCGTAGCGGCTTCTGGAACCATCCTGACGAACAACTACGCCGCTGCGCCGGTCTGCACGCCGACTCGAACAAGCCTCATGACGGGCCAGTCGCCTGCTCGAACCAACATCACGTTCTGGACCCTCCACAAGGATCGCGACACGTCCCGTGACCACCCGACCCTCGCTGCACCAGCCTGGGAGATGAATGGCATCGGTGCCGAGGATGACACGTTGCCCATGCTGCTGCGACGTGCAGGCTATGCCACGATCCATGTCGGAAAGGCTCATTTCGGTGCCCATGACACCCACGCGGCAGACCCGGTGCGAATCGGATTCGATGCCAACATCGCCGGGCATGCTTCAGGTGCGCCAGGCAGTTACTACGGCACGCATCACTTCATGAATGCAAAGAGCGAAACCGAGTTCTCGAAGGAAACGGTCTGGGATGTGCCCGGGATGGAGCAGTACCACGGCCAGGACATCTACCTCACGGAAGCGCTGGCAACCGAGGCAGTGGAAGCCATGGATGAAGCCATCGCCGGCAATCGACCCTTCTTTCTCCATTTCGCACCCTACGCGGTGCATACGCCCATCATGGCCAACAAGAGACTGCTGGACCACTACCCGGATCTTCACCCACGTGAAGCTGCCTATGCCACGATGGTTGAATCGGTTGACAATGCACTTGGAGAAATTCTTGATCGCCTCGAGGAACACGGCATCCAGAACGAGACGATCATCGTCATCACCGGTGACAACGGCGGCCTCTCGGCACATGCCCGCGGTGGAACGCCCCATACTCACAATGCTCCGCTGCGAAGCGGGAAGGGCTCGGCCTACGAGGGTGGCATTCGTGTTCCCGGAATCGTCCGCTGGCCGGGGGTTACGACACCCGGCACACGAATCGATGTCCCTGTCGTCACACAGGACTGGTATCCAACGCTCCTGGGAGCAGCAGGCGCTCAATCGCTGATCTCCAGCATGCAGCCACTTGATGGAACCGACCTTCGCGGCGTGCTTGGAGGAGACGAAGCGGCCATCGAGCCGGGGAGGATCATCTTCTTTCACCAGCCCCACCAATGGGGCGCCCCCGGGCCGGGCATCGAACCCTTCTCCGCGGTGCGGGTCGACAACTGGAAACTCATCTTCTTCCATGCTGATGGTCGGGTTGAACTCTATGACCTGGAGGAAGACCTCGGTGAACGAAATGATCTGTCAACTGTTGAACCAGTTCGAACGTGGGAGATGAGCAGAATCCTCTCAGAGCGGGGCAGAGCCCTTGCGCAGCCTTCGATCGTGAAGGCAACCGGTGAAGCCGTCCCATGGCCCGATGAAGTTGCAGACCGGAATGCATACGCGCCTGCTCCCCCCCCGAAAGGAATGGCCTGGATTCCAGGAGGGCACTTCATCATGGGAAGCAATGAGGCCTACCCGGAGGAACAACCAGTGCACCGTGTCCAGGTCGATGGGTTCTTCATGGATCGCCACGAGGTGACGAACGCGCAGTTCTCGAGGTTCATCGATGAAACCGGTTACGTCACGGTTGCCGAACAGACACCGAAGGCCGAGGACTACCCGGACGCGCCAGCGGACATGCTTGTTCCCTCATCAGCCGTCTTCACCCATCCTTCACAGGTGGAGAATCTCGTCGACTTCACGCAGTGGTGGAGCCTGGTACCTGGCGCTTCCTGGCGAGAGCCGGAGGGTCCCGGTTCGTCGATCGAGGACCGCATGGACCACCCCGTGGTGCACGTGGCCTGGGAGGACGCCCATGCCTATGCAACCTGGGCAGGCAAGGCCCTGCCGACGGAAGCGCAGTGGGAACGCGCTGCTCGAGGCGGTCTCGAGGATCGACTCTACACCTGGGGTGATGACTTCAACCCTGGCAACCACCAGATGGCCAACACCTGGCAGGGAGTCTTTCCCACGTCGAATGAACTGCTCGATGGCCACGAGGCCACCGCACCGGTCGGGAGTTTTCCCCCCAATGGCTATGGCCTCCATGACATGGCGGGCAATGCCTGGGAATGGTGCGAGGACTGGTACTCGGAAGACTGGTACTCGAGGTCACCGATGAAGAATCCAAGGGGTCCGTTGGAAGCGGACATCATCGACCGGCAGTCTCCCGGTGCTCCTCGAAGAATTACCCGCGGTGGGTCATTCCTCTGCGGGCCAAACTTCTGCACGAGGTACAGGCCCAGTGCACGATCCCCCGTGACACCCGACAGCAGCCTGTCGCACACGGGGTTCCGCTGCGTGCAACCACTGCCTCAGGATTCGCCGGGAACCCCGTAGAAGGCGCGAAGTCGATCAAGTTCCGACTTCATGCGGTCCAGTTGTCCTGCATGCGCCGGATCCGAGGCGAGGTTCCGGACCTCGTTCGGGTCGGTTTCCAGGTCGTAGAGTTCCCACTCGTCTGATCCCGGAAAATACATGAGTTTCCAGCGGTCGGTCCGCACACCCTGGTGCGGTTGCACATTGTGGATTCCTTTCTCGAAGTACTCGTAGTAGATCGAGTCACGCCAGCCTGCCGCTTCCTCGCCATCAAGGTGCGGGAGAAGGCTCCTGCCCTGCATCCGATCCGGAGCTTCGACGCCTGCAACATCGAGAAACGTCTGGGCCAGGTCCAGGTTCTGCACGAGAGCCTCCTCGGTTGAACCAGGCTCAACCCGGCCCGGCCACCGGACAACCATGGGCACCTTCAATGACGGCTCGTACATGAAACGCTTGTCATACCACCCGTGTTCACCAAGGAAGAAGCCCTGGTCGGACGTGTAGATCACGATGGTGTTCTCAGCGAGTCCCTCTTCATCAAGCCAGTCGAGCAGGCGGCCTATGTTGTCATCGACGGATGCGATGCAACGAAGGTAGTTCTTGATGTACCGCTGGTACTTCCAGCGAACCAGGTCCCTGCCTTCCAGTCCTGCTGCTCGAAAAGCTGCATTCCTCGGGCGGAACGCCGCGTCCCAGGCAGCCAGTTGCGCAGGCGTCAGGCGTTCACGCATTCCATTGATCCACCGGTCAGGACCCTGGAGTTCCGCCAGTTCCTCGTCGGTGGGTTCGATCTTCAGGTCGTAGTGGAGGTACATGTGCCGATCGATCTCCATCTCCTGCTCGTGGGCGGACGAACCACGGGTGTCGTAGTCATCGAAGAGCGTCTCAGGCTCGGGCATCTCGACATCGGCGTAGAGATCGAGATGATCCGGACCGGGCATCCAGCTCCGGTGCGGCGCCTTGTGCTGCGCCATCAGGAGAAACGGCTGATCCCGGTCCCACTTGTCTTCGAGCCATGAGATCGAGCGGTCCGTCACGAGATCGGTCACGTACCCCTCGTCCCTGGTCTTCCCCTCGGGCGTGATGAAGTCCGGGTTGTAGTAATCGCCCTGGCCGGGAAGTACCGCCCAATGATCGAAGCCCGTGGGATCCGTCTTCAGGTGCCACTTGCCGATCAATGCCGTCTGGTACCCGGCTCCCTGGAGCAGCTGGGGAAACGTAGGCTGGGAACCATCAAAGACATCACCATTGTCCATGAGTCCGTTGACATGGCTGTGAACCCCGGTGAGCACGACGGCACGGCATGGTGCGCAGATCGCGTTCGTGCAGAAGGCATTGTCGAAGCGAAGCCCCTCACGTGCGATTCGATCGATGTTCGGTGTCGAGTTGATGCGCGACCCGTAGCAACTGACCGCGGCCGCTGAATGATCATCCGTGTAGATCAACAGGATGTTCGGAGGCGCATCGTCCACATTCGACGCCAGTCCCTGCGACGTTGCAGGCAGGATGAGCAGAAGAAGTGGAAGAAGACGGCGCATGCCGGAGTATACTCCCGGTCATGCTCCTGTCATCCTTCATCCTTGCCCTCGCCAGTATTGCCCCAGGCCAGCCCGGTGATGTCCGCCCACCGAACATCGTCATCATCTACACCGACGACCAGGGCTGGTTCGATGTCGGTGCCAATGGCGGTCGCCACGTAAAGACACCGAACATCGACCGCATGGCCGAAGAAGGTCGCCGGTTCACCGACTTCTACACGGCCCAGCCTGTCTGCTCGGCCTCCAGGACTGCGCTGCTGACGGGTTGCTACCCCAATCGCGTGGGCATAGCCGGTGCGCTTGGCCCGCATGCGAAGCATGGAATCAATCCCGATGAGACGACACTTGCCGAACTCTGCAAGGACCGGGGCTACGCGACAGCCCATTACGGCAAATGGCATCTGGGCCACCACCCGATGTTCCTTCCACCCGAGCACGGCTTCGACGACTCCTTCGGCATCCCCTACTCGAACGACATGTGGCCGAATCATCCGACCGCACGCAAGAGCACATACCCACCTCTGCCGCTGATCGAAAATGGCGAGACCATCGAATTGCAGCCGGACCAGCGTCGGTTCACCACCGAGTTCACCCAGCGAGCAGTGAAGTTCATGAAGGAGCATCGTGACGAACCCTTCTTCGTCTACCTGGCCCACCCGATGCCCCACGTCCCGCTCTTCGTCAACCAGGAGCGTGACGGGATGACCGGGCTCGGACTCTATGCCGATGTCATCGGGGAAATCGACTGGTCGGTCGGGCAGGTACTCGAGACCCTCCAGGAACTGGACCTGGATGATGACACCCTTGTCATCTTCGCCTCGGACAACGGTCCCTGGCTCAGTTACGGAAATCACGGAGGTCAGACTGGGCCCTACAGGGAGGGAAAGGGAACAACCTTCGAG